>JAFUMF010000136.1 GCA_017482945.1 Lachnospiraceae bacterium
GCTTTCATAGCTTTTCTTACGGTAAGCCACAGCCACAAGCCAGGTAATAGGAGCCACAATAATTGCTGCTAATAACGCACTCATTATTGGTGACACAGGAGCACCTCCTTTATTTAGTTTTCATTGTACAACACTTCAATTCTAAACGGTTTTGGGCATTATGTCAAGTCAATTGCCCTCAATCTAAGCTTTTCCGTGCAAATTGAATTAAAGCAGAAGAGATCGCATCATAGGAGAATCCTTTCCTCGCAAGATACGCCGAAATCTTCTGTTTTTCTTCCCGGCTGGCTCCCTCCCTCGGGTATTTCCTCTTCTCAAGAATCGCCAGAATCTGAGTCGCCTCGTCCACATCCATATCCTCAAAGACTAAGTCCAGAATTTCTCTGGAAACACCTTTCTGGGAGAGCTCATAGATCATCTGTTTCCGGCTCTTTTTATTTCCGTTCTTTTCCACGAACCGTCTCGCATAATCCTCATCATCCAGATACCGGTACTTTTTTACAAATTCAATGGCAGAGTCAACAGAAGCCGGCGAGAATTCCTTCTCCGCCAGCTTCTTTCGTAACTCATTCTCTGTCTTGCCGGAAAACTGAAGATAATAGACTGCTTTTTCACGAGCCTCTTTCGCCTCATCCGGATCATTGTTGTCCCCGGCTTCCTCGTTCTTCACCTGGGCCAAATCCTTCAGAGGTTTTCCTACATTTCGCTCCGTCCGGCCATTTTCGGCCATCACAGAGGAATTTGTCCATTCTTCCTGTTTCCAAACCTTCATATCTTACTTCCGTTCTTATTCCTCCGCTGCACCGGCTGCTGCAGGATCTACCGCAAGATGCTGCGCTTCCAGTCCATGGAGTTCTCTTACCTGATTCTCGATCTCCTCGCAGATCAGCGGATTCTGTGCCAGGTACTGTTTTGCGTTTTCACGGCCCTGACCAATTTTGGCACCCTTATATGCATACCAGGAACCACTCTTTTCTACGATATTGGCATTTGCTGCAAGGTCGATAATATCGCCTTCTTTGGAAATACCTTTACCGAACATAATATCAAACTCTGCCTCTTTGAACGGCGGCGCGATCTTATTCTTAACGACTTTCACACGTACATGGTTACCGATCACCTCACCGCTCTGCTTTAAGGATTCGGTTCTTCTTACATCAAGACGTACAGAAGAATAGAATTTCAGCGCACGTCCACCGGTCGTTGTCTCCGGGTTACCGAACATAATACCAACCTTCTCACGGAGCTGGTTGATAAAGATTACGATACAGTTTGTCTTGCTGATCACAGCAGTCAGTTTTCTTAATGCCTGGGACATTAAGCGGGCCTGAAGACCTACGTGGGCATCGCCCATATCGCCATCGATCTCCGCCTTCGGAACGAGGGCCGCTACGGAGTCCACGATCACGATATCTACTGCACCGGAACGCACCATTGTTTCTGTAATTTCCAGTGCCTGCTCACCGTTATCCGGCTGGGAAATATAGAGGTTATCGATATCTACGCCGATGTTCTTTGCGTATACCGGATCCAGAGCATGCTCCGCATCGATAAAGCCGGCAATACCACCGCGTTTCTGGACCTCAGCCACCATATGGAGCGCTACCGTTGTCTTACCACTGGACTCCGGTCCGTAGATCTCAATAATACGTCCCTTCGGAACACCGCCGAGACCAAGCGCAATATCAAGACTTAAGGAACCAGTCGGAACCGTCTCAATATTCATATTCGCACGGGAATCTCCCAGCTTCATTACGGAACCTTTTCCGTAGGATTTCTCAATCTGTGTAATCGCCGCATCGAGGGCCTTTAATTTATCATCTTTATTCATTGCCATTTTTCTATCCTCCATCTAACCGGATCGGTTCTCACCGTCCGCAAACACCAGAACATTTGTTCTGTGTTAATCATAATATAATCACCCAAAAAAGTCAACCACTATCTCTGAAAAGTTGAAAAATCAAGCCCCCATAGGCAATCCCTCCCTGTCTGCTGTTCCATTTGTTAAATACGGCTTTCCGGGAAAGATATTTTCCCAAAGAATGTTCCGAATTGATTGAGTCCGGCCCCATGGACCGCAAGAAATGTACCTTAAAAATATCATATTGCCGCGGCCAAGTCAACAAAAAAAGAAGAGGCACCGTGACAGTACCTCCTCCAACATTTTTCTATCAAACACCCTACAGAGTCATCCCCGGGATCAGATCCGAAAATTCCACGCGGATGGATGTTCCTTTTCCTTCTTCGCTCTCCAAAGAAAGCTTTGCCCCATGCTGGGACACGATATGTTTTACAATCGCGAGACCAAGACCGGTACCGCCCGTGGCCTTAGAACGGCTCTTATCGACCCGGTAGAATCGCTCGAACACGCGCTCCTGGTTCTCCCTGGAAATGCCGATTCCCGTATCCTGCACCAGCAAAAATGTGTGTCCGTTTTCCTGATCCACCGTCACCGTCACCGAACCGCCCCGGTTGTTATACCGGATCGCGTTATCACAAAGATTGTAGACCAGCTCTTCCATCAGCTGCTTATCAGCAAGAACCATGGATTTCTGCCCAAGGACCCGCATGGTCACGTTCTGTTTCTGCGCATTCAGCGCCAGCATATCCACACACTCTTGGGCCAGCGCATAGAGGTCCAGGTCCACATATTCCACCATCTTCTTTCCGCCATCCAACTGGGAAAGCTGAATGATATCATTGATCAGTGACAAGAGCCGCGCCGCATTCTTATGGATCTCACCGGCAAATCTTGCCGCTGTCTCCTTGCTGGCCATTCCATGCTCGATCAGCTCTGCGTAACCGGAAATCGCCGTCAGCGGAGTCTTTAATTCATGAGACACGTTGGCTGTAAATTCCTGGCGCATCTGGGCGCTGTTCAGGATGTCCTCATGCTGCTGGCGGATCTTTGCCATGAACGGAGCCAGTTCCTTATACGGAACCTCCACACCCGGCTCAGAAAGATTCTCTGCCATCTTCTCGATCGGCTGCACCAGACTCTTTGTAAAATAGCTGGATAAAGTGAAACATAAAAGGAATAAAATCGCGCACACTCCCGCTACGGACGGCAGCATATTCTGCGACACCGCAAAGAAACTGTCAGCCACTCGCGAAACTCGCATGACCGTTCCGTTATCAAGCCGCAGTGCATAGTAGAATAGGTTCTTTGACATGGTCTCCGACTCACGGCTCGCACTTGCTTCCCCATCCAGAAAAGCTTCCTGAATCTCCGGACGGTCCAGATGATTCTCCATCTCCCAGGAATCTGCATCGGAATCAAAAAGTACGGTTCCGTCTTCTCCGACCACCGTGATTCGTAAACTCTCTGTTCTCAACGCATAAATATCCGGATGAATTTCCTCTACATTATCAAAGAGATGCAGATTCTTAAATGTCAGCGCATCTTCTCTCAGGTCATTGATGACCTGCTCATTAAAGATTCCATAAAATACGTATAAAGCAAACAACAGCGTCAGCACAATCGCCAACGCTGATGTTGCCAGAAGCTCCAAATGTATCTTCCGTTTCATATTCTAACTCCTACTGAACTACTCAATCATGTAACCAACATTTCGCACTGTGCGGATCATGGTTCCTGCTTCGCCCAGTTTTTGTCTTAACGTTCTGATGTGCATATCCAGGGTTCTGGATTCCCCCTCGAAATCGATGCCCCACACCCGCTCTAAAATAATCTCGCGGGTCACAACAATACCTGCATTATGGAGCAGAAGCTTTAAAAGCTCATACTCTTTGAAGGTCAGACTGCACGGCTCGTCTTTCACATAGACCATTCGCTTTTCATCATCCAAGAACACATCTCCGAGAGTTAAGAACTTGTCCTCTTCCATGGTCCGTCTGAGGATTGCCTTCACTCTCGCGATCAGTTCCATGACACCGAACGGCTTGCTCAGATAATCATCCGCGCCGACATCCAGCCCCTTCACTTTGTCGATTTCTGTCGTTTTTGCCGTCACCATAATGATCGGCAGTTTTTTTGTCTCCGGACGTCTTCTGAGCTTTCCGACAATTTCAAGCCCATCCTCGTCCGGCAGCATAATATCAAGAAGGACAAGATCCGGCATCCGTTCTTCCAGCTTCTTATAAAAATCGCGGGCACACTCGAAGCCTTCTACCTGGTAACCACTGTTCTTTAAGGCGAACATTTCGATTTCCAGAATATTTTTATCATCTTCCACCGCATAAATCAGTGCCATGACCTTTTCCTCCTTTCCTTATTTGTATGTACGATTATTCAGCTGCAGCTGTCGGAAGAGCATATTTCTTACGATAGGACTCAACCAGACCAATGAACTGCGGGTCATTTTCGTTCTTTAAGTTCTCAAGGTAACCATGTGCATCGAAACCGTCTCTGTCAATTTCAATAACGCTGATCGCGATATTGGAACAGTGGTCAGATACACGCTCTAAGTTTGTAGAGATATCAGAAAGTACAAAGCCCTGCTCGATTGTACAAACACCTCTCTGGAGACGCTTGATGTGGTTTGCTTTTACGATTGTGTTGAGGTCGTCAACAACTTCCTCTAACGGCTCTACAAAAGCAGCTCTCTTTGTATCGTTCTTCTCAAATGCGCCTACTGTAAGGTCAAGGATCTCACGAACAGCTTCTACGAATACTCGTAACTCGCCCTTACCTTCATCAGAGAATACCATACCCTTCTCATTCATTTCCTCTGCAGCACTTAAAATATTCATGCTGTGGTCAGAAATACGCTCGAAATCACCGATGCTGTGAAGGAGTAAGGAGATTGTATGGCTGTCATATTTGGATAAGGAAGCATGGCTCAGTTTTACCATATAAGAACCAAGCTCATCCTCGTAACGGTCTACAAGATCCTCAAGCTCTTTGACTCTCTTTGCCTTTTCCGCATCAAAAGTCTCTAATAAGTCGATAGACATAAGGAGACCTTCTTTTGCAAGTTTTGCCATCTCAACAGCTGTCTGCTTACACTGTTCAACAGCATAACCCGGAGTCTCAAGGAAACGCGGGTCGAGCAGACGGAACGCTCTCTCTTCTTCTGTCTGAACGTCTGCAATCGGATCGTCCTTGATCGTCATGCATGCCATCTTAACCAGTAAATTGGAGAACGGAAGCAGGAGACATGTTGTAAATAAGTTGAATATTGTATGGATGATCGCAATATTTACAGCATTTGCCGGGCCGTTCATGAACTCAAAATGTACAAAACTGTTGATCGCATAGAATACACACAGGAAAGAGACTGTACCTATAATATTGAAGTAAAGATGTACTAAAGCTGTACGTCTCGCATTCTTATTCGCACCAATACCAGAGATCATTGCAGTTACACAAGTACCAATGTTCTGACCCATGATGATCGGAAGGGCACTTCCGAATGTAATAACGCCTGTCGCAGATAACGCCTGTAAGATACCAACGGATGCGGAAGAACTCTGAATGATCGCGGTTACAAGCGCACCTACCAATACACCAAGAACCGGGTTAGAGAACATAGTAAAGAGCGCTGTAAATTCCGGAACATTTGCTAACGGTTTTACCGCACCACTCATCATATCCATACCCGTCATTAATACCATGAAACCAAGAAGGACCGAACCAAGGTGCTTTTTCTGTTCATCTTTCTTCATGAACATTGTGAAAACAACGCCGATTACAGCAAGGATCGGTGCAAAGGAAGACGGTTTTAACATCTGTAAGAGGAAGCTTTCACCCTCAATACCTGTTAAACTGATCAACCACGCTGTCATGGTTGTACCGATGTTGGCACCCATGATAATACCAACTGCCTGCTCCAGTTTCATAATACCGGAGTTTACAAAACCAACTACCATAACGGTTGTGGCAGATGAAGACTGGATGATCGCTGTTACACCTAAACCTAACAGCACTGCCATCAGCTTATTTGCTGTCAGCTTTTCCAGAATTCTCTCGAGACGGCCACCGGATGCTTTTTCAAGTCCATCGCCCATAACGTCCATTCCGAACAGGAACAGTGCCAAGCCGCCAAGCATACTTAATACGCCAAAAATATCCATAGTTTCCTCCATATAGTTTTTTCTATATTGTTTTTACCATACAGTTTTAGAATAACACCCCCATGTAAAATTTCCAACCCTCTAATGTAAAATTTAAGTAAAATCACGACTAATTTACGGTTTCTTAACGTCGACATTTTTCCTCATTTCAACATTTTTTTCGCTGCGCTCCATTTGTTCCACACGCGGAGCGCAGCTCTTTCTTCCTGTGCCAGTTTCTTCTATAATAATAGTTTCTCCACATCCAACAGTCCCCACCCCTGCTGATTTCTTGGAAGACCGATGTCTCTGGAGCTCTCCATCAGTTTTAATTTTACATCCCGGTTGGTCATCTCCGGGTACTTTTCTAAAAGGAGGGCGATGGCTCCCGATACGATGGGCGTGCTCATGGAGGTCCCGCTCTTAATCGCATATTTCCCCTCCTGATATCCACAGCTCACCACGCTGCACCCTGGCGCCACAACATCCGGTTTGCAAATGCAGGCCGATGTGGGACCGCGCCCGGAATAATCCACCATGCGGTTCGTGCCGACCAGAACCTCTCTATTATCATCGGAGCATCCAACCGTGATCACTTTTCTGCTGATCCCCGGTGTCGTGATCGACATCCGCCGCGGTCCGTTGTTTCCTGCTGCCACAACCACCACCAGTCCCTCATCCCACGCCCGGTTCACACCGCGCACCAAAGCCGAATTCTCGCCCATGCTCCGCTTTCCGCCAGCTCCCACCGAAATGTTCAGGATCCGGACGCCCAGTTCCTCTTTTCGTTCCAAAATCCAGGAGATCCCGGCCAGCACATCGGCCACATATCCGTTCCCCTTTTTATCCAGCACCTTCAGCGCCACCAGGCTGCACCCAGGCGCCATCCCCTGATACCGCCCGTCAGACACCAGTCCGCTTCCTCCGATGATCCCGCAGATATGGCTTCCATGCCCACAGTCATCATAGGGCCCGGCCCGATGGTTCACCATGTCGGCAAAGGCAATGATCCGGTCATCAAAATCCCGGTGTGGAAAAATTCCTGTATCTAAAACTGCCACCCCAACGCCCTTTCCAGTAAGTCCCATGGTATAGGCATCACGGCAGCGGATCTGCTCTTTTACATGATTCACAGAATATTCCTTTGAACTCTTTTCTATTTTATAATAGAATATTCCCAGGCCAAACTTTCTGCGAATTTATCCACGATGGACAATAAAATCTTAACCATTTTTCCACAGTGCACCCAGAAAAATGCAAGGTTCTTTCGATTTTCGGTCAAATCTTAAGAATTTCTTCATAATTCATTCAAAGAATATACAATCATTTTGGAAAAAAGTGTGTTATACTCTAACCATAGAAATTGCACGATACAAATGAATCCTTTATCCTTAAACCTTTTTGAAATCGAAATCCTAATGATTAATCCCTGTACCTGGTACAGGGTTTTTTCATGGCAATCATATGACAAAAACAAAACGTCCCCAGAGCCGCTGTGTGGTTCCGGGGACGTTTTCATATTCGATTAATCTACAACAACCACACGGATACCGTTGGTCTCTGTTGCCTTTTCATTCTTTCTGGAGTGGCCCTGTACGCCGGCAGTCACTACCACCAGATCACCTTCCACGACCATGTCTTTTTCCTTTAACATATCAATCGCGTTCATGATCTTTGTATCGATGATCTCTGCCCATGTACCGAGGAACGGTGTTACGCCCCAGTAGAGCTGCATTCTGCGGATCGCTTCCATATTATTGGAAACGCCGATGATCCGTGTTGCCGGATGCCACTTGGAGAGCATGCGGGCTGTATAGCCGGAGATGGTCGGGGACAGAATGACTTTCGCATCCAGCGCTCTCGCTGTTGTCACGGAAGAGTAGCAGATCGCATTGGAAATGCTGTGGCTGTTGTCCTTGGATACGCGTCTTCTCTTATAGAAGCTGTCATCCAGGTGGGACTCCGCCTCAGTCACGATCTGAACCATCATCTTCAGCGCTTCCACCGGATACTTACCATTCGCAGTCTCACCAGATAACATCACAACATCTGTACCGTCATAAACTGCATTGGCAACGTCAGTCACCTCCGCACGGGTCGGACGCGGGTTGCGGATCATGGAATCCAGCATCTGAGTCGCTGTAATAACCACCTTGCATGCCTGGCTGCACTTCTCGATCATCATTTTCTGGAGATGCGGAAGTTTCTCCGGAGCCACCTCAACGCCTAAGTCACCGCGGGCAACCATGATACCGTCACTGGCTTCAATGATCGCTTCCAGATTCTCAAGGCCTTCTTCGTTCTCGATCTTCGCGATGATGCCCATGGAAGATCCGCCCTCTTTTAAGATCTCGCGGATCTCGTGGATCGCATCTGCGGAGCGGATGAAGGATGCCGCCACATAGTCGAAGCCCATCTCCATACCGAAACGGATGTCTTCCTTATCTTTATCCGTCAGAGCCGGAAGTTTGATCTTCACACCCGGTACATTCACGCCTTTTCTCTCGCCCAGTTCACCGCCGTTTACAACATGGCAGTAAATCTTTGCGCCTTCTACACGCTTTACATGAAGCTCGATCAGACCGTCATCAATGAGAATTCTGTTGCCCTCTGCAACATCTTCATTAAGACCATCGTAATTGATCTGGACCATAGTCTCATCGCCAACGATTTCTTCTGTTGTAAGGACGAATTCCTGACCCTCTTTTAATGTTACTTTCTTGCCGTCTTTTAATGTACAGGTGCGGATTTCCGGTCCCTTTGTGTCAAGAAGCGCGGCGATTGGAACACCGGCCTCCTCAGCCACCTCTCTAAGCTGTAAGTATCTAGCTCTCTGCTCCTCATGAGTTCCGTGGGAGAAATTGAAGCGTGCAACGTCCATACCGTTCATTACAAGCTGCTTCATAATCTCGCGATTATCGCTGTTCGGTCCCATTGTGCAGATAATTTTTGTTTTCTTAACCATGAAAGATGTCCTCCTTTGTCGCAAAACTGCGATTACAAACTACTGTTCCTGATTCTGATACCCAGCGGCCTGCCGCGGATCCATTCCGCCTTTGACCACATGCTGATGTGTATAAAGGTGATCTTGGCAATATTCAAAATCGCCCTCACACTTGGAGCAATAACGGAATGTCAGCTCCGGATTGTCAAGCTCAGTACGTCCGCAGATCGCACAGCGATGGCGTCCTGTCTTCTTCACCTCGCGGGCAGTCTGGTTCATCTGAGCTTTAAACTGCTGTTTTCTTCTGATTTCCTTCGGATTGTATCTGCTGCCTCTTGTCATAATAAAGTAGACAAAGACATTTAACATGGACACCGCAACCGCGATCTTGGTCGCTGCACCACCGAAGATAAAGCCATAAACGAAATATGCTGCATCAAACAGCGCCAGCCATTTCGCTTTGATCGGAATGACCATAAATAATAAGAACTGATTATCCGGGAATGTGAGCGCATACGCGAAAAACAGAGAGAAATTCAAGTACTCCGCTGTCAGTGGATATACGATTCCAAACGCCAGATAAATGATGATCGCTGCAAGAACATGGCCCAAAACGCCCATGAAAAAGTACAGATTAAAACGGAAGGAGCCCCACATGTACTCTAAAACTCTTCCTAAATTATAGTAGCAGTAGATCACCAGTACATTGAGGAATATGCCTCCGGACATCGGCCACATCAAAAATGTTACCACACGCCAGATCTGACCTTTTAAGATCTTGCTGGCATCCAGCATCAGATACTCCACATAGACCTGAGGCGCCAGCTGGCTGATGATCAATCCGATGGCATATAAAATCACCACATAATACATCAGATTCGGAATGGCATATTTACCGAATTTCCGCTCTAACTTATTCAATACATTCATTCTGACTTTCCTTTCTTACGTTACACATAGAACTCCATTTTATTCATCTATGTTTGTTATTATAATTCCCCTCTAATCCTTTTGTCAAACCATTTGCCCCCATTTCCGGCCACCTATAAAAATTTAATAATCTTAGCACTTTCTTAACAATTTTAGTGACTTAATTGCCCGATGTGTCAATTGCCATTCCTGACAAATTGTGCTATACTGTTGCAGTAGCCTACCAGCAGTTTTGGTAACTGGCTCACGTAGTTCCGGCTGCTATTTAGAAGCAGCCCATTTTTATTTATAAACGTCTACTATTTGAAACGAAGGATCAATATACTGATTATATTGATGGTGTTCCCCACAAAGGAGGTACGGGAGTTTTCCCGCTCGTATGAATTTAATTCACAGACTCGGAATCGATATCGGTTCCACAACTGTAAAAATCGCCGTCATCGACGATCAAAATAATATCCTGTTTGCAGACTATGAGAGACATTACGCAAACATCCAGGAGACTCTGGCGTCTCTTTTAAAGAAATGCCGCGATCTTCTCGGCGAAATATCTCTTCGTCCAAGCATCACAGGTTCCGGTGGCCTTACGCTTTCCGGCCATTTACATATTCCATTCGTTCAGGAGGTGGTAGCTGTTGCTACTTCTCTTCAGGACTACGCTCCGCAGACTGACGTTGCCATCGAGCTTGGCGGCGAGGATGCGAAGATCATTTATTTCACCGGCGGAATTGACCAGCGTATGAATGGTATCTGCGCCGGCGGTACCGGTTCTTTCATCGACCAGATGGCATCCCTTTTACAGACGGATGCGGCCGGACTCAATGAATATGCAAAAAATTATAAAGCAATCTATCCGATCGCGGCCCGCTGCGGTGTTTTCGCAAAATCGGATATTCAGCCGCTGATCAATGAGGGTGCGACACGCGAGGACCTGGCTGCCTCTATTTTCCAGGCAGTTGTCAACCAGACCATCAGTGGTCTCGCCTGCGGTAAACCGATCCGCGGAAATGTAGCCTTTCTCGGTGGCCCGCTGCACTTCCTTTCCGAACTGCGCGAGGCATTTATCCGCACCTTAAATTTAACCGACGAGCACATCATTGCTCCGGACCATTCCCACCTTTTTGCAGCTGTGGGTGCGGCAATGAATTCCAAGGATGAACCGGTCTTTTCTTTAAATAAGATGATCGACGATCTGTCCGGCGGAATTAAAATGGAATTTGAAGTCAAGCGTATGGACCCGCTCTTTAAGGATGAGGCCGATTACAAAGCGTTCACAGACCGCCACGACCAGTTCAAGGTAAAACGCGGCGACCTGGCAACTTATGAGGGCAACTGCTTCCTCGGAATCGATGCCGGCTCCACGACCACAAAGATCGCGCTCGTTGGAGAGGACGGTTCCCTGCTTTACCATTTCTACAGCAACAACAACGGAAGCCCGCTGGCAACAGCCATTTCTTCTATGAAAGAGATCAAAGAGCTTCTTCCGAAGACTGCGAAGATCGCCTACTCCTGCTCCACCGGTTATGGTGAAGCGCTTTTGAAGGCTGCCTTCCTCTTAGATGAAGGTGAGGTCGAGACGATTTCCCACTACTATGCGGCGGCATTCTTCAACCCGGACGTTGACTGTATCCTGGACATCGGCGGCCAGGACATGAAGTGCATCCGAATCAAGGACGGCACCGTTGACAGCGTTCAGCTGAACGAGGCATGTTCCTCCGGCTGTGGTTCCTTTATTGAGACCTTCGCAAAGTCCCTGAACTTCTCTGTTCAGGATTTCGCAAAGGAGGCTCTGTTTGCCCAGAACCCGATCGATCTCGGAACCAGATGCACCGTATTTATGAACTCCAACGTAAAACAGGCCCAGAAAGAGGGAGCTACTGTCTCCGACATTTCCGCAGGCCTCGCTTACTCTGTTATTAAAAACGCATTATTTAAGGTAATCAAGATCACAACTGCGTCCGATCTCGGTAAAAATGTGGTCGTTCAGGGCGGTACCTTCTATAATGATGCAGTTCTGCGTAGCTTTGAAAAGATCGCAGGCTGTGACGCGATCCGCCCGGATATCGCAGGTATCATGGGTGCTTTCGGCGCGGCTCTCATTGCACGCGAGCGCTATATGCACGAACCGAAAGAGACCACCATGCTCTCCCTCGATAAGATCATCAACCTGACCTACACCACGACCATGAGCCGCTGCCGCGGATGTGTGAACCACTGTGTTCTCACCATCAACCGCTTCGAGGGCGGCCGCCAGTACATCTCCGGCAACCGCTGTGAGCGTGGACTCGGTGTAGAGAAGGCAAAACGTGATATTCCGAACCTTTACAATTATAAATATCATCGTTTATTCGACTATGAGCCATTGACCCTTGACCAGGCACCGCGAGGCATCGTGGGAATTCCGCGTGTCTTAAATATGTACGAGAATTTCCCGTACTGGGCGACCTTCTTTAAGGAGCTTGGATTCCGTGTGGTCCTTTCCCCGCAGTCCAACCGTCAGGTCTACGAGCTTGGTATCGAGACGATTCCGAGTGAATCCGAGTGTTACCCGGCGAAGCTGGCCCATGGACATATTTCCTGGCTGATCAAACGTAATGTTCCGTTCATCTTCTATCCTTGCACTCCGTACGAACGCAAGGAAGTGGACGGCGCCGGAAACCAC
>JAFUMF010000137.1 GCA_017482945.1 Lachnospiraceae bacterium
GACCGGATGTCAGGACCGGTAAACAGTGCGTTGAGCGATGCAGGGCTGGCCCCGTCGGAACTGGGACAGGTGCTTTTAGTCGGCGGCTCTACAAGAATTCCGGCAGTTCAGGATATGGTTCGCAGACTGACTGGAAAGGAACCGTCCAGAAATATTAACCCGGATGAGTGCGTGGCGAAGGGTGCAGCAGTGCTTGGAAATACCTTAAGCGGTGATGCCATGCTCCCGATGGAAGGCGGAAATAATATTCTTCTTTTGGATGTCATTCCGTTAAGTCTTTCTATTGAGACCGTTGGAGGCATTGCGACCAGGCTGATTGAGCGTAATACGACATTGCCGACGAAATATTCCCAGGTGTTTACAACCGCGGCACCATATCAGAGGGATGTGGAAATTCATGTTCTTCAGGGTGAACGTCCGATGGCGAAGGATAATAAGACAATCGGTAAGTTTAAGCTGAAGGGAATAAAAAGGGCGCCGGCTGGTGTACCGCAGATCGAAGTTACGTTTGATATTGATGCCAATGGTATTTTGATGGTTTCTGCGAAAGATCTGGATACCGGAAAAGCGCAGTCCATCACGGTTTCTTCTAATGATAAAATGACAGATGAAGAAATTGAGAAAGCGATGCATGATGCCAGCGAATACGCCGGTGTGGATCAGCTTAGAAGAGAAACGCTGGAAATGATCGGAGATGCCAATCTGTTGCTTTCCAAGACCAGACAGGCAATGAAGGAGCAGGATAAGCAGCTTGCCCGAGCGGATAAGAAGCAGTTAAAAAATGACTGCAATGCATTGCAGAAGCTGCTTTCCAAGATTCGTGTAGATAAAATTACAGAAGATCAGGCAGAAGAATTGAAACAGGCGAAGGCACAGCTTGAGAGATCAGCGGGCCAGATTTTACATACGACGTAGAAGACAGCCGTTTCACAGAGAGGAGCAGACAGTGAAGAACTGGAGATATAAGCTTGAGAGATTTATGATTGGAAGAAACGGGGCTGACCAATTGAGCCAGGCAATTGTAATGTTTGGCATGGTTCTCTATGTGGTTTATTTTATCAGTGGGGAGCAGTTTTTTAACATTTGCAGCACGGCGGCTCTGTTTTATGCACTGTTTCGCGTGTTTTCGAAGAATGTGGCAGCGAGATCAAAAGAGAATGCGGTGTATATGAGATACATCCAGTTCGTTAAAACAAAATGGGAATACCGCAAGACTCACAAAGTATTTCTCTGTAAAAAATGTGGAAAGATTGTCCGTGTTCCCAAGGGAAAAGGCCGCATTGAGGTGACATGTCCGGTCTGCAGAACGTCAATTATTATCAAATCATAGAAGGGGCGAGGGGGATTTGCCCAGTCCAGGGAAAACGTCCACAGGATGTTTGCCTGGCAACAAAAAAGGATGGCATCCAGTGTAATAGCTGGCTGTCATCCCATTTTTCATGTTATTCTCTCAATTCAAACGCATTATGTACTGCGTTCATGGCTGCGACCGCATCTTTGGCCGGAATTAAAACGGTAATTCGGATCTCGGAGGTCGCGATCGTATGAATATTTACATTAATATTGTACAGACATTCAAAAATCTTTGCGGCAACACCAGGATTGGACATCATGCCTGCACCTACAACAGAGAGCTTTACAATATCACAGTCGGATTCGATGCGCTCAAAGCCAAGATAGTCCTTGCGCTCCTGTAAAATTGCCATCGCCTCTTCCAGATTATCGCCTGACACTGTAAAGGAAACGTCCTTTGTGCCGTCATGTCCGGCGGACTGGATAATAATATCTACGTTTATATTTGCTTTCGCAAGAGTATTGAACAGCTTAAAGACTGTACCCGGGACATCCGGAAGTCCGAAAACTGAAATTCTGTCTGCATTTTTGTCTAAGGCAACGCCACTGATGAGCATTCTTTCCACGTTCTTTACTACCTCCTTCACTACGGTTCCTTCCGATTCGTTGAGACTGGAGCGCACCACAAGCTGTACACCGTATTTCTTTGCCATCTCCACGGAACGGTTGTGGAGAACACCTGCGCCGAGGGACGCCAGGTCCAGCATTTCATCGTAAGTGATCGCGTTCAGCTTTCTTGCATTTGGCACCAGTCTTGGGTCTGCGGTATACACGCCGTCCACGTCTGTGTAGATCTCGCAGGAATCTGCGTGGAGAGCGGCCGCAAGAGCCACGGCGGTCGTGTCGGAGCCGCCACGTCCGAGAGTCGTGTAGTCATCGTATTTGTTGACACCCTGGAATCCGGTGACGATCACAATTTTACGGTCCTCCAGTTCCTGCTTGATCCGTTCGGTGTCGATTCGTTTTAATCTTGCATTTCCATACGTTTTCGTTGTGTGCATTCCCACCTGAAAGGCGTTCAGAGATATGGATCTTACGCCGAGCTGGTCCATAGCCATCGCCATGAGGGCCACCGACATCTGTTCGCCGATGGTAAACAGCATATCCATTTCGCGCTTTGGCGGGTTAGGATTGATCTCTTTTGCTTTTGTGATCAGTTCGTCGGTGTATTTTCCCATTGCGGATAATACAACAACAACATCATGACCTTTTTTAAAGTCTGCAATACAGCGCTTTGCCACGTTAAAAATTCGTTCTTTATTGGCAACCGATGTACCGCCAAATTTCTTTACAATTAACATGGGCTCCTCCGGTAATAAAAATCTAGTTTCGCGTTATAGAATAAAATATACGCTTGCATTGTTTGAAAGTCAATGATTATTTTCAAAAACTTTCAGATAGTTCTTCTTAATTTGAGAAAACTATGCTATACTAAAGAGGATTGTAATAATAAATAAGGAAGGTATGTTTCATGATTATCAAGCGCGATTTCGTATATTCACCGACTGGACAGAACAGAATCCTGCATATTTATTTGCCGGACAACTACAACGATACAAACGAACAATATCCGGTCATGTATTTCTTTGACGGACACAATCTGTATTTCGATGAAGATGCTACCTATGGTACCTGCTGGGGTGTGAAGGATTTTATGGACCAGTGGGAAAAGGATATGATCATTGTTGGGATCGAATGTGGCCATGGAACCGGTGAGCGTCTGAATGAGTATTGTCCGTACCGGATGCCGTCTGGATTCTGCAGTGAATTTGAGTGCATCGGTGATGATACTTTTAAATGGATCGTGGATGAGATTAAACCGATGATCGATGAAGAATACCGGACTTATCCGAACCGTCAGTGCACCGGTATTGCCGGCTCCAGTATGGGCGGTCTGATGGCGTTATTTGGAGTGGTGAAATATAACCATGTATTTTCTAAGGCTGCGTGCGTTTCCAGTGCCATTGGTTTCTGTATGCCGAAGCTGAATGATGATATCAAAGAATACCCGGTGGACCCGGATACTCGCGTCTTCCTTTCCTGGGGAACCAGAGAGGCGTGGGGCGTCAAGGACCATGAACACGAAGATACCAAGAGTCCGACTGCAAGAAATAACCATGATGTTGCAAAGAAACTGGCAGATCAGGGGGCAGCAGTGGATGTGTTCTGTCAGATCGGCGGCGCGCATTGTGAGGCCGACTGGTGTCATCAGGTGCCGAGATTTATGGATTTCCTTTGGATGAGATAGCTTTTTAGTAATAATATATGCGGGACCGGGATTTTGATAGTCCCGGTCCTGTTGGCAGATATAGAGAAAGGATGACAAATGATGAGAATCAATATGCTGCAATTGATTGAGGGAGCAAAGCAGGCTGAGGGACTGACTGTTATTATTGATGTGTTCCGGGCATTTTCGTTGGAGTGTTACCTCCATGATATGGGGGTGAAAGAGATTCGGCCGGTGGGTTCTATTGAGGATGCGTTTCGACTGAATGAATTGATACCGGGCAGTGTTCTTGTGGGGGAGCGCGGAGGTAAGAAGTGTGAAGGCTTTGATTATGGCAATTCTCCGTCCAGTGTGTCACCGGACCATGTGGCCGGTAAGACCATCATCCACACCACCAGCGCAGGAACTCAGGGCATTGTGAATGCACAGAATGCAACGGAAATTATTACCGGAAGTCTTGTAAATGCCAAGGCTATTGTTCAGTATATCAAGTCCAGGAAGCCGGAGGTCGTGTCCATCGTGAGCATGGGAACAGCCGGAACAAGGACCAATCCGGAGGATGAGCTTTGCGCCGAGTATTTGAAGAGTCTGCTGGAAGGAAATGAGCTTCCGGATATCGAAGAACGGATCGCTGGACTTCGGACAAACGGGGGAGAGCATTTCTTTGATCCGGACCGCCAGGAGATATTCCCAGAGGCGGATTATTGGATGTGCATTAAATACAATCAGTTTCCGTTTGTGATCCGGATTGAGAAGGATGAGCTTGGGTTTGTGGCTGTGAAACAGGAGATCTGATCTCGGAACAATGATACGATTTGGATTGATGCAAAAGGGAGAGACCACATGGCCTCTCCCAAAGGAAAAACAACGGTATTTGTCATCAACAATCGAGCATTTCTAATGTACAGGTCTTTGCAATGCTCTTTCTGAGTTCTGCTCTCAGTGGCAGAACGGAAGTTGGTGATACGGATAACTCGTCGATGCCCAGTGCTAAAAACGTGGGGAGCAGGTCTGGGTCGGCGCCGAGTTCGCCGCAGATTCCGATCCAGATTCCGGCTTCGTGGGCCGCGTCTGCAGCCATCTTCAGTGCTCTCAGCACAGCCGGGTGGTGTGGATCGAAGAATTTTCCAAGGTCATTGGCCTGACGGTCGCATGCTAAAGTATACTGTGTCAGGTCGTTGGTGCCTACAGAGAAGAAATCCACTTCTTTAGCAAGTGCATCTGCCACGAACACAGATGCCGGTGTCTCGATCATGATGCCGATTTCTGTATCCTTGTTGAATGGGATTCCTTCGCTTTCAAGCTCTGCCATGACCTTCTGGCAGGCACGTTTACATTCCTTGACCTCCCATACGGAAGTGATCATCGGGAACATAATGGCAACCTTGCCGTATGCAGAAGCGCGGTACAGAGCGCGAAGCTGTGTGCGGAACACTTCCGGACGATTCAGGCAGATACGGATGGCGCGTACGCCCATGGCCGGATTCTCTTCTTTTTTCATCTCGAAGTAGTCCACCTGTTTGTCAGCACCGATATCCAGAGTACGGATGATAACACGCTTCCCTTTCATAGCTGCTGCAACAGCCTTGTAGGCTTCGAACTGTTCATCCTCTGTCGGATAATCGGAAGCACCGAGATAAAGAAACTCGGAGCGGAAGAGTCCGATTCCCTGGCCATCGTTGTTGATGACCGCAGAAAGGTCTTCCGGAGAGCCGATGTTGCAGTAGAGCATGACGTTCTTTCCGTCCAGTGTCACATCCTCAAGACCTTTCATAGTCTCATAAAGCTGTTTCATTTCCAGCTGTTTGTCATGTTTCTCCTTCAGCGCAGCCAGTGTCAGTGCGTCCGGTTCGATGAATACTTCACCGGTCTCACCGTCAATATATGCCTGGCGGCCATGATAGGATCTTCCCAGAGCACTGCCGGTTCCGCAGATAGCCGGAATTCCCATGGTGCGTGCGAGAATGGCAGTGTGAGAGTTGCCGGAGCCTTCCTGAGTGACGAAGCCAAGGATTTTTGACTTGTCAAGCTGGAGAGTCTCAGACGGTGCAAGGTCATCAGCAGCCAGAATGACCGGTTCCTCAGACGCGATACCGCCCGGAACAATGCCCATCAGGTTGTCTAAGAGTCGGCGGGAGATGTCTTTGATATCAGCGGCACGAGCCTGCATATAGGCATCGTCCATGGATGCAAACATCTCGGCAAACTGTTCGCCGGCCTGATTTACCGCGTATTCGGCAGTGCAGGATTCCTCTTCGATCGCATTGAGCACGCACTCCACATAGTCATCGTCTTCAATAAACATGGCGTGTGTCTCAAAGAGAATGGCAGTTTCCTCGCCTGCTTCTTCAAGACATTTTTCAGCAAGTGCATGTAACTGATCGATGGAAACCGTTTGAGCGTTGGCAAAGCGCTCTTTTTCTGCCTCAGGACCTAACTTGGAACCTTTTATAATGGTGGAATCAGGACGCTCATAGAAATACAGAGTCCCCTGTTCCACACCTTTGGAAACGCCCTTTCCCTGAATTAAAATCACGTCTGTTTCCTCCTACAGATTGCTCTTAAAGAACGCCTCTAACGCTTCGATCGCGACATCTTCATCAGCTCCGTCAGCAGCGATTGTTACAGTGTCGCCCTGTTTCACACCTAAGGACATGATCATCATAAGCTGTGTTAATTTTTTTGTCTGTCCGTCCTTCGTGATGGTACATGCTGCGCCGAATTTTTTAGCCTCTTTTGCGAGAAGTCCAGCCGGTCTTGCGTGGATCCCAAGCGGGTCTGTGATGGTGTAAAGAAACTGTTTCATACTTATAACCTCCTCATTTGTTACATAGTTTTTGTCCATTGGCATTCTTCCAAGAAACCGATGGAAGCTTTGGTTGATTAGAATTTGGTTGATTAGAATTTGGTTGATTAGATTTATTGGCTGCGGAGCCTGGTCTTTGGGCCAAAGCTCCGCAGATGAACGTTAGTTATTCGCTCCAGTTCATGCGGCCATATATTTTTGTCATAGTAAGGATTTCCTCGCAAAGCGCATGGGAAAGATCCTCATTTGTAAGTCTCCAGCGCCAGTTTGTTCCGACCGTGGAAGGCTTATTCATGCGGCAGCTGTTATCAAGTCCGAGATAATCCTGGATCGGGATGATACAGGTCCTGGAATTGCTCCGCATCACGGTCGCGATGAATGATTTGTGAAGCTCGCTGGCAGGAGTGTAGTGGTCACAAAGATAATTTCTTGCCATCTGACGTTCGCTTTCCATAATGGTATCGAACCAGCCAACGATGGTCTCATTGTCGTGAGTACCCGTGTAAGCGACACTGTTTTCTGTATAGTTGTGCGGAAGGTAGTCGTTTGCGGATCCGGAATCTCTGGAATCGAACGCGAATTCCAATACTTTCATGCCCGGGAAACCACTTTCTTTTACCAACCAGCGGACGGAATCCGTCACATAACCGAGGTCCTCGGCGATGACCTCATGCCATCCGAGACATTCCTCTACGCGGCGGAACAACTCGATTCCAGGCCCCTTTTCCCAGTGGCCCGTCAATGCAGTCTCGGAGCCGTATGGAATCGAGAAGTATTCATCAAAGCCGCGGAAGTGGTCGATCCTCACAACATCGTACATGTGGAAACAGTACCAGAGGCGGGATACCCACCATTCATAACCGGTATTTCTGTGGTAGTCCCAGTTGTAAAGGGGATTGCCCCAGAGCTGACCAGTCGCGGAAAATCCATCAGGTGGACAGCCGGCAACGGCCACCGGAACATTCCGTTCATCCAGCTGGAACAATTCCGGATGTGCCCATGCGTCTGCGCTGTCCATGGCAACGTAGATCGGAATATCACCGATGATCTTGATGCCTTTGTGATTGGCGTAAGATTTTAAAGCATTCCATTGTTCGAAGAACTTGAACTGCAAATACTGCTGAAACTCGATGTCAAAGTACAGTTCTTCACGGTAATATTCCATGGAATAACCATAGCGAAGGCGGATGTCCTCGGCCCATTCGGTCCACGGGGCACCGTCAAAGCGATCTTTTACGGCTACGAACAACGCATAGTCAGAGAGCCACCAGCCATTTTCGGCCATGAATCGCTGATAATTGGGATTTTCACTGATGTTGCTGCGCTCATAAGCTTTTCTGAGGAGCGGATAACGGCTGTTGTAAATCTTTTCGTAGTCAATGTCCTGTTCGTCGTCGCCGAAATCAGTGTCCTCACATTCTTCTTTTGTGAGGACGCCTTCCTCGATCAGTGTCTCCAGACTAATGAAGTAAGGATTTCCAGCGAATGTGGAGAAGGACTGATACGGGGAGTCACCGTAGCTGGTCGGTCCCAGGGGAAGGATCTGCCAGTAGGTCTGGCCGGCTTCTTTCAGCCAGTCGACGAAATCGTATGCGCTCTTATCAAAACAGCCAATGCCGTATGTGGAAGGTAAACTAGTAATAGAAAGTAAAATGCCAGCGGCTCTGTTCATGTTTGCTGCCTCCTGATGTAGGATTCGTTATTTTCAAAAGTGGATTAAAATCGTGAGTTTTAAAGGTGTCGGCAATTTGGCCAGTACATTATAGCTCGATCATGACGCCAAAGTGATCGGAAATCACAGGCCCGTTCACTTGGTTGAACATGACTTTTGATGAGCGTACCTGCAACGGTTTGCTGCACCAGATGTGGTCGATGCGCATGCCTTTTGGGGAAGAAGGATCTTTGATCAGCTCCCGCCAGCCATCGATCACTCCTTCGACGGTGATACCGTCATCCTTTTCATCGGCCAGAAGGTAAGTGTCATACCAGTAGGAGTGGGAGATGCAGTCATATCCCTGGCCGCGGACCTCCGCCGGGCTGTTAAAGTCGCCCATGAGCCATAGGGTTCCCTCGTCACGTTTGTTGTACAATGAAGAATCGAACTGTTCCCACTGGGAGAGAAATGGTTCTTCCGCATCCTGCCACCAGCCCATATGAACCGTGTAATACCAGCTGTTATTATGGGCAGTGCGGACTCCCAGTACTTTTCGAGTTTTCCAGTTCTCATAATCATGACACTTACTAATATAGAAGGAATCGATGTCAGCAATCTTATCATTGAAGCAGAAGATTGCCATTCCTTCATCATATTTTCCATAGCCGATCTTTGCCGGGATCCATGTCCAGGAGCAATGGAGTCCAGCAAAATGGAAACGGAAAGCAGCCTGGGCAGCATGGTTATCTTCGCGGACCGGAACATCGTTTTCTTTGTAAGGTACGTAGCCGCAGAGGAGAGGTTTGCCTGCTAATGGTGCGCTTATAGACTGGTTAACCTCCTGCATGGCCACGATATCCGGCCGTTCTTTCATGATTATGTCAATAAATTGCTCCAGTTTCCGCGGATAATTTTCCTCCTGGAGGCTGTGGGTGTTAATCGTTAATAGTTTCGTAGGTCATTCTTCCTTTCTGAAAGATCAACGTTAAAGAATATCGTTGATATCGGATTTTAACACATCGGCTTTCGGTCCGTAGATGGCCTGAATGCCGTTATCTTTTTTCACAAGTCCAAGAGCGCCTTCTGCTTTCCATGCAGCTACATCGGCAACCTTGGACGGATCTTTTACCGTAACGCGCAGACGAGTCATACAAGCATCTACCAGTGTGATGTTCTCGCGGCCGCCGAGGAGAGCGATGATGCGCTCAGGCTGGCTGTTACCGCCAGATTTGTTTGAGGACGGCGCTGCTGCAGTTTCAGAATCTTCGTTTTCGTCTGTGTAGTTACCGAGGCGGCCCGGTGTGGCAAATTGAAACTTATCGATCATGAAGTATGCAACTACATATCCGATCGCCAGGAATGCCACACAGCAGATCAAGAAGTTCACAATATCGCCAGAAAGACCGGCTTTTAAGGACATCGGGACACGAGTTAAGAACTCTAAGTTACCGAAGGAGTGTAAACGTAAGTCAATGATTCCGGCCATGGCGAAGGCGCATCCCTGTAACAGTGCATACACAACGTAGAGCGGAAGTGCGCAGAACATGAACATGAATTCAAGCGGTTCTGTAACGCCTGTTAAGAATACAGCCAATACTGTGGAAACGAACATGGAGCGGTAGTTCTTTTTCTTATCCGCATCCACACGGTTGTACATAGCCAGTGCGATACCGAGAAGAAGACCTGTCGCACCGATCATCTGGCCGACTTTGAAGCGGGCCGGAGTTACGGTTGTTAACAGTGTTTCATATTGAACCATATCACCTGCATCTTTGAAGTTGATCAGGTCTGTGATCCATGCAAGCCATAACGGGTCCTGTCCGAATACTTCCGCACCGGCGTTGATACCGGTCTGGATCATGTAAGTTCCGCCGAAGGATGTGTAGTTCATCGGAATTGTCAGCATGTGGTGCAGACCGAAGGGGAGGAGTAAACGCTCTAATGTTCCATAAATGAACGGTGCAAGGATCGGGGAGGTAGAGGACGAGTTGGCGATCCATACACCAAAAGCGTTAATTCCGGTCTGAACCACAGGCCATACAAGTGCCATGATCAGAGAAATAAGGGAGGAATATGCGATCACGGCTAATGGGACGAATCTCTTACCGTTAAAGAAAGAGAGCGCATCCGGAAGTTTGCGGAAGTTGTAGTACTTGTTGTAAACAACGCCGCCGACGAAACCGGAGATAATACCAACAAATACGCCCATATTGAGGGCCGGAGCTCCAAGGACGGAAGTAAAGTAGTTTTCTACAAGCATTTCCTGTCCGAGGAAGGATGTTACAGTTGCAGTCGGATCAGAGAGCATTGCACTGGAAACACCGAATACTGCACCTGTAATACAGTTAATTAAAATAAAGGAGATAATTGCTGCAAATGCACCGCCTGCACGTTCCTTTGCCCAGGAACCACCGATGGCAGCAGCAAATAAAATATGTAAGTTATTGATGATGGCCCAGCCAATATTTTCCATGGTGCTTCCGATCGTCATCAGAAGAGAAATATCAGCGCCTGCCATCTGAAGCAGTTTGCCAACGCTAAGCATAAGACCTGCAGCCGGCATCACCGCGATGACTGTCATAAGTACTTTACCGAGCTTTTGCAGGAAGTCGAAGTTCAGACCAGTTTTTTTCACTTCGCTCTCAACCGGAGCAGAAC
>JAFUMF010000012.1 GCA_017482945.1 Lachnospiraceae bacterium
GGATACACATGGACTTCCGGTTGAACTGGAAGTTGAGAAGATGCTTGGTCTGGACGGTAAAGAGCAGATCGAAGAGTATGGTCTTGAGCCGTTCATCGAGCACTGTAAGGAAAGTGTCTGGAAATACAAAGGAATGTGGGAGGACTTCTCCAGCACCGTTGGTTTCTGGGCTGATATGGATGATCCATATGTAACTTACCATGATAACTACATCGAGTCCGAGTGGTGGGCATTAAAAGAGATCTGGAACAAGGGCCTTCTCTACAAAGGCTTCAAGATCGTTCCGTACTGCCCGCGCTGCGGTACTCCGCTTTCCAGCCACGAAGTAGCTCAGGGCTACAAGGACGTAAAAGAGCGTTCTGCAGTGGTTCGTTTCAAAGCAAAAGGCGAGGATGCTTACATCTTAGCATGGACCACAACTCCGTGGACTCTGCCGAGTAACATCGCGCTCTGCGTAAACCCGAAAGAGACTTACGCAAAAGTAAAAGCTGCTGACGGCAATGTATATTACATGGCGGAAGCACTTTTAGATACCGTTCTCGGAAAGCTTGCTGACAAGGAAAACGGTACACCGGCATACGAAATCCTTGAGACATGCACAGGTAAAGACCTGGAGTACAAGGAGTACGAGCCGTTATTCAACTATGCGGTTGAGATCTGCAAGAAGCAGAATAAGAAAGCATACTATGTAACATGTGCTGATTACGTAACATTAACAGACGGTACTGGCGTTGTTCATATCGCACCGGCATTCGGTGAAGACGATGCCCAGGTAGGACGTAAATACGATCTTCCGTTCGTACAGCTCGTTGATGGTAAAGGTGAGATGACAGCTGAGACAGACTACGCTGGCGTATTCTGTAAGAAAGCTGATCCGATGATATTAAAAGACTTAAGAGAAAACGGTCTTTTATTTGAAGCACCGGTATTCGAGCACAGCTACCCGCACTGCTGGAGATGTGACACTCCGCTCATTTACTATGCGCGTGAGTCCTGGTTCATCAAGATGACAGCAGTGAAAGAAGACCTGATCAAGAACAACAACAAGATCAACTGGATCCCGGAATCCATCGGTAAAGGCCGTTTCGGTGACTGGTTGGAGAACGTTCAGGATTGGGGTATCTCCAGAAACCGTTACTGGGGAACACCACTTCCGGTTTGGACCTGTGATTGCGGTCATATGCACTGCATCGGCAGCCGTGAAGAGTTAAAGAGCATGAGCAGCAATTATCCGGAAGGCGGCGTAGAGTTACACCGTCCGCATATCGACGCAGTGACAATTACATGTCCGGAATGCGGGAAAGAAATGCACCGCGTACCGGAGGTTATCGACTGCTGGTTCGACTCCGGAGCAATGCCGTTCGCTCAGCACCATTATCCGTTTGAAAACAAGGATTTATTCGAGCAGCAGTTCCCGGCTCAGTTCATTTCTGAGGCGGTTGACCAGACACGTGGATGGTTCTACTCCCTGCTTGCGGAATCCACACTGTTATTCAACGAGCCGCCGTACCAGAACGTTATCGTTTTAGGTCACGTTCAGGATGAAAACGGCCAGAAGATGAGTAAGTCTAAAGGAAACGCTGTCGATCCGTTCGAGGCACTGGAGAAATACGGTGCAGATGCGATCCGCTGGTACTTCTATATCAACAGTGCTCCGTGGTTACCGAACCGTTTCCATGGCAAAGCTGTAATGGAAGGTCAGAGAAAGTTCATGGGAACTCTCTGGAATACTTACGCATTCTTCGTACTTTATGCAAATATCGATAACTTCGATGCAACAAAGTATACACTGGATTATGAGAAACTTTCCGTAATGGATAAGTGGTTCTTATCCAAATTAAATTCCACGATCAAGGAAGTTGATTACGACCTTGAGAACTACAGAATTCCGGAAGCTGCAAGAGCACTTCAGGAGTTCGTGGACGATATGTCCAACTGGTATGTAAGAAGAAGCCGTGAGCGTTTCTGGGCAAAAGGCATGGAGCAGGACAAGATCAATGCGTATATGACTCTGTATACAGCACTTGTTGAGATCTCCAAGACTGCTGCTCCGATGGTACCGTTCATGACAGAAGAAATCTACCAGAACATGGTTAGAAGCATCGATGAGAATGCGATCGAGAGTATCCACCTCTGCGACTTCCCGCTCGTTCATGAAGAAATGATCGACAAAGAGCTGGAAGAGAAGATGGATGAGGTTCTTAAGATCGTTGTTATGGGCCGTGCAGCAAGAAACACAGCCAATATCAAGAATCGTCAGCCGATCGGCAAGATGTTCGTGAAGGCGCCGCAGGCACTTCCGGAGTTCTACCAGGAGATCATCGAGGATGAGTTAAATGTGAAGAGCGTAGAGTTCACAGACGATGTGCGTGCGTTCACATCCTACACATTCAAGCCGCAGCTTAAGACTGTTGGTCCGAAATACGGAAAACAGCTTGGCAACATCAGAAAAGCTCTTACAGAGTTAGATGGCAATGCAGCTATGGATACTTTAAATGAGAAGGGTGCACTCACATTTGACTTCGATGGTACAGAGGTTGTTCTTACAAAAGACGATCTGCTCATCGACATGGCTCAGACAGAGGGCTTTGTGTCCGAAGGTGACAACACGATCACAGTCGTTCTGGATACCCAGATGACACCGGAACTTTTAGAGGAAGGCTTCTACAGAGAGATCATCAGCAAGATCCAGACAATGAGAAAAGAAGCTGACTTCGAAGTAATGGATCACATTTACGTATACGTAAACAACAACGATAAGATCGCTGACATCATCAAGAAGTATGCAGATGAGCTGAAAGAAGAAGTTCTGGCTGACCGCATTACTCTCGGCGAGATGCAGGGATATACAAAAGAGTGGAACATCAACGGTGAAGATGTAATGCTCGGAGTTGCAAAAGTAACAAAATAAAAAAAGAAACAAAAACGTAAAAAAACGGAAAAAGACACAATACAAGCGACATAAATTTAAGGCAAAGTAAAGTAAAACTTAGCGGTCCCGCATATGTGGGGACTTATGCGGGGCCGTATGATAAGAAACAGGAGGACTTTGACGTGAACTACAGAATTGACAAGGAAGCGTTCAAAAAAGACGTCGTTTACAATGTAAAGAGTTTATATCGTAAAACAATCGACGAAGCAACACCGCAGCAGGTTTATCAGGCAGTATCCCTGGCTGTAAAAGACATGATCATCGACAGATGGATCGCAACACATAAAGAATACGACAAGCAGGATGCGAAGATCGTTTACTACATGTCCATGGAGTTCTTAACAGGACGTTTCCTTGGTAACAATATCATCAACCTTTGCGAGAGCAAGGACGTTGCAGAGGCATTAAAAGAACTTGGCTTCGACTTAAATGCGATCGAAGATCAGGAAAGAGACCCGGCTCTTGGTAACGGTGGTCTCGGCCGTCTTGCAGCATGTTTCCTTGATTCCCTTGCAACACTTGGCTATCCGGCATACGGCTGTGGTATCCGCTATCGTTACGGTATGTTCAAGCAGCAGATCACAGATGGCTACCAGATCGAGGTACCGGATGAGTGGTTAAAGGATGGTTATCCGTTCGAGATCCGTCGTGCTGAGTATGCAACAGAAGTTAAATTCGGCGGTTACGTTGAGACAGTTTGGGATGGCAAGAAGAACAACTTCGTACAGAAGGGCTACCAGTCCGTAATGGCGATCCCGTACGATATTCCGATCGTAGGTTATGGCAACAACGTTGTGAACTCCTTACGTATCTGGGATGCACAGCCGGTAAACACATTCAACCTTGCTGACTTCGATAAGGGTAACTACCAGAAGGCAGTTGAGCAGGAGAACCTTGCTAAGACAATCGTTGAAGTTCTTTACCCGAACGACAACCACTATGCAGGTAAAGAGCTGCGCTTAAAACAGCAGTACTTCTTCATCTCTGCAAGCGTACAGCGTGCAGTAGCAAAATATAAAGAGAACCACGACGACATCAAGAAGCTCTACGAGAAGGTTACATTCCAGATGAACGATACACATCCGACAGTAGCAGTAGCTGAGTTAATGCGTATCCTCGTTGACGAAGAGGGCCTTTCCTGGGATGAGGCTTGGGAAGTTACAACAAAGACATGTGCTTACACAAACCATACAATCATGGCTGAAGCACTTGAGAAATGGCCGATCGAGCTGTTCTCCCGTCTCCTTCCGCGTATCTACCAGATCGTAGAGGAAATCAACCGTCGTTTCATCGAAGAAATCAAGAAAGCATATCCGGGCGACCAGAATAAGATCGCGAAGATGGCTATCGTATACGATGGACAGGTTCGTATGGCTCACCTTGCAATCGCAGGCAGCTTCTCTGTAAACGGTGTAGCTAGACTTCACACAGAGATCTTAAAGAACCAGGAGTTAAAAGACTTCTATGAGATGATGCCGGAGAAGTTCAACAACAAGACAAACGGTATCACACAGAGACGTTTCCTCCTTCACGGCACCCCGCAGCTTGCAGCTTGGGTAACAGATAAGATCGGCAGCGAGTGGATCACAGATCTGTCCCAGATCAGCAAGTTAAAAGTATTCGTGGATGACGAGAAGTGCCAGCAGGAGTTCATGAACATCAAGTATCAGAACAAACTGCGTCTCGCTGAGTACATCAAGGAGCACAACGGTATCGAGATCAACCCGCGTTCCATCTACGATGTACAGGTTAAGAGATTACACGAGTATAAGCGTCAGCTTATGAACATCCTCCACGTAATGTACCTCTACAACCAGTTAAAGGACAACCCGAACATGGATATGATCCCGAGAACATTCATCTTCGGTGCTAAGGCTGCTGCTGGTTACAAGAGAGCGAAACTTACAATCAAGTTAATCAACGCTGTTGCTGACGTAATCAACAACGATAAGTCCATCGGCGGCAAGATTAAAGTTGTATTTATCGAAGACTACCGTGTATCCAACGCTGAGATGATCTTCGCAGCTGCAGATGTATCTGAGCAGATCTCCACAGCTTCCAAGGAGGCATCCGGTACAGGTAACATGAAGTTCATGTTAAATGGTGCCCTTACGATCGGTACTATGGACGGCGCTAACGTTGAGATGTCTGAAGAAGTTGGTCCGGAGAACATGTTCATCTTCGGCGCATCTTCCGACGAGATCATCAACTGGGAGAAGAATGGCGGCTACAATCCGATGGATATCTTCAACAACGACCAGGATATCCGCCGCGTGCTGATGCAGCTGATCAACGGCTACTTCGCTCCGCAGGATCCGGAACTGTTCCGCGACCTTTACAACTCTCTCCTCAACACACTGGCAAGCGACCGTGCAGATACTTACTTCATCTTAAAGGACTTCCGCTCCTATGCAGATGCTCATAAGAAGATTGATGAGAAATACCGCGACGAGAAGTGGTGGGCAAGAACAGCAATGCTCAACACAGCTTCCGCAGGTCTGTTCTCTTCTGACCGTACGATCCAGCAGTACGTTGACGATATCTGGAAACTTGAGAAAGTTACAGTTGAGTTAAAGTAATATAGTTCTAAAAAAACAGCCCGTCTCATAGACTTGTAAAAAGTATGTGAGGCGGGCTTTTTATGCCCATAGGGAGGATTATGCGGCGGTTTCTGGTTGTGTTGTTTTTCATGGTGATGATTCCTTATGTGACGACATTGGCTTGGACAGGCAGGCTGGAACGAGGGAGTGCGGCCACCACAGCGATGGCTGCGGCAGAAAGCAGTCCGGAGTCTTTTGGGATTCCTGCGGGAGAGAGGAGAATTGTAGTCCGGCGGGATGAGAGGGAAGTAGCTGTTTCTGTGGAAGAATTCCTGATCCATGTGCTGGCAGCTCAGATTCCGGCGGACTTTGGCCCTGAGACATTGAAAGCCCAGGCGATCCTGGCCCGGACGTATATTTATGATGTGATGGGTGGGAAAGACCAGGTCTATGAGGAAGAATTGGACATGGACGCATGGAGCTTGGAGCAGATGGAGAAACTGTGGGGCGAGACGGAGTTTGCCGGTATGTATGGAAAATTAAAAACAGCGGTGAGTGAGACCGAGGGGATGTATCTGATCTATGAAGGAAAGATGATCGAGCCGCTGTTTTGTTATGCTTCAGCTGGGAAAACAAGGAGCCGGGGCGATGGGTATCCCTACTTGAAGCAGGCAGAAAGTCCGTGGGACCTGGAGGCGGAGGGATACCGGAGTCTACCTGTGTTTACAGAATATGGTTTTGCTGAAAGGATCAATTCGATTCCAGGCGCTGTTCCGGTCAGCGAGGAGCAGCTGCCTGATGAAATTCAGATCGTTGAGCGGGATGGGGCCGGCTATGTCAAACAGGTACAGATCGGGCAGAAGACGTATACCGGAGAAGAAGTACAGTATGCGCTGGGGTTGTCCTCTTCTTGTTTTTCGTTCGAACAGCTGGATGGGAAGATACGCGTGATCTGTAAAGGGATTGGACATGGGTATGGTTTCTCGCAATTTGGGGCCAATGAGATGGAAAAAGAGGGGAAGGATTATAAAAACCTTCTTTCTTATTACTTCCAGAATGTTGAAGTTGTTGGTACCGTTCTGTGACAGTGCATCTGGATGGGAACATACCGAAGCAAATGCTTGACAGAAGTGAAAAAATATGTATGATTAAGATATAGATTATAATGTTCTATGACGAATGTAATGATGATAATGTCTTGGTGATACAGATGTGAGGAGGAATACTGATTATGGAGAATGCGATCGTACCATTGTACCAGCAGGTAAAAGAAGATATAAAATCTGCGATTCAGCGTGGAAAATATAAGCCGAAGGAAAAGATTCCGGCTGAGCCGGAACTCAGTGCAGAGTATTCAGTAAGCAGAATTACGATCCGCCGTGCGGTGGAAGAACTTTGCAATGAGGGATATCTGGTAAAAATGCAGGGGCGTGGAACCTTTGTAAGTACCCCGAGAATCCACCGCAAATTTGCCGGAAAAAAACTTGAGAGTTTCACTAAGACCTGTGAAGCATATGGAATGAAGGCAGGTGCGCATCTTTTAAACAGACAGATCGTTCCGGCGAGAGAGGACGAGGCGGAATTTTTCGGGCTGGAGCATGATGCACTTCTGATTTATATTGAACGAGTGCGTACAGCGGATGGTCTGTCGATTTTCCTTGAAAATGTTTTCCTTCCATACGAGCAGTA
>JAFUMF010000013.1 GCA_017482945.1 Lachnospiraceae bacterium
GAGTTAAATATCGCTCTGTTCATTCGTGATCTCTGCGAAAAGGGATTGCCGTTTGAGGAGATTGAAAAAGAGGCGAATGCATACAGAGACAGGATGAAGACCTTCTTTGTGCTGGAAACTCTGGATACGTTAAAGAAGAACGGAAGACTTACCGGCCTTACAGCATTTATCGCGACGACTCTGAATATTAAACCGATCATGAGTGCTTATAAGGGCGAGATCATCAAGCGAGATCAGGCCCGCGGAATCAACAAAGCACTTCAGAAGATGGCCGAGTATGTGGTGAATGAGGGCGGAAAAACAGAGGAAAAACGTCTTGTGATCTCCCATGTAAATGCGTCGGAGAGAGCACAGTATGTGAAAGAACTGCTTTGCGCGAAAGCAAAGTTCAGAGAAGTTGTGATTACGGATACAGCCGGAGTTGCTACGGTTTATGCGAACGATGGCGGTATTATCGTGGCACTATAATAGGAATGCTAAAATAAGAGAAGACACGGGTACTTTTTATCTGTAGAAAGTATCTATATCAAAAAAAGAGACTCTCAAGATACCGAAAATTGTAAAATTGGGTATCTTGAGAGTCTTTTTCGGGCAACTGACTAGTGCGATGTGATTTCACAGAGCTGTCCCTGGTGGATCTTGTTTTCTTTGAAATATTTTGCCATAGAATTCAGCACCAGTCTCTTATTTCCGCTCCAAAGAGGCGCGGTCAGGATGGATTTTGGACCATCGCCGCTGACTCGGTGGATGACCATTTCCGGCGGAAGAAGTTTCAGGCAGTCGCCGACCAGTTCCAGATATTCATCAAGGTCCATGGTCCGGAATGCACCGGATCGGTAGAGCAAATCGAGGTCTGTGCCTTTTAAAACATGAAGGAGCTGCAGCTTGATCCCATCAAGTCTGGCACCGTTATGTTCAAGAGCAGCCAGATACCGGATCGTCTGGAGCATATCTTCTTTTGTCTCGCCAGGAAGTCCAAGGATCACATGGACAATGACCGTAAGACCGGCGGATTTCAGGCGGCGGAATGCATCTTCAAAGACCGGTAATTGGTAGCCGCGGCGAATGAATTCTGCCGTTTTTTCATGAATGGTCTGCAAACCAAGCTCGATCCAGACTGGTTTTTCCCTGTTCAGACGGGCCAAAAGTTCGATGGTCTCGTCGGGGAGACAGTCTGGCCTTGTGCCGATGGAGAGCGCACAGATTTCCGGAAGAGAGATTGCCTCAGTAAAGAGCGACTCTAAGTAGGGAAGAGGAGCATAGGTGTTGGTGTAGGATTGGAAATAGGCGATGTACGGGCCATCCGTCCCCATCTTTCTTGTAACCCTCGATTTCGCTGCATCCACCTGCGCACGGACAGAAATCTCTCGTTTTGCGGCAAAATCGCCGGAGCCGTCCTCGCTGCAGAAAATACAGCCGCCGGTTCCGATGGTGCCGTCCCGGTTCGGGCAGGTCATGCCGCCGTCCAGTGCCAGCTTATATACTTTTGTTCCGAAGGTCTCCTTCAGATGGTAATCCAGTGAATGGTATGGTTTCCCGTTCCAGTCGGTTCGCATGATGCCTCCTGTTTGTCGAAAAGATTGCTGCCTGGAATGTTGAACTTGCCAGAAGCACTGGCAGAGCGTCCTTACAAGAAACTCATAAAAACGGTTGCAAGGCAGATTAAAGGTATTATATAATAATGAAGGACTGATTTGCAATCATAGAAAATGAAAATGACGAGGTTTGAGAATTGAGCATGTACGGTTTCGGGAAACGAGGCAGAGAAAATAGAAAAAGATGCGCGGCAGCAGTTCTGGCAGCAGCAATGGTGCTTTCTGGATGCAGCGCTCCGGCGGATGTTTCCGAGGGACCGGCACTGGAATACGAGGCCGGAACACTGACCATGGGAACCGGCGAGGAAAGTGGACTGGTGCATCTGGCAGGAGCAGCGGTGGCGGCAGTCATCAACAATACCGTGCCGGGAATCCATGTGGCATTAGAACCATCAAAGGGATCCATGATCAATGCGTCTAACGTTTCAGAGGGCGACATCGAGCTTGCGTTGATTTCCGGAGACGTGGCTTATGATGCGGTGAACGGCGCGTATAGTTTTGAGGGTGAGCCACTGGAAAATCTCCGTGTGCTGGCGGCATGCTACCAGGAAGTATCCGGTTGGGCGGCGCTGGAATCCTCAGGCCTTACGTCTGTGAACCAGTTGAAGGGGAAAATCATTTCATCCGGCTCCAAAGCGTCCGCGACAGAGCTGGCATCGGACCTCGTGTTTGACCTCATGGGCATCGACAGTTCCAACACAGAAGTCTACTCCGACAGTATCTCATCCAGTGTGCGCCATGTAAAAGAGGGGACCGCAGATGCGTCCCATGCTTTTTCGACCATTCCAAATGGAAACCATGAGTCGATCGCGGCGGAAATGGGGGCTGTGATCCTCACCTACACGGATGAAGAACTGAAACAGATCATCGGAGTGGATCCGAGATATTTTAAAACAGAAATTCCGGCCGGAACCTACACCGGTCAGGAGGAGGCAGTTCCGACCTTTGGCATAAAAATGCTTCTTTGTGCATCGAAAAACATGGACGAGGATCTGGCCTATGAAATCGCAAGAGCTATGGACCTAAACGGCCCGACTTACACCGGCGGCCACCAATTCATGGCGGCGATGCAGGAAAAAGAATTTTTATGTAACGAGCTCCCAATTCAGCTTCATGAGGGTGCAGCGCGCTATTATCGGGAGGCGGGATTTCTCACAGAATAGCAAAGGAACGTCCTCGGGGACGGAGAGATTCTGTGTAGGGAGACCATAAAATAAATTTTTAAGGCGGCGGCCTGAAACGCAGGAGGAATACAGGTATGTTATACAAACAGTTTATTGAACTTTTCGACATTCTCGACAGCTCTACAGCATCCGGTGCACAGGTAGTGGATTATCTGCGCTCCATCGTTCCGGATTGTCAGGTTGAAACATATCCGCTCGTTGGACCGAAGGGCCATACTGATATGGTAAGAATCCTGATCCCGGGTAAGAACGGTAAATCCAAAGGCGGCACAGCGAAGACTATCGGTATATTAGGACGTCTCGGCGGCCTTGGCGCAAGACCGGAGCAGCTTGGCTTCGTATCTGATGGTGATGGCGCGATCACAGCACTTGCAATCGCTGCAAAACTTCTGGACATGCAGAAAAAAGGTGATTTCCTTGAGGGAGACGTATTCGTTTCCACACACGTTTGCCCGGACGCTCCGACCACACCGCACGAGCCGGTTCCGTTCATGAACTCCCCGGTTGAAACATGGCAGGTAAATAAGGAAGAAGTTACTCCGGATCTGGATGCAGTATTAGTTGTTGACACAACAAAGGGCAACAGAATCATCAACCACCGCGGATTTGCGATTTCCCCGACTGTAAAAGAAGGTTACATCCTCCGCGTCAGCGAAGATCTTCTGGATGTGATGCAGTCCACAACAGGAAAACTTCCGGTGGTATTCGCATTAAGCCAGCAGGATATCACACCGTACGGCAACGGCCTCTACCACTTAAACAGCATCCTTCAGCCGGCAACTGCAACCAAAGCTCCGGTCGTAGGTGTTGCGATCACAACTGAGACCGCTGTAGCAGGCTGCGCAACAGGCGCATCCCATCTTGAGGACATGGAAGGTGCCGCAAGATTCATGATCGAAGCTGCAAAGATGTACGGAAACGGTGCATGCTCCTTCTATGATGAGGAAGAGTTCGGCAGAATCTTAAAGCTCTACGGAAACATGGAACATTTCCAGACACTGGGAAAACAGGACTAAATTAAAACAGGAAACAGATTGGGCCAGACATCGCATGGGTCATGCAGGTGTCTGGCCCAATTTCATAAATGACAGAAATTCCTATCATTTATGAAACGCTCTGCGTGGATGCACATGCTTTATGCAAATGGTCAGAAAAAATATGGAGGATATCGGGGAAATTATTTGACAGTCTTCGTGTATTTTGATAGAATGGAAGTTACTGAATGTAATACTTTTGTAACAAATTATGTCTACGGATACCGGGAGATGAATATAAATGGCAGAAGATAAAAATAGAATAGATAAGAAGGCAAAAGATGAGCCTGCAAAAAATGTAAAACGTCTGAGCCGGATCAAGAAACAGAAAGAGCAGGGCGCGACGAGAAAGGTCCTTGCGGCGGCCGGAATTGCAGTCGCAGTGATCGCGGCAGTTGCGGTAGTCGGCGGAATGATCGGGGAGCACCTGAATTCCGATGTGAGCCGGATGAAAATTGAGAGTGTAGCTGCGTCTTTAGAAACAACAGCGGCACCTGAGACAGAGGCAACCGAGCCGATCTCCATCGTTTTAGAGACAACACTTTCCGCTGAGGAAATTGCGGAGCAGGAACTGGATGCCGAGATCCAGGGGATTATCGATGGTTATGCAAACCTGGGTATTGCGGAAGTTTCCGGATACCTGAACGTGCGCAAGACTCCGGAGAGTTTTGGAGAGGTAATCGGTAAACTGTACCGTGGCGGAGCATGTGAGATCATTGACACGTCCAATGAAGGATGGTACAAGATTTCCTCCGGCGGAGTGACAGGTTATGTAAGTTCCCAGTACATACATACCGGCGACACGGCGCGTGAAATGGCAGAAGAATTCGTGGCGGAGCGTGCAATCATTCAGGCGGACAAGCTGAATGTGCGTTCCAAAGCAAGCCAGGATGGCGAGATCGTCGGCCAGGTCTTAAAGGGCGAGCGTTATCTTGTCCGCGGCCTTGAGGAGGGCTGGATCCAGATCGAGGACGGCTATATTTCCGCAGATTATGTGGAAATTGAACTGGCGCTTGATGAGGCCCATAAGCAGGATATGAGAACAACCGTATTGAGTCTTTATGACAATCTCGGTGTCTCTAATGTAAGCAGCTATCTGAACATCCGTGACAACCCAAGTGAGCGGACCGGTAAGATCATCGGTAAATTATCCAGTAACGCAGGTTGTGATATTCTGGATGAGACAGACGACGGCTGGTACAAGATCCGTTCCGGCAAAGTGACCGGTTATGTAAAAGGAGAATATATCCTGACAGGCCAGCAGGCGAAAGATAAGGCGATGCAGGTTTCTCACCTGATGGCGATCGCCAACACAGATGGTGTCAATGTTCGTTCCGAACCGAACACAAGCTCTTCCATCTGGACACAGATCGCAGCCAACGAGCGTTTCCATGTAGTAAGCCAGCAGGACGGCTGGGTAGAGATCGAACTGGATGATACAACAGCGTTCATCTCCAGTGATTATGTGGATGTAAAATATGGCCTCAACGAGGCGATCAAGTATACACCGATCGTGGTGCAGACAACAACGACACCGAAGACAACGGCGGCAAGCGGTGGTGGAAGTGTGACAAAGCCGACCACATCGTCCGGCGGTTCTTCCAGCCAGCCGGCAACAACGGCACCGGCAGGTTCCAGCGCAGGAAGCGTATCTGCATCCCGTGCCAATATTGTAAACTACGCGGTTCAGTTCGTTGGAAATCCGTATGTTTACGGCGGTACAAGTCTGACAAACGGCGCAGACTGTTCCGGATTTGTTCAGTCCGTCATGAAAAACTTTGGTGTTTCACTGCCGCGTACTTCCAGAGATCAGGCAAATGCAGGACGTGGAATTTCTTCCGCTGAAATGCGTCCGGGTGATCTGGTATTCTACGCAGGAAGCAGCGGAACCATCAACCACGTTGCCCTCTACATCGGCAATGGCCAGGTATGCCATGCGTCCAACGCGAAGACCGGCATTAAGATTTCTACATGGAATTACCGTACACCGGCTAGAATCAGAAATGTTTTAGGCGATTAATGGAAAAGCTGATGCACCGATTTCAGGAAGTCCCATATGATATAGTACAAACCTAATTTAAAAGGAGACTTATCATATGTGTAGAAATAGAAGCAATTGCGGAAGTAACTGGAATAACTGCAGCAACTGGAACAGCTGTAATAACTGGAATGGCTGTGGCAACTGGAATGGCTGCGGCAACTGGAACAGGTGCGGGAACTGGAATAACTGGAGCAACTGCAGCAATTGCAGCAACTGGAATGGCTGCAATAACTGGACTTGGAACAGAAGAACTGACTGCAGAAACCGTAACTCCGACAGTAACTGTGAATAGAACTAAGTTTAAGAACAGCATCGTAGCGATACGGTGCTGTTCTTTTTAGAAAAAATCTCAGTATCTGTAATAAATCCGGGACAATCTCCATATATTGTTATCAAATGGCGGCGATGCTGCCATGAGAAAGCGCGGAGTCTCCCGCCTTTCACAATCTGATGACAGGAGAAGGAAAATATGGCCAGAGGTGTGAGAAAAAGTCCAAGAGAGAAGCTGGAGGAAAAATTAACAAACGTGAATGATGCGATCGCGCAGTATACCAGTTGCCTGGAGAAATTGAAGAATGAACGGAAAGAACTGGAAGAGGAGTTGGAGAAACTGGAGATAGCGGAGCTGTCTGCGATGCTGAAAGAAAAGAATATGTCCGTCGGCGAGCTTCGCGAAATGGTAAACCAGGCAGGGTAATCCTCTGCCTGATTTACATAGGGCGGCCGGATGGAAACGCGGGATGCGCAAACCGGGAACAAACTTCTGGTTGCTTTTTCGTTCGGTTCTGATATAATATTTTTTAGTTACGGGGTATGGCGTAGTTTGGTAGCGCGCTCGGCTGGGGGCCGAGAGGTCGCCGGTTCGAATCCGACTACCCCGATGAGTGAAAGCAGGCTGGAATTCTTTGAACAAAGAGAGTTCCGGCCATTTTTCATTTTCTGATAGAAAGGAAATGCTCCAGTCGCTCTGGCAGTCACGATTTGCCTTTTCGGATTTGTATGTTTGCTTGCAAACCACTCTCTAAATTGGTATAATAGGATGGACGTAATCCGGCAGTAAGCGGCAGATTGGGATCGAACTGTCAGCGCCGCCGGAGAGATGATTTCTAAATGAATTATGGAGGAAAAGTTTATGCAGTACAGAAAATTTGGTAATACTGGTGTTGAGGTTTCTGCACTTGGTTTTGGTTGTATGCGTCTTCCGATCAACGAGGATAAGACCATCAACGAAGAGAAAGCAATTGCAATGATCCGCCATGCCATCGACAATGGTGTGAACTATATTGATACCGCATATCCGTATCATCAGGGAACAAGTGAGCTTTTAGTTGCGAAAGCGTTAAAAGACGGCTACCGTGAGAAAGTATATCTCGCAGACAAGCTCCCGATGGTATACGTTGAGAAAGAGGAGGATTTTGAGAAATACTTAAACGAGCAGCTTCAGAAGCTGGAGACAGAGTACATCGATTTCTACCTTCTTCATGCAGTAAACAGAGCACGTTTTGAGACGATCAAGAAATTAAACTTCGTTGAGAAGATGGCAGCAGCAAAGGCAGCAGGCAAGGTGCGCCACATTGGTTTCTCTTTCCACGATGATCTTGACACATTCAAGGAGATCATTGACTACTTTGATGGCTGGGATTTCTGCCAGATTCAGTACAACTACATCAACACACACCACCAGGCTGGTACAGAAGGTTTAAAATATGCAGCATCCAAGGGTCTTGGTGTTGTAATCATGGAGCCGCTTCTCGGTGGTAAGCTTGCAAATCTTGCACCGCACGTGGCAGCTGCATTCCCGGAGAACAAATCTCAGGTTGAGTACGCACTTGACTGGCTCTGGGATCAGGAAGAAGTAAGCCTTCTCTTAAGCGGTATGACAGAGCCGGAGCAGGTTGAGCAGAACCTGGAGTACGCTTCCAGAAGCAGCATCGGCATGGTAACAGAAGAAGAGAGAGCAATCTACGCAAAGGCAAAAGAAATCTTTGACAGAGCATCTCTTGTTGACTGTACAAAGTGTGAGTACTGTATGCCGTGTCCGTTCGGCCTCAATATCCCGGGCATCTTCGCAGCTTACAATAAGAGCGCGAGCCATGGTCTGGCAGCAGGAAAAGCTGACTACGATGCAATGGAAACAAAGGCTGATGCATGTCGTGCATGCCACCGCTGTGAAAAAGTCTGTCCGCAGAACATCAAGATCAGCGAAGTAATGCCGAAAGTTGTTAAGACATTCGCATAATCGATGTGACTATATTTTCATGAACATATATGAGTAAAGTTGAGATGGAGGTCCTTTATATGGCAGAAGATAAGAAAAAAGCAGTTGATAAAAAAGAACTGAAAGCAAAAATCGAGAAAGCCAGTGCAAGACTTGGTCTGCTGGAGCGTCAGGCGAGAGAGGCGAAGATTCCGATCCTGATTACGTTTGATGGCTTTGGAGCGGCCGGTAAGGGCCTCCAGATCAACCGTCTGATCCAGGCAATGGATCCGCGTGGATTTGATGTATATACAGGTGGAAAAGTCAGTGAGGATGACAGAATGCATCCGTTCCTCTGGCAGTTTGCCACCAAAACACCGGCTGATGGACGAATCACGATTTTTGATACCAGCTGGTACCGCCATGTGCAGAGAGATCTGTTTGACGGCCTCACTAAAGAGGACGAGTTAGAAAATGCATTCGAAGATATTATTGCCTTTGAGAGACAGCTGGTCGACAGTGGTATGGTCTTAATTAAATTGTTCTTATCCATCACTGCAAAAGAGCAGAGAAAGAGATTTGAAAAGCTGGATGCATCGAAAGAAACTGCGTGGCTTGTGACAGATAATGACTGGAAGCGCAATGCGCAGTATAAAAAATATAAAAAAATCAATGAAGATATGATTGCCCGCACTGACACAAAAGATGCTCCGTGGGTGATCATTGATGCGAATGAGAAAGATGCGGCGGCCCTCGCAATCATGAAAGTCGTGATCGAGCGTCTGGAACAGGCACTGGAAGCGAAGGCGAAGGGCAAGGAACCGGGGGTTTATGAGGCTCCGATCCCGCCGGATAAATATAAGAAGGGAATCCTTTCAACCGTTGATCTGACAAAATCTCTGGAGAGGGAGGAATATAAAGAGAAGCTGGATCTGCTTCAGAAGAAGGTGGAGAAGCTTCACAGTGAGCTGTACCGCCAGAGAATCCCGGTAGTTCTGTGCTTTGAGGGATGGGACGCGGCAGGAAAAGGCGGTTCCATCAAGCGCCTTACCAGCCATCTGGACCCGCGCGGATATAAAGTATGCCCGACTCCGGCGCCGAACAGTGTGGAGAAAGCCCATCACTATCTGTGGCGTTTCTGGAACAATGTTCCGAAGGATGGTCATATCGCGATCTACGACCGTACCTGGTATGGCCGTGTAATGGTTGAGAGAATTGAAGGATTCTGTACCGAGGATGACTGGAGACGTGCGTACGACGAGATCAATGCGTTCGAGGCACATCTGATCCATGCCGGAGCAGTTGTTCTGAAATTCTGGGTGGACATCGATAAAGATGAGCAGGAAAGACGCTTTAATGACCGTATGCAGAATCCGGCAAAACAGTGGAAGATCACGGATGAGGACTGGAGAAACCGTGAGAAGTGGGACAAATACGAAGAGGCAGTCAATGAGATGATCGACCGCACCTCCACGGAAGCGGCACCGTGGGTCATCGTTGAAGGTAACTCGAAATACTATGCCCGCGTGAAAGTACTGAAGACCGTTGTGAAAGCACTGGAAGCAAAAATTAAAGAAGTGGAAAAAGCGAAGAAGAAGCATGAGTAGAGTCGTGGTAATCGGCGGCGGAGCGGCCGGCATGGCAGCTGCGATCGGTGCAGCCCAGTCCGGCCATTCCGTAGCGCTTTATGAGAAGAACGAAAAGCTTGGCAAGAAGGTTTACATTACCGGAAAAGGACGCTGTAATGTTACCAATGGCTGCGATACAGAGGAACTGTTTGGCAACATGGTGACGAATGGAAAATTTTTATACAGCGCGATTTATGGATTTACGAATTTTGATATGATGGGACTTCTGGAGGAGTGCGGATGCCGCCTGAAAGTGGAGCGTGGCAATCGCGTGTTCCCGGTGTCTGATAAATCTTCCGATGTCATTTTCGCATTGGAGCGGAAACTGAAAAGCCTTGGTGTTTCCATCCATTTAAATGAGCCGATAAAAGAATTGTTGCTGGAAGACGGGATCTGCAAAGGCGTGATTCTGGAAAAAGGAAAGAAGAAAATCATGGCGGATTCTGTGATCCTGGCAACCGGTGGTTTTTCCTACCAGGCGACCGGTTCTACCGGAGATGGATACGAATTCGCGAAAGCAGCGGGCCACACGGTGACAGAGCTGTCTCCGGCGTTGGTTCCGTTTGTGTGCGCAGAAGAAGATGTCCGTTCCCTTCAGGGACTTTCCTTAAGAAATATCGAAGTGACTGTTTATAATGGAAAGAAAGTGCTCTGGAAGGAATTCGGCGAGATGCTGTTCACTCACTTTGGTGTCAGTGGCCCGGTAGTATTAAGTGCAAGCAGCTATGCGGCAAAAACGATCCGCAAGAATCCGCTTGTGATGGACATCGACTTAAAACCGGCGCTCTCCAGAGATCAGCTGGATGCCAGAATCTTAAGAGACTTTGACGAGGCGAAGAACAAGCAGTTCAAAAACTCCTTAAATCAGTTGTTCCCGGCCAAGATGATCCCGGTGATGATTGCAAGAAGCGGCATCGATCCGGAAAAGAAGGTCAACGAGGTAACTGCAGTGGAGAGAGAACGACTTCTTTCTATTACAAAGGCATTCCGTGTAACGCTGACAGGTCTCAGAGGATTCAACGAGGCGATCATTACCCAGGGCGGCGTTTCTGTCAAAGAGGTGAATCCGTCTACCATGGAATCCAAGAAAGTTCCGGGACTCTACTTTGCAGGTGAAGTTCTGGATCTGGACGCTGTGACCGGCGGATTTAATCTGCAGATCGCATGGTCCACAGGTATGCTGGCGGGAAGAAGCTGTCAGTAGGAATATTTTATGAATAATTTTCTGGAAACAGAAGTAGAATAGAGGAGGAGAACATGTCTTTTAACGTGGCAATTGACGGACCTGCCGGTGCCGGAAAAAGTACGGTGGCAAAGGCAGTGGCGAAGGAGCAGGGATTCATTTATGTGGACACCGGCGCCATGTACCGGGCGATGGCTCTTTATTTTATCAGAAAAGGAATCAATTCCAACGATGAGGCGGCAGTCTGCGAACGACTGGACGAGATTGAAATTGCGCTGGCCTACGAGGACGGTGCCCAGCAGGTGTTCTTAAACGGTGAGAACGTATCCGGTCTGATCCGCACCGAGGAAGTTGGCATGGCTACATCCAACATCTCCAAATTTAAACTGGTGCGCGAAAAAATGGTGGCGCTCCAGCAGGAAATCGCCAAGACAACAGACGTTGTGATGGATGGCAGAGACATCGGCATGTGGGTGCTCCCGAATGCAGATGTGAAGATTTATCTGACAGCAAGCTCCTACGAGCGCGCAAGAAGACGCCACAAAGAGCTGGTGGAAAAGGGCGGAACCAAGACGCTTGAGGAAATCGAGCAGGATATCATCGCCCGCGATTATCAGGATATGCACCGAGAAAATTCCCCGCTTGTCCAGGCACCGGATGCCGTTTATCTGGACTCTTCCGATATGACTCTTCAGCAGGTCGTTGATACGATCATGAACATGATCAACGAAAAACGCGCTGTATCATAGGCTGGGAGGAGAAACATGGAAGTAATCGTAGCAAAGACAGCCGGGTTCTGCTTCGGCGTGAAACGTGCGGTGGACAAGGTTTACGAACAGATCAAAAACGGAAAACAGCCCATTTATACATACGGGCCGATCATCCACAATGAAGTGGTGGTGAAAGATCTGGATGAAAAGGGCGTGAAGGTGGTTGACACAAAGGAAGAACTTGCAGCTTTAAAAGAGGGTGTTGTAGTCATCCGTTCTCATGGTGTCGGCAAAGAAATTTATGATATTTTAAATGAAAACGGCGTGGAAATCGTGGACGCGACCTGCCCGTTCGTGAAGAAGATCCACAAAATCGTCTCCGAACAGAGCGCAGATGGCCGTCAGGTAATTATCGTCGGCGATGAAAAACATCCGGAGGTCCAGGGAATCAAGGGATGGGGCAATGATGAGACAAAAGTCATCACATCTTATGAAGATTTTGATCATCTTCAGATTCCGGCCGAAAAACGTCTCTGTTTAGTGGCACAGACGACATTTAATTACAATAAATTTCAAGAATTAGTTGAAAAAATTTCAAGAACGAGTTATGATATAAATGTTTTAAATACGATTTGCAATGCGACACAGGAAAGACAAGTGGAAGCAAAGAAGGTAGCTTCGCAGGTAGACGTGATGCTGGTCATAGGCGGTAAACACAGCTCCAATACCCAGAAGTTATACGAGATCTGCCAGAAAGAGTGTAAGAACACGTATTACATTCAGACTCTGGACGACTTAAATCCTGAATGTATAAGTTCTGCGTGCAATGTAGGTATTACGGCCGGGGCGTCAACCCCGAATAATATTATCGAGGAGGTTCATACTAATGTCAGAGTTAAGTTTTGAACAAATGTTAGAAGAGTCTTTAAAGACAATACGTACAGGAGAGGTTGTTACTGGTAAGGTCATCGACGTTAAAGAAGATGAAATCGTTTTAAATATCGGCTACAAAGCAGATGGCATTATCCCGCGCAATGAGTACACAAATGAGTCTAATGTAGACTTAAGAACTCTTGTACAGGTTGGTGAAGAGATGGAAGCTAAAGTTCTGAAAGTGAACGATGGCGAAGGTCAGGTTGCTCTTTCCTATAAGAGACTGGCTGCAGACAGAGGCAACAAGAGACTTGAGGAAGCTTTCGAGAACAAAGAAGTTCTTACAGCTAAAGTTGCTCAGGTTCTTGACGGTGGCTTAAGCGTGATCGTTGATGAAGCGAGAATCTTCATCCCGGCAAGCCTTGTTTCTGACGTATACGAGAAAGATCTTTCCAAGTATGCTGGTCAGGAAATTGAATTCGTTATCACAGAGTTCAACCCGAAGAGAAGAAGAGTGATCGGTGATCGCAAACAGTTAGTAGTTGCGAAGAAAGCAGAGATGCAGAAAGCTCTCTTCGAGAAGATTGCTGTTGGTCAGAAGGTAGAAGGTACAGTTAAGAACGTTACAGATTTCGGTGCATTCATCGATCTCGGCGGCGCTGATGGTCTCCTTCATATCTCTGAAATGTCTTGGGGCAGAGTAGAAAGCCCGAAGAAGGTTTTCAAAGTTGGCGATAAAGTTACAGCTTTAATCAAAGATATCAATGGTGAGAAGATCGCTCTCTCCATGAAGTTCCCGGAGACAAATCCGTGGGCAAACGCTACAGAGAAGTACGCAGTTGGTAACGTAGTATCCGGTAAGGTTGCTCGTATGACTGACTTTGGTGCATTCGTAGAGTTAGAGGCAGGCGTTGACGCTCTCCTTCACGTTTCCCAGATCTCCAGAGAGCACGTTGCAAAACCGGCAGACGTTCTCACAATCGGTCAGGAAATCACAGCTAAGATCGTTGACTTCAACGAAGAAGGCAAGAAGATCAGCTTAAGCGTAAAAGCTATGGAAGCTCCGGCTGCTCCGGCAGAAGAGGCTCCGGTAGAGGAATAATCTTAAGAAAATGAATTTGGGCATTGCAGTTTTGGCTGCAGTGCCCTTTCTATCTGCCGGACATTCGAAGTGAGTGATTGACGATAGATTCCATAGGTGACTGGGAACCTGCGGCTGCATCTTGGAATATACTGATAAAAAACTCCGGAGTTTTTGGATGGAGATTTATGTTGTACAACCGCAAGATACGGTGGATGTGATCGCAGAAAGAACAGGCGCGGATGTGGCGGCTATCATCAATACAAACCAGTTGATTTATCCGTACAGGCTTGCCGTTGGGCAGGCCTTGTTGATTTCTGGAAATGTTTCTGGGAATGTGTTAGGAGAGATGGACGACGGGGCAGCCTGGAACATGTCGGGGGATGTGTTTGGAGGGATAACGGGAGCTGAGGAGAATGGCAGGAAGCGGGAAATTGTTTCAAATGGATATGCCTATCCATTTATCTCATCATGGGTGCTGGATCAGACACTCCCGTACCTTTCTGAGCTTTCGGTGTTTTCTTATGGTTTTACGGAAGCGGGAGCTCTGGTTCCTCCTGCGGTCGATGACACGCCGATGGTTCAGGCTGCAAGGGCGGCTGGGACCAGGGCGACATTGACGTTGACCCCGCTTGGGCCAGATGGGAGATTTAATAATCAGCTGGTGTCAGCGGTGGTGAACCGGCCGGAGGTTCAGACCACGTTGCACCGGAATCTGGTGCGGGTCATGTCGGAGAAGGGATATGATGGGCTGAATATTGATTTTGAGTACGTGCTCGGGACGGACCGGGATGCATTTACGGCGTTTGTGGACCGGACCAGGAGGACGTTTAATGCGCTTGGATATTATGTTTCCGTGGCGCTGGCTCCGAAGTATTCGGATGAGCAGAGGGGACTTTTGTATGAAGGAATGGATTACGCAGGGCTGGGGCAGGCGGCTAACAGTGTGCTTTTGATGACTTATGAGTGGGGATATACTTATGGCCAGCCGATGGCGGTGGCACCGATCGATCAGGTCCGCCGGGTGGTGGAGTATGCGCTTACAAGGATTCCAGCGGAGAAGATCAGCCTTGGTGTGCCCAATTATGGTTACGACTGGCCGCTTCCATATGTGCGGGGGACAACGAGGGCGAGGACTTTGGGGAATGTGGAGGCGGTCCAGCTGGCGATTTTCTATGGCGTCCCGATCCAGTTTGATGAGACAGCCCAGTCGCCGTATTTCAGATACTGGCAGTATGGCGTAGAGCATGTGGTATGGTTTGAGGATGTGAGAAGCTATGAGGCGAAGTTCAGGCTTGTTGAGGAGTATGGGCTGAGAGGGATTGGTGTGTGGCAGATCATGCAGCTGTTCCGGGCCGGATGGGAGTTGCTGGCTGACCGGTTTGCGATTCGAAAAATGTGATCAAAAACAGAAGTATTTTTGCCAGAGATATGGTAGGATATATTTATATAGAAGAAAGCACTTTAGAAAGAGGATGATGGAATGAAACATATGAAAAAACTGGCGGGCATTTTGTGTGCGGCTGCGATTGCGGCGGCGATGGGATTGACTGCGTTTGCCGCAACCGGAACCGATGCGCAGATGCCGACGAATATGCCGAATTATACGCCGATGCCGTTTGATGGAACAGTTGTGTCTGTGGAGAATGGTCAGCTGACTATGAACCGCAACCTGGGCTGGGGCACGGAGGAGATGATTGTTTACCTGACGGAGGAGACGAAGATTCTCGACGCGGTGAACGGTTATCCGGTGCCGGTGGAAAATCTTGGCGTGGGCGAGGCGATCCGTGTGTATGCAGGACTTACGATGACCATGAGTCTTCCGCCGATCACCAATGGCATGGTGGTGCTCTGCGATATTCCGGCGGATGCAGGATTTCCGATTTATACAGATGTACAGGAATTGAAAGACAACGGTGCGGGTGGCTATACACTGACGACGATCGATGGGACAGTTGTGACGGTTGATACTGATACGATGCTGCTGCCATATCTTACCAGAAATATGGTCCGCCCGGAAAATCTTGTGCCGGGAACGACAATTCTTCTCTGGAGAGATGCTGTGAATCTGGATGCGGCATATAAGATCGTAGTGTTCCAGAATGAAGAGGGATTTTATCCGCAGATTGCCATGGAGCCGCAGGTTCTCCAGGGATGGAAGCAGACAGAAGAGGGCTGGTATTTTTATGAGAATGGCGAGCTGAAAAAGGGCTGGCTGCTGGATGGCGGAGACTGGTATTATCTGAATCCGGAGACTGGGCTGATGCATACGGGATTTATTACGCTGGAAGGGAAGACGTATTTCCTGAAAGAAGATGGTCGGATGTTGACCGAGGCGCATGTGTTTGTTCCGGATGAGAGTGGGGAATTGCATTTCTGATAATGAAAAAAGAAAGACGTTGTAGAGAGTTTCGTAATTCTCCGCAACGTCTTTTGTTTTGCCATATGTTAGAAATCCTGCTCCCCTATAATACCATATTCTTGATATAGTACTTCACGGGATTTTGGATCGTTTAACGCTTTTTCTAAATCATCAGAACGGGAATCAGCCAGTAATTTTTTTATAAGTTGTGAGAATAATTCCTCTCCTTCTTCTCGGCCGGCGGCGTAACCGTCTTTGCGTTCCAGTTTCAGCTGTTTTTCCATATCAAATTCTGTCAAGATCACATGTTTCACCTCCGCACGATGACGCATTAAAAAAGTTTTCAGCACGTTATTCTCAATGCACACCTGAACGGCATGATCCACTGCCCGAGATAATGACATTCCCATGCGCTGGCCGTTTCGAATTTCCTGAACTAGAAAAGAGTAGTCGTGAAGTTCCTGGCAATTGTTCATTAGCTCTTGATTGTGCCCGTAGTTGATATTAATCATGGTCGCAGTACATTCCAAACATGCCTCTTCTCCATCTTCGCTGATAAAGGAGTCGGAAAGCTTAAGGAGTTTTGAATCTGGTTCGGTTCGTGTACCGTTATAGAAGACGATGTATCGAGGTTTAGGCAGCTTAAGTAAGCTTTTCGAGTAAATGCTCAATTCATGCTCCGCAATATAGCCCTCATACAATCTTGCAAAATAAAGCAGTCCTCGGAGGGGCATATTTGGATTCCATGTGGACTGGGCTTCGAAGAGGTTGAGCTCATTGCTGATAATAAATGAAATATCATTCTTCATGCCAAGGTATAAAACACCATCGATCGTAGTAATCGTCAGATCATCCGGGTTTGTATAGTTCGTCCCTCTCATGGCGTTATAAAGATGTAACAGTGCTGTCTTATTTCCGAAAATCATCAGAAACAAGTTGTTTTTATGGTTTCTTAGTACATTAACTACCATACGTTTCCTACCTCCATTGTACTATGAAAAATATAAATTTGTAAATGTTGTGGAGTTGAATTCAGAAATAAGATTTGAAATTCAGATACCACAGATGCCCGAAAGAAACGGGCTGATTCCCCTCTGGAAAAGAGAAAATGATGCTTTGTAAGTTTATCATGAAATTGTGTAAATGTCCAGTTTGGGGAAGGTTTTGTCAGAAAAATGTAATGAATAATATATTGACATATAATACTATATGCCGTATAATATAAACACAAACAATATTATACAGTATATAATATTATAAAAATTATATAAGTGGAAGGAATGGAGGGAGTCTATGGTATTTAACACAGGATCTGCGCTTTTGGATGCCATTGTGCTTGCCGCAGTCTCCAAGGAGGCGGAAGGTACGTATGGCTACAAGATAACGCAGGATGTAAGGAAGGCGATCGATATTTCCGAATCGACATTGTATCCGGTGCTCCGCAGGCTTCAGAAAGATCAGTGTCTGGAGGTTTATGATAAGGCGATTGATGGCCGCAATCGCAGATATTACAAGTTGACGGAGGTTGGAAGAGCACAGCTGGCCCTTTATCGAGGGGAATGGGCCGTATATTCCGGGAATATCTCCCGAATTTTTGAGGAGGCTAAGCTATGAGGAAGGAAGAGTTTTTTAGGCAATTGGAATA
>JAFUMF010000014.1 GCA_017482945.1 Lachnospiraceae bacterium
CGGTCAGAGACGAGAGGGCGGTTACCAGAATCGTGACGGCCAGAGACGCGAAGGCGGTTTCCAGAACCGTGACGGTCAGAGAAGAGAAGGCGGCTATCAGAATAAAGACGGCCAGAGCAGAGACGGCGGCGCAAACCGTGGCGGAAACCGCGGCGGCAGCGGATTAAGTATTCCGAAGCCATCCTTTGATGCTCCGATCGCTCAGAAGCAGCAGAATACAAAAGCAAGCAAGAATGCTTATAAGAAAGAGCAGGATGCAAAGAAAGACCGCGATGACGAGATGAGAGGCGGCAAGAACGGCAAGGGCGGAAAGGGCATGAAAGCTCCGGTTATGCAGGCGCCGAAGAAGGAAGAGGCGAAGGTTGAGGAAGTTAAGACAATCGTTCTTCCGGAAGTGATCACAATCAAGGAACTGGCTGAGAAGATGAAATTACAGCCGTCCGCGATCGTTAAGAAGTTATTCTTACAGGGCACAATCGTAACGATCAACCAGGAAATCGACTTCGAAAAAGCGGAAGAGATCGCAATGGAATACGACGTACTCTGCGAGAAGGAAGAGAAAGTTGACGTAATCGAAGAACTCTTAAAAGAAGAAGAAGAGAACGAGGACGATATGACTGCAAGACCGCCGGTTATCTGTGTTATGGGTCACGTTGACCACGGTAAAACATCCCTTCTGGATGCGATCCGTCAGACAAACGTAACTGCAAGAGAGGCAGGCGGTATCACACAGCACATCGGTGCTTACACAGTACAGGCAAACGATCAGAAGATCACATTCCTCGATACACCGGGTCATGAAGCATTCACAGCAATGCGTATGCGTGGTGCACAGTCCACAGATATCGCAATTCTCGTAGTTGCGGCTGACGACGGTGTAATGCCGCAGACCATCGAAGCGATCAACCATGCAAAAGCTGCAGAAGTTGAGATCATCGTAGCAGTGAACAAGATCGATAAGCCGAGTGCGAACATCGAGCGTGTAAAACAGGAGCTCTCCGAGCATGGTCTGATTCCGGAGGATTGGGGCGGAAGCACAGTATTCTGTCCGGTATCCGCGAAGACAAAGGAAGGTATTCCGGAGCTTCTTGACATGATCCTGTTAACAGCAGAAGTAAAAGAATTAAAAGCAAACCCGAACCGTAAGGCAAGAGGTATCGTAATCGAGGCACAGCTTGATAAGGGCCGTGGTCCGGTTGCAACTGTTCTTGTACAGAAGGGTACATTAAAGGTTGGTGACGCCATCGCAGCAGGTTCCTGCTTCGGTAAAGTACGTGCCATGATGGACGATAAGGGTAACCGCGTAAAAGAGGCTGGCCCGTCCACACCGGTTGAGATCCTTGGTCTGAACGATGTACCGAATGCAGGTGAGATCTTCGTTCACCATAAGAACGAGAAGGATGCAAGAGCATTCGCTGAGACATTCATCGCAGAAGGCAAGAACAAATTACTGGAAGATACAAAAGCAAAATTATCCCTTGACGATCTGTTCTCCCAGATTAAGGCCGGCAATGTAAAAGAACTGCCGATCATCGTAAAAGCAGACGTTCAGGGTTCCGTAGAAGCAGTAAAACAGAGTCTTGTGAAACTCTCCAACGAGGAAGTTGTTGTAAAAGTGATCCATGGCGGCGTTGGTACCATCAACGAGTCCGACGTAGTCCTTGCATCCGCTTCCAACGCGATCATCATCGGCTTCAACGTTCGTCCGGACGTTATGGCGAAGTCCATCGCTGACAGAGAGAAGGTTGACATGCGTCTCTACCGTGTCATCTACCAGGCAATCGAGGATGTAGAAGCAGCGATGAAGGGTATGTTAGACCCGGTATACGAGGAGAAGGTAACAGGTCACGCAATCGTTCGTCAGACATTCAAGGCATCCGGCGTTGGTACAATCGCAGGTTCCTATGTAACAGACGGTGTGATCACACGCGGCAGCAAGGCGAGAATCACACGTGGCGGCGACCAGATCTTCGAAGGACCGCTTGCATCTCTTAAGAGATTCAAAGATGATGTGAAGGAAGTTAAGGCTGGATACGAGTGTGGTCTTGTATTCGAGGGCTTTGGCGACCTTCAGGAAGACGATATGATCGAGATCTATATCATGGTAGAGGTTCCGAGATAAGAATAATGAAGTAACAAAAGTGGCTCCGGTACCGCCGCGCAAAGATCGACGCGGCGGCCGGGCCGTTACGAATTTACAGCGGGTCCGGACCAGTTCCGGATTCCGGTCATTAAAGGAGTATCATGAGAAAGAACAGCATTAAAAATACAAGAATCAACGGTGAGGTCCAGAAAGCATTAAGCGAGATCATCCGCGAGTTAAAGGACCCAAGAATCCATCCGATGACCAGCGTGGTATTAGTGCAGGTAACACCGGATCTGAAATTCTGTAAGGCATATGTCAGTGTCCTTGCAGACGAAGAGCAGGCGAAGGATACCATTCGCGGCTTAAAGAGCGCAGAGGGCTTCATCCGCACTCAGCTCGCAAGAAAAGTAAATCTTAGAAACACTCCGGACGTGACATTTGTCTTAGACCAGTCCATCGAGTACGGTGTTCGTATGTCCAAGCTGATCGACGATGTGACAAAGGATCTGCCGAGTGACGAAGAGGAAGAAGAGGAGGAGTAATCCTTCTGTAAATGATGGAAAGGAGCCTGTCTTCACATGGGAATTTTGACAGATGCGCTGAATGGCAAAAAAACTGTGGTCATCTTAGGCCATGTAAATCCGGACGGAGACTGTGTCGGTTCCTGTACCGGAATGTACAACTATCTGACTGAAAATTTTGAGGGAGTGGAGGTTTCCGTTTATCTGGAATCCTTAAGCAAAAAGTTCGGATACCTGAACGGATATGACCGTGCATACACGGAGTTCGATCCGGAGAAGACCTTCGACCTTTGTATCACTCTCGATGCCAGCGATGTAAAGCGTCTTGGTGTGTTTGCGCCTTATCTGGAAACTGCAAAAGACAGCCTTTGCATCGATCACCATGTGACCAACGCCGGAATGGCAAATGTCAACGTGGTGGAACCGGACGCAAGCTCTTGCTGTGAAGTTTTATATGGACTTCTTGATCCGGATAAGATCAGCAAGAACGTTGCTGAGTGCCTGTACACAGGAATCATCCATGATACAGGTGTGTTCAAATACTCCAATACATCCAGAAAGACGATGGAGATCGTGGGCCGTCTGATCGAGTTCGGAATTGATTTTCCGCGGATCATCGACGGAAGCTTCTTTATGAAGTCCTACGAGCAGACCAAGCTCCACGGATGCGCTCTGTTAAACAGCAAGCGTGTCATGGACGACAGATGTATTTACACTGTGGTGACCCAGGAACAGATGAAAGAATTCGGATGTACCGTAAAAGCCACCGACGGAATCGTGGACCAGCTTCGCGTCATTGACGGCGTGGAAGTGGTGATCCTTCTGTATGAGACAGGAAATCCGTCCGAGTATAAGGTGAGCTTAAGAACCAACAGTGAACTGGATCTGAGCCGCATTGCGGCAGTGTTCGGCGGCGGCGGTCATGTGAAAGCGGCCGGCTGCACCGTAACGGGAACTGTGGATGAGATCCTGGCAGGTCTGAAAGAACAGATTGAGATCCAGTGGAAAGAAGAACTGACAAAGAAGAAAACAGACCGGGTGTAAAGATGTACGACGGAATTATTAATGTTTACAAAGAAAAAGGATTCACATCCTTTGATGTGGTTGCAAAAATGCGCGGAATCCTCGGCCAGAGAAAGGTGGGCCACACAGGCACACTGGATCCGGCGGCGGAAGGTGTTCTTCCGGTCTGTGCCGGAAAAGGAACCAGACTCTGTGACATGCTGACAGACCACGATAAAACTTATCGTGCCACAATGCTCCTTGGCGTTGTGACCGATACCCAGGATACAACAGGAACGGTTCTGGCTGAGAAAGCGGCAGAACATCTCACCGAAGAGGAAGTCCGCGAGGTGATCATGTCCTTCGTCGGTGATTATGACCAGATCCCGCCGATGTATTCTGCCCTCAAAGTGGACGGCAAGAAGCTCTATGAACTGGCCCGCGAGGGAAAAGAAGTGGAACGCAAGGCGAGACCGGTGAAAATTCATGAGATCGTGATCGAGTCCATGAATCTGCCGGAGGTTGTCATGAGCGTATCCTGTTCCAAGGGAACGTATATCAGGACCCTGTGTCATGATATCGGTGAAAAGCTTTCTGTGGGCGGCTGCATGAAAGAGCTTTTGAGAACAAAAGTGGGCCGGTTTTTACTGGAAGACACGCTGACGCTGGCAGATTTGCAGAAATTAAAAGAAGAAGGCCGTCTTGGGGAGGCAGTATTCCCTCTTGAGGCTGTATTCGCAGATCACCCGGAGATCCGGGCATCTGAGGAAGGACTGGACAAGCTGGTGCGAAACGGAAATCCGTTCCGATATAAGGGAATCGGGCCGGTTTCTGACGGTGACCCATATAAGGTCTACAGCATGGATGGCCAGTTCATCGGTATTTACGAATATTCGGAAGAAAAACGCATGTTTTATCCGAAAAAGATATTTTTAGGGCAGTGATACCGGCGGAAAATCCCGTCGGAAAAGCCCTGATCCGGGAGGAAGAGACCAGCATGCAGTATATTGCAAATACAAAAGAATTTCATATTGCAGAGCCGACGGTGGTCAGCATCGGGAAGTTCGATGGGCTCCACTGTGGACATAAGAAGCTGGTGGCTGAGATGATGAACTACCGGGTCCAGGGAAGAAAGGCTGCCATGTTCACATTTTCCACGCCTCCGGGGACTCTGGTAAAGGGAAAAGTGCAGAACGTGATCATGACCAACAGAGAGCGGGAGCAGCTTCTGGAAGAGGCAGGCCTCGATTATCTGGTGGAGTATCCGTTCGATGATGAAGTCCGCACCATGGCGCCTGAGGCATTCATTTCCGATATTTTAGTGGGAAAGATGAATGCCCAGATCATTGTGACCGGGCCGGACTGCCGATTTGGCTATAAGGCAGCAGGTGACCGTGCACTTTTGGAGGCCATGGCATCCAAATACGGCTACCGCTATATTGTAGTGGAAAAGGCAAAGGACTCGGATTACAAGATCATCAGCAGTACTTACGTCCGCGATCTTCTGGCGGAGGGACGGATCATGAAAGCCAACAAGCTTTTGGGATACCGCTATTTTATCACTGGAATCGTGGAACATGGAAAATCCATTGGCCACAGGAGACTGTATCCGACGGCCAATCTGGTGCCGCCCAAGGAAAAACATTTGCCGAAATACGGGGTGTATGTGGCACGTGTAACGGTGGATGGAAAGACATACGGCGGATTGACCAATGTGGGTGAAAAACCCACCATAGAGGGCAAAAATCCAGCGGGAGTGGAGACTTACCTCTATGATTTTGACGGAAATTTGTATGGAAAAGAAATAAAAGTGGAGCTTCTGGACTTTGTGAGGCCTGAGATGAAATTCTCCTCCATCGAGGAGTTAAAGGCCCAGTTAGACTATGATGTAAAAGCGTGCAAAGAAATGTACGAGGATTTTTTACAGAGTGTTTTATAAGGAAGGAATCCATAATGGGCAAGAACCAGATAAAAAATTATTGTATCATCGGAGTCATTGCGGCGGTGGTGTGCCTGTTCGTGATGAATGTAAAGACCGTCATTGGGGCAATTGCGGCTGTTTTTGGGGCGGCGGCTCCTCTTCTGTTAGGCATTGTGATTGCCTACATCCTCAATCTTCTGCTGAAGAAGATTGAAAAATATTACTTCCCAAAGAGTAAGAACCCGAATGTGATCAAAAGCCGCAGACCTGTCTGCATCGTACTGTCATTTGCGGCACTTGTTGTGATCGTCCTGCTTCTTGTGAACCTGGTGGTTCCAGAGCTGTTATCGACGATCAAGTTGATGACAGAGGAGATCCCGCCGGCAGCAGAGGCGATCCGTCTCTGGGCGATCGAGAATTCCGGAGAACTTCCGGCCATTCAGGAATCCCTGCAGAATGTCAACATCGACTGGGAAGCGACTTTGAAAAAAGTTCTGGAAGTGCTGGCGACCGGAGCGGGAGGAATCTTCACTTCTGTGGTCAGTGTGGTAGCCAGTGTGTTCGGAACAGTGACACAAGTTGTGATCGGAACTATTTTTGCAATTTACCTTCTGAGTGCCAAGGAGACTTTGGCTGCTCAGGGAGACAATATGATGAAGGCATACTTAAAGCCGGAGACAAGAAACCGCATCATTTATGTGATGAAGACTGTTCATGGAACCTTCTCCAGTTTCATTGTGGGCCAGCTCACTGAGGCTGTGATCATCGGTTCTCTCTGCGCACTGGGTATGACCCTCTTAAAAATGCCGTATGCGGTCATGACCGGTACGGTTGTAGGTGTGACTGCGCTGATCCCTGTTGTGGGCGCGTACATCGGTGCTGCGGTGGGCGCTTTCATGGTGTTTACCGTCAATCCGGTGCAGGCATTGATTTTTGTGATCTTCTTAGTTGTGCTTCAGCAGCTGGAAGGAAATCTGATCTATCCGAAGGTGGTGGGCTCCTCCATCGGACTGCCGGGCATGTGGGTGCTGGCAGCAGTTACCATTGGCGGCGGAGTGTTCGGAATCGGTGGTATGCTTCTTGGCGTTCCGATCACGGCATCTCTTTACAAGCTTCTGGAGAACGATGTGGATAGACGTTTGAATAAGAAAAAATAGTGGATACGGAGCCGTCATTTCGAGTAAATGGCGGCTTTGTGCGCATAAACTGGTAACAAAAGAGTGAAGGATTGACAGAGGATAGAGAATGGACAATAAAAAGGAAGACATTTTAGATGAGACAATGCGCGGGCGCAGCAGGCGGAATTCGGATGAACCGGGAAAAAGGCCGTCGGACGCACGTTATATTGGAATCGCGGCAGCAGCTGTCATTCTGACGCTCGGAGCCGGATTTGGATTTTATTTTGCAAAATCCGGGGCATACAGAGAGACCTTTATGCCCAATACGACCATCAATGGCCTGAAGGTGGCAGGAAAAGATATTGACCAGGTCAAAGCCATGATCGAGGAAGAATTGATGGGATATGAACTGAAACTTGTGGAACGGACCGGTGCCGGGGAAGTGATCACGAAAGATGAGATCGGACTTCGCACAGAATTCGAGGGCGGTCTGGAGCAGATCCTTGAAATGCAGGAACCGATGATGTGGATCAAATCCCTGTGGACGGAGGTGGATTACCGGGTCGGCACCATGCTGGTCTATGACGAAAAGCTTCTTGAGAATCGAATCCAGGAGCTCAGCTTTATGGATGAGAGCGCCATGGTGGAGCCGGAAAATGCCTATCTTTCTGATTATCAGTTCGATACCAACAGCTATGAGATTGTCGCGCCGGTGGATGGAACGGAACTGGTAACGGAATCTGTGAAGGAAGCCATTGCCCAGGCGGCGCTGAACCTTCAGGAGGAAGTGGATCTGGAGGCGGCCGGCTGCTATACAAGACCTGCTGTTCTGGAAGATGAGCCGGAGCTTGTGGCGCTGGCAGCAGAACTCAACCGATACGTGGGTGCGGTCGTGACACATAGGTTTGATGAGATTGAAGAAGTTCTGGATGGAGATGAGATCCATACCTGGCTTACGATAGATGGTTCTTCGGTGACTCTCGATGAGAGCAAAGCCGCTGAGTATGTGAAGGCGCTGGCGAAAAAATACAATACTGCTTACGAGAAACGGCCATTCCTGACCACTTACGGAGACGTGGTAACGATCCCAGGGGGAAGTTATGGCTGGCGCATGAACCAGACAAAAGAGACGGAGGCAGTCTTTGAGGCAGTGAAAGAAGGTGCCGTGCGGACCAGAGAACCGGAATGGCTCCAAGAGGGCGCAAGTCATGGCGAGTACGATTATGGTGATACTTATGTGGAAGTCAACCTGACCGGCCAGCATCTTTTCTTCTATAAAAATGGCGAGCTTTTAGTGGAATGCGATTTTGTATCAGGAAACGCATCCAAAGGCTGGTCCACACCGGCCGGAGCATTCCCGCTTACATATAAGGAAAGAAATGCCACGCTGCGTGGAGAAGATTATGCGACTCCGGTTTCTTACTGGATGCCATTCAATGGCGGTATCGGTCTCCATGATGCAGACTGGCGAGCAACCTTTGGCGGAGCGATTTATAAGACCAACGGCTCCCACGGCTGTGTGAACCTGCCGCCGAAAGCTGCTAAGATCATTTATGAAAATATTTCAAAGGGCGATCCGGTCCTCTGCTATCATTTAGAAGGAACAGAGACAAAGAAGACCAGCAAGGCCAGTGAAGTGAATACAAGCGGCACTGCATCCGTTACAAAAACGGAGGAAAACCAGGGAGTAGGAACCTCGGCAACAACAAAGCCGCAGACTGAG
>JAFUMF010000138.1 GCA_017482945.1 Lachnospiraceae bacterium
AGAGAAGATGGAGCGCTGGATGTATCTGAATGATCTGTCTGAGAAGATCGCGGCTCAGAAATAAGGAATGTCTTGGCCGCGTTTGGCGGTCTGGAAAAGAAAGATAACACATATGGAACCGGGCTCATGGATGCCGGAGATAGTAATGGAGGGACATACTATGGCGAAGAGAACGAACCAATATCATATACTGTATCCGCTGGGAGTGACGCTCACAGAGAATGGGGCGGAAATTCTTGTACAGGCAGATGCGAAGGAGCTGAATCTCCTGCTCTTTCATGCAGGCGAGGACGAGCCGATGGAGCGGATTCCCTTTAGCGAGGAAGACAGGATCGGCGATGTCTGGAGCTTAAGTCTGGAAGGCTATGATCTTAGAAATCTCGAATATGCGTTTGAGGCCGACGGAAATTGGCTGGCTGACCCAAGTGCAAAGGCTGTTGCCGGACGCAAGGTCTGGGGCGCCTATGACGGAGAGCGCAAGGTGAAGGCGCGGATGCCGCTTGGAGGATTTGCCTGGGATGATGATAAAAATCCGCAGATCCCATACTCGGAATCGGTGATCTACAGACTTCATGTCCGTGGTTTTACGAAACATGAATCTTCTCATATAAGAAATAAGGGAACATTTGCCGGCGTTGTGCAGATGATCCCATACCTCAAAGGCCTTGGCGTGACAGCGATCGAGCTTATGCCGGCCACAGAGTTTGACGAAGTGCTGATGGAGAAAGTGCCGGCCAGTGTTCCGGGCGCGAAAGCAGAGCAGAAACCGAACGGAAAGCTCAATTACTGGGGCTACGGCCCGTCCTTCTTATACGCACCGAAGGCATCCTACGGCACAGGCGTGATGCCGGTGGAGCTGGAGTTTAAGATCATGATGAAGGAGCTCCACCGCTCCGGAATGGAATGCATCATGGAGCTGTTCTTTACCGGGGACGAGGCACCGGGCGAGGTATTAAACGTGCTCCGCTACTGGGTGGAGGAGTACCATGTGGACGGATTCAAGCTTGCAGGCAAGGCTCCGCTTGAGCTGATCGCAGAAGATCCGTTCTTAAAGAATACAAAATTATTTGCCGAAAACTGGCAGCAGGTGCTGGAAAAACGCGCAGGCAAGAAGAACCAGGGCAGTGCAGGCGCACCGAAAGCTGCGGCAGTGACTGTGCACGAAAAGAACCTGGCCGAGTACAACGACAAATTCCAGATGGACATGCGCCGGATCTTAAAGGGCGACCAGGGAATGGTGGAAAGTCTGATGTACTGGACTGCCAACAATCCGGCGGATCATGCTGTGATCAATTACATGGCAAACACCAACGGCTTTACGATGATGGACATGGTCTCCTATGAGGAGAAGCATAATGAAGCCAACGGAGAAGAAAACCGCGATGGAAGCGATTACAACTGCACCTGGAACTGTGGAGTTGAGGGTGAGACGGACAATGAGCGGATCCTGAACCTCAGAAAACAGCAGATCTGCAACGCGTTCATGCTCCTGCTTTTGAGCCAGGGAACACCGCTTATCATGGCCGGCGACGAGTTCGGAAACAGTCAGGGCGGCAACAACAATGCTTACTGTCAGGACAATGAGACCGGCTGGCTTGATTGGGGACAGTTGGAGGAAAACCTTGATCTGTTCCAGACCGTGAAAGAACTGATCGCATTTAGAAAAGCGCACAAAGCGTTCCATATGGACAGTGCGGCAAAGAA
>JAFUMF010000139.1 GCA_017482945.1 Lachnospiraceae bacterium
AGCCATATGAGTGTCCGATCCCACCGGAAGTTGTACCGATTCCGTTTAGAAATAAGAAATAATTCAACCGTATATGTTTGAGTGTTAATAAGAAAGTCATCTTCGGCACAGATGAGTATGCTGCCGGAGATGACTTCTTTTTGTCTGATCACTATTCTTCTTCATTTAGGACTAATCTTGCAATCAAGTCCACACATGTATCAATACCCAGCGTTCCGCTGTTTAAACACAGGTCGTAGTTCTTTGGTTTGCCCCACTCGTTGCCGCTGTAATACTGGTAGTATTCCTTGCGCTTTTTATCAATGGCCCGGATCTGAGTCTCTAGCTTTTTCGAATCTGTACCAAGGCTTTCTTCGAGAGAGGTCAGGCGCTCCACGCGCTTTTTCAAGCTCGCACAGATGAAAACCTTAAAGGCATCTTCCACGATCACATCAGAGCAGCGTCCGATGATCACGCACGGTCCATTCTGGGCAAGCTGTTTGATGATTTTTGTCTGGATCACGAAAAGCTGGTCGGAGACTGGAATCTCATAGGCCGGGGAAAACGGATCTATGGGCGCGTAGGCATTGTCCTGGCGCTCTTTTTTCGCAATGACTTCGTCATTGGCATGGAACAATTCCGGGGAGATGTTGCTGTCTTCGGCGGCCATCTCGATCAATTCTTTATCATAAAAAGGAATCCCGAGTTTTTGAGCGAGACGAAAACCGATTTCACGGCCGCCGCTTCCGAACTCACGACTGATGGAAATTACTTTGCTCATAATATCTGCCTCCTTTGTAGCATCATCATAGCACATTTTTTTCATAATTCCAACAATTCTCTTTTATTTCCAGCCAATTTCGTGTATGATAGAGAGCAGAAATGAAAAAGGGAGGAAGTAGTATGACCCTGAATCAGCTGAGAAATGTCATTGCGATTGCGGATACCGGTTCCATGAACGAGGCCGCAAAGCAGCTTTATATAGCCCAGCCAAGTCTGTCCCAGTCGATCAAGGAGCTGGAAAAAGAAATCGGAGCGGAGCTTTTCAGACGCGGAAATCGCGGTGTTGTCCTGACCATGGAGGGCGAAGAGTTTTTAAGCTATGCCAGACAGGTCGTTGAGCAGTACGAGCTGATGGAAAGCCGGTATATTGAAAAGAAAAATGTAAAGAAAAAATTCGGTGTGAGCATGCAGCATTATACCTTTGCGGTGAATGCTTTTATTGAGATGGTGAAGCAGTTTGACATGGACGAGTACGAATTTGCAGTCCGTGAGGCGAAGACCTATGAAGTGATCGAGGATGTGAAAAATTTCCGAAGTGAGATTGGTATTCTCTATGTCAATGACTTTAACAGGAAAGTATTGTTTAAGCTTTTTGAGGAGTCTGATCTGGAGTTTCATCCGCTGATGGACTGCGGAACCTACGTATATCTCTGGAAAGGACATCCGCTGGCAGGAAAAACGGAGATTGCTCTCGAGGAGCTGGAGGAGTTTCCGTGTCTTTCTTTTGAGCAGGGAACTTACAATTCCTTCTATTTTGCAGAGGAAGTTCTTAGTACTTACAAATACAAACGATTGATCAAAGCCAATGACCGTGGTACACTTCTGAATCTGATGCGCGGTCTCAATGCGTATACGTTGTGTTCCGGTATTACCTGTGAAAGTCTCAATGGACCGGACTATGGTGCGGTGAAGCTGAAGTCGGATGAGATTATGACCATTGGATATCTGAAACGGAGAGGTGTGGCACTGAGTCCATTGGGGCAGAAATATCTGGAAGAAATTGATCGGTATATTGAAGCAGATAAGAGCAGTTGGTTATAGGAAAAACCTATAACTGGCTGTTTTTTTTACATATTAGACGAAAAAAAATGATTGTGATATTATGTCTAGCGTATGGAAGATACAGCGAGGGCGTTCAAATTTCTATTTGAAAGCGTAATCTCCCCACGATATCGATAAAAGGATTCAGCGACCTCTTTGTCGACGCGTTTGACCGCCCTGTCTGTATCTTCTATATCTTTATCATCATGTTGACGAGAGATGTTGAGCTTGCGTATGTTAGGAGTGTGATCACATTATGAAGATTCGGGAAATTTTAGCACAGGATAAGCCTGTGCTTTCTTTTGAGGTTTTTCCACCGAAGCAGGAGAGCGCATTTGAAACGGTGGAACAGGCAGCGTTCGAAATTGCGAAGCTTTCCCCGGCTTTTATGAGCGTTACTTACGGAGCCGGCGGCGGAACCAGCAAATATACCGTGAATATCGCGGCAGATTTGAAAGAAAAGTTCGGAGTGACGGCGTTGGCGCATCTGACTTGTGTTTCTTCCACAAAGGAACATGTTCATCAGGTGGTAAACCGCTTAAAAGAGCGTGATATCCAGAATATTATGGCACTCCGTGGTGATATTCCGCCGGATGGAAGAATCCAGAACGATTATAAATATGCCAGTGAACTGATTTATGAATTGAAATCGATGGGAGACTTCTGTATCGGCGGTGCCTGCTATCCGGAGGGACATGTGGAGTCCAAGACGAAGGCGGAGGATATTATTCATCTGAAGGAAAAAGTAGATGCGGGATGTGATTTCCTGACGACTCAGATGTTTTTTGATAATGATGTGTTATACAATTTCTTGTATCAGATCAGAGATAAAGGAATTACGGTGCCGGTGGTGGCAGGAATCATGCCTGTGACCAATGCGAAACAGATGAAGAAAATTTTTGCAATGTCCGGTGCACAGATTCCGGCTAAATTTAAGGCGATTGTGGACAAGTTCGGTGACAATCCGGCGGCGATGCGCCAGGCTGGTGTTGCCTATGCGACAGACCAGATCGTAGACTTGATCGCTAACGGTGTCAATGCGATCCATGTTTATACGATGAACAAGCCGGAGGTGGCGGCACAGATTAAGAGCAGTCTTTCTGAGATCATTATTTAGTGTCGGAGTGTGGAACGGAGAATTAGACGGAGGACTGCAGGATGACGTTGGATGTTGACAGAAGAGAAGTGTTCCGCTATCTGGGATATCGTGGTCATGAGGCAGATGAAAAGACGAAAATGCTTGTGGAAGCGTGTATTTCGGAACTTAATCTGGCTGCAGAGCCGAAAGTGGTCTCGAAGGAGCTTCCACTGGTGACCGGTGAAGATGGATGGATCGATGGCGGATGTTTTCAAACGAAAAGTATGAATCTTTCGAAGAACCTGGGCGGATGCGGCCAGGTTCTTTTGATGGCAGTGACCCTTGGTATGGGCGTGGACCGGCTGCTGATGAAATATGGAAAGCTGCAGATGTCGAAGGCTGTGGTCATGCAGGCAGCGGCAGCGGCGATGATTGAGGCATATTGCAATGCGCTTTGTAAGGCGTGGGCAGAAGAATATGAGAAAAAGGGGCTGTATCTGAGGCCCAGATATTCGCCGGGATATGGTGATTTTTCTCTTTCCTGCCAGTCGATGATCCTTGACGGGCTGGAGGCAGGAAAACGGATCGGAATCACTCTGACGGATGGCGGACTGATGGTTCCGACGAAGTCAGTGACTGCGGTCATCGGAATCAGTGAGAAGAAAGAACCATGCCATGTGGAGGGCTGCGAGGCATGTGGAAATTTGGATTGTGCGTATAGAAGATCGTGGCAGTGAGCATGAATAAGGGAGGTTTTTGGATGAACATTCGTGAAGAATTAAAAGAAAGACGGTTATTTTTTGACGGAGGAATGGGAAGTTTATTGCAGGCAAAGGGACTGAAGCCGGGAGAACTTCCAGAGACATGGAACATGCTTCATCCGGAAATCATCGAGCAGATTCATGTGGATTATCTGAATGCCGGTGCCGATGTTGTGACGACCAATACGTTTGGTGTGAACCGGTTTAAATATAAGAAGGAAGAGAATTATTCTGTAGAGGAAGTTGTGACGGCGGCTGTGAAACTGGCAAAGTCTGCAACCGAGCGGGCAGGGCATGGTTATGTCGCTCTGGATATGGGACCGACTGGCAAGCTTCTGGTTCCGTATGGAACGCTGGAGTTTGAGGATGCATGTGAGGTGTATAAGGAAGTGGTGCGCGCAGGTGCGGCAGCAGGAGCGGATCTTGTGATCATTGAGACCATGGGAGACAGCTACGAGCTGAAGGCTGCGGTTCTGGCTGCGAAGGAAGAGAGCGATCTTCCAGTGTTTGCGACGGTGACTCTGGATGAGAAAGGAAAGATGCTGACCGGCGGAAATGTGGAATCGGTGACAGCATTGTTGGAAGGTCTTGGTGTGGATGTGATCGGACTGAACTGTGGATTGGGGCCGGTACAGCTGCTTCCGTTTGTGGAAAACATGAGGGCAGTGGCTTCCATTCCGGTGATGGTGAATCCCAATGCAGGACTTCCAAGAAGTGAAGGAGGAAAGACGGTATATGATATTGACGCAGACCAGTTCGCGGCGGCAATGAAGAAAATCGCGGAGTGTGGTGCGTCGGTGCTTGGAGGATGCTGTGGAACGACTCCGGAGCATATTGCGAAGATGCATGAGGTGTGCAAGGATGTACCAGTTCCGATCGTGGAGAAGAAGGATCGTACTGTGGTTTCTTCTTATTCTCATGCGGTGGAATTTGGCGGTCGTCCGGTGATCATCGGTGAGAGAATCAATCCGACGGGCAAACCGAGATTTAAGCAGGCGTTAAAAGACCATGACATGGCTTATATTTTGAATATGGGCGTTGCCCAGCAGGAGCGTGGAGCCGATCTTCTTGATGTGAATGTGGGACTTCCGGGAATTGACGAGCCGGCTATGATGGTGGATGCGGTGAAGGAGCTTCAGAGTGTTCTGGATCTGCCGCTTCAGATTGATACGGCAAATACTCAGGCAATGGAGCGGGCGATGCGCATTTATAATGGCAAACCGCTGATCAACTCGGTGAACGGTAAGAAAGAGAGCATGGATGCGGTATTTCCGCTGGTGAAAAAGTACGGCGGTGTTGTTGTGGCGCTTTGTCTGGATGAGGACGGAATTCCGGAGACGGCAGACGGAAGAATGGCTGTGGCGAAGAAGATCTATGAGACTGCGGCGGAATATGGTATCGATAAGAAAGACATTCTCGTGGATGCCCTCTGTATGGCGGTGAGTTCTGATAAGAATGGTGCCTTGACGACTCTGGAAACAGTGAGACGTGTCCGGGATGAATTTGGCGGAAAGACTGTGCTCGGCGTGTCCAACGTTTCCTTTGGACTTCCGATGCGAGAGCATATTAATTCGACGTTTTTCCTGATGGCACTTCAGAATGGACTTTCTGCGGCTATCATCAATCCGAATTCGGAGGCCATGATGGCGGTGTATGACAGTTTTCTGGTTCTGGCGGCCATGGATGAGAATTGTGGACGATACATTGGTGTGTACGCGGAGAAAGAAGCTGAGAAGAAACGTGCAAAGGAGCAGGCAAAGCTTGCGCAGCCAGCACCGGGTACCGATGTGGGGATGCATGCGGGTGGAAACACGGCGGCTGGAAGAGGAGATGATGGGTCTCCATTGAAACGAAGCATTATCCGCGGTATGGCGAAGGCAGCAGCGGAAGCTGCCAGAGCGGCATTGGAGACGAGCGATGCCCTGGACATCATCGACCGTGAGATGATTCCGGCGCTGGATGAGGTCGGAAAAGGATTCGAGGCCGGAACGGTGTTCCTTCCACAGCTTTTGATGAGTGCGGAGGCGGCGAAGGCAGCGTTTGCAGTGATGAAAGAAAAAATGGAAGCCGATGGAACCGCCCAGGAAAAGAGGAGCAAGATCGTTCTTGCGACTGTGAAGGGCGACATTCATGACATCGGAAAGAATATCGTAAAAGTATTGCTTGAGAACTATAGCTTTGATGTGATCGATCTTGGACGCGACGTGGCACCGGAGGTGATCGTGGAGAGGGCGATCAAGGAGCATGCTCCGATCGTGGGACTGAGCGCTCTGATGACAACGACAGTGCCGGCCATGGAAGAGACCATCAAGCTTCTCAGGAAAGAAGCACCGTGGGTGAAGATCATGGTGGGCGGTGCGGTCCTGACTCAGGATTATGCCGATGCCATCGGAGCCGATGGTTACTGCAAGGATGCCATGGGTGCAGTAAATTTTGCGATTGAATGTGAGAAATAGGACTGGATTTTTCTTCCGCTGTGCGGTATAATATTATATCTGTGAAAATGTGTAACTATGCTGTGGGGAAGGCGGATTTTTTGCCGGATACATGGTCTAGCAATAGAAACAAGGAGAAAATCAGATGAAGAAGATTCTGGATTTTATTACAGAAGAAATGAAACAGGCTTTTGTGGCTTGTGGATATGATGAGTCTTATGCGAGAGTGACTCTGTCCAACCGCCCGGACCTCTGTGAGTACCAGTGCAACGGTGCCATGGCGGCAGCAAAAGCTTATAAAATGAAACCGATCGATATCGCGAACGGTGTGGTAGAGAAGCTTCAGGGAAGCAGATATTTTGAAGAAGTAAATGCAGTGATGCCGGGATTCATCAACTTAAAGATCAGCGGAGATTTCCTTGCTGAGTATATGAATGGTATGGCAGCAGGCGAGAAGCTCGGTATGGATACCGTTGCTGAACCGAAAACTGTAATCGTAGACTACGGCGGAGCAAACGTTGCAAAACCGCTCCATGTTGGTCATCTTCGTGCAGCTGTAATCGGTGAGGCGATCAAGAGAATGGGCCGCTATGTTGGTCATACTGTGATCGGTGATGTTCACCTTGGCGACTGGGGTCTCCAGATGGGCCTGATCATCGAGGAATTAAAGGACAGACAGCCGGACCTTCCGTACTTTGACGAGAGCTTCACTGGCGAATATCCGGAGGAAGCACCGTTTACAATTTCCGAATTAGAGGAAATTTATCCGGCGGCAAGCGGAAAATCCAAAGTGGATGAGGCGTTCAAAGAGCGTGCGCAGGAAGCTACATTCAAGCTTCAGAGCGGCTATGCACCGTACCGTGCGATCTGGAACCACATTATGAATGTGTCCTTAAAGGACTTAAAGAAGAACTATGCAAACCTGAATGTAGAATTTGACCTCTGGAAAGGTGAGAGCGATGCTCAGCCGTATATTCCGGGCATGATTCAGGATTTCATTGACAAAGGACTGGCTTACGAGAGCCAGGGTGCTCTTGTTGTTGACATCGCAGAGGAGAAGGATACAAAAGAGCTTCCGCCGTGTATCGTAAGAAAATCTGACGGCGCTGCGTTATATGCAACGTCTGATCTGGCAACAATCGTAGAGAGAGAGAAGGACTACAAACCGGATCACTATATCTACGTGGTAGACAAGCGTCAGGACCTGCATTTCACATCCGTATTCCGTGTTGCGAAGAAGGCAGGAATCGTTGCTCCGGACCGCAGAATGGATTTCGTTGGCTTCGGTACCATGAACGGCAAAGACGGAAAACCGTTCAAGACAAGAGAAGGCGGCGTTATGCGTCTGGAAAACCTCATTGCTGACATCAGTGAGGCTGCATACAACAGAATTATGGAGAACCGTACTGTTTCTGAGGAAGAAGCAAAAGAGACTGCAAAGATCGTTGGTCTTGCAGCATTAAAGTATGGTGATCTTTCTAACCAGGCAACAAAGGATTATGTATTTGATATTGAGCGTTTCACTTCTTTCGAAGGAAACACAGGACCGTACGTACTGTACACGATCGCACGTATCAATTCCATCCTTAAAAAATATGCTGAGACCTGTGAGGTTGCTGAGGATACAACGATCCTGGCACCGGGCGGAGAGCCGGAGAAGACTCTTATGTTATCTCTCTCCAGATTCAGCGAAGTTATGTTAGGAAGCTTTGAGGAGCTTGCACCGCATAAGATCTGTGCATACATCTTCGAGCTGTCCAACGCACTGAACCACTTCTACCATGAGACAAGAATCATCGCAGAAGAGGATAAGAAGAAACAGGCTGGTTACATCGGTCTTGTGACTCTTACAAGAAATGTTCTTCTCACATGCATCGACCTGCTGGGATTTGAGGCACCGGAACGTATGTAGTGAGAATGTCCCGTTAAGCGGACCTATGGGGGAAGCCCCAGAACCGTTAACTACAATTTTGCAAAGCAATTCGGAGGAGTTTTGCAGATATGGAGGCGTTCATGGAAGTAACCGGACTTTCAGCTGATACCTTCTGGAAAGGTGAAACGGAAATCAGAGGATTTGTAACGGATGGCGGAAAACGCTATCGCGTTCGTATTTTGCGCAAGGGTAGTCAGATTTTTGACTACTCTTGTTCGCATGTGGAAATGAGCGGAAGAAGGATGAAAGATTGCTGTGTCGGATGTGGAAACATCGTAAGCGAAAGTGATCTTTGTGTGCACGGACAGATGCTGCTTGCGGAGTATATGAAGAAAGACCGCGAGAAAAACCAGCGCCCCGTGTCCACCTCCCAGAAAATCCGCTTTATGGTCAGAGAATACACAAACCGCGAGGTGAGCCGGATCATGGGAGCCGGGGAGGAAGGCAAAGTGCGTCTTGTTCCCAGGCTTTTGTTGTCCAGAGACCAGATCAAAGTGCGGTTTTTCATTGGAAAAGAGAAATTATACCAGGTAAAAGATCTGGTGACATTTTCTCAGGCAGTGGAGTTCGAGCGTTTTGTGGAATATGGAAAAGGACTGTCCTTCCACCACAGTCTGGATGCGTTTGAGGAAGCTTGCAGACCGCTGGTGCTTCTGGTGTTAGAAATGGTCGGCACTTACAGAGAGCATTATGCGCAGTTAAAACGTTCGACCCTCGAGTTACAGCCGGTCCTTGGCGAACTGGCTTTGGGTAAAGCAGGACGGGAGCGGTTCTTTTCTATTATGGAAGGAAGCGAGATCGAGTGCGAGGATTCCTGGAAGGTGAAGAGAAATCTTACCGTAAAACGGGAGAATCCGAAGTTTGAGATGTTGGTGGAAAAGACAGGAAAAGATGGCGTCAAGCTGACCGTTCCGAAGGAAATCATGGCATTTCCGGGCGAAAAGTGCCTGTTCATTGCCGATGATACTGCCATGTACCGCTGTGACGAAGAGTACACGCAGGCGCTTTATGTTCTCATGGAATACATGGTCATGGGCACAGACGCGGAGCGGGAAGTCCTGATCAATGACAGAGACATGCCGCTGTTTTATGAGCGTGTGCTGAAGAAACTGGAAGTATTGAAGCTTTTAAAAATCAAAGATGTGGATTTAGAGGGGTATCGTCCGGAGGAGCTGAAGGTCGGATTCTATTTCGACAGCAACGGTCCGAAGGAAGTGACCCTGCGTCCGGAGCTTTCCTATGGAGATTATTCGTTCCATCCGCTGGATGATGAGAATGTGCCGAGGGAAATCTGTCGTGACGTGCCGGGCGAGTTCCGCGTGAGCCAGCTCATTACCCGGTATTTCAAATATACAGAGGAAGAAACGAAGAACATGGTGATCCGCGGCGATGATGCGGCCGTGTACCAGCTGGTTTCTTCCGGCATGTCCCAGTTCATGCGGCTGGGCGAAGTGTTCGTGTCGGAATCGTTTAAGAAAATTAAAGTCCTGCCGCCGGCCAATGTGGCCGTGCGTGTCCGCGCGACGGATGGATGGCTGGAGCTTGATGTGGATACCGGCGGAATCCCAAAAGACGAACTGATGGCGATTCTTTCTGAGTATCAGGCGAAGAAGAAATTTTACCGCATGAAGAACGGTGACTTCCTGACCCTTGGGGATGATGGTCTTCTTACCATGTCAAAGCTTGCCCAGACGCTGGGAGTGGAGAAGGAATTTGCCATGGCGGAGACCATGAAGGTTCCGATGTACCGGGCCATGTTCCTGGATGCGGCTTTAAAGGAAGACCGAAGCGTGAGCTTTTACCGTGACCAGTTGTTTAAGGCAGTGGTCCGCGGAATGAAAGACGTGGAAGACAGCGAATATGAGATTCCGGAGAGTCTGGTTCCGGTGCTCAGAAGCTACCAGAAGGTGGGATACCGGTGGCTCAAGAGTCTGGATGCCTACGGATTTGGCGGAATTCTGGCAGATGAGATGGGTCTTGGTAAGACGATCCAGATCATTGCACTATTGTTGGATGAGAAGAAACGGTCCGGCGATGTGTCTCTGATCGTCTGCCCGGCGTCTCTTGTATATAACTGGGAGAATGAGATCCACACCTTTGCGCCGGAGCTTGTTGTGAAGACGCTGGCGGGAGCTCAGGCGGAGCGCGAAGGAATGCTTGCAGAGCTTTCCAGGGAGAAATTTGCCGGCACGGATGTTGTGATCACATCCTATGATCTTTTAAAGAGAGATTTGGGATTCTATCTGGAGCAGGAGTTCCGGTTCCAGATCATTGACGAGGCGCAGTACATTAAGAATGCAGTGACTCAGGCAGCCAAAGCGGTGAAGGTGATTCGGGCGAAGACGAAATTTGCCCTGACAGGTACGCCGATCGAGAATCATCTCGGCGAGCTCTGGAGCATTTTTGACTATCTGATGCCGGGATTTTTGTTCACATCTCAGAAATTTAAGAAAATGTTTGAGACACCGATCGTAAGAGACGGAGACCAGGAGGCGCTTTCGATGCTTCGGAAGATGACCGGCCCGTTCCTTATGAGACGTTTGAAGAAAGATGTATTAAAAGAACTGCCGGATAAGCTGGAGACCGTGCTTTACTCCCGTATGGAAGGCGAGCAGCAGACCATTTATCAGGCAAATGCGGCATTGTTGAAAGAGAAGCTTCTCGGCAGCAGCGACGCGGACTATGGAAAAGACCGAATGCAGATCCTTGCGGAGCTTATGAAGCTTAGGCAGATCTGCTGCGAGCCGTCTCTTTGCTTTGCGAAGTATAAAGGTGGTTCGGCGAAACTGGAGACCTGTATGGAGCTTCTGGAAAATGGTACAGAGGCCGGACATAAGATCCTTCTGTTTTCCCAGTTTACGTCCATGCTGGACATTATCGCGAAGCGCCTGGATAAGGAGAAGATTTCCTATTATATGCTGACCGGCGCAACGTCCAAGAAGGATCGAATGCAGATGGTATCCTCGTTCCAGAAGGACGATGTGAAGGTGTTCCTGATTTCGCTGAAGGCCGGCGGAACGGGATTGAACCTGACTGCGGCGGACATTGTCATCCACTACGACCCGTGGTGGAATGTGGCAGCGCAGAATCAGGCGACGGACCGTGCCCACCGAATCGGACAGGAGAACCAGGTGACGGTATTCAAGTTGATCACGAAAGGAACGGTGGAGGAAAACATTCTGAAGCTGCAGGAGATGAAGCGGGAACTGGCCGATACGATCGTGACCGAGGGAACGGGAGCATTCTCCGGACTTTCCAAAGAAGATCTTCTTGCGATGCTGGATGATTACTAAAAAGAAATATGAATGGAGCCCCAGGCGGATTCGGTGAAGGGATGACCGAGTCTTCTTGGGGCTCTTTTGAGGCAACAGAAATTTGTGGCAGTAGTTGCCTTGGAATTGCGGAAAAATCTTCATAAAATAGTAAGGTTTTCTGCGCTGTGATGTGTTAATATATAAGATAGAAGATTCTCGGCCGGGAACAATGGCAGGAATCTAAAACACAGAAACTATGTAGGGAAGGATACAATAGGGGATTTATGAATCGATGGAAGATTTTAAGCGTCGGACTTGCCATGTCACTCATGATGTCGCAGGTCGCTTACGCGAATGTATATATTACACCGTTTGGAACAACCGCAGCAGTGCAAGAGACAACGGCTGCAGAAGAAAGTGTACAGTCTGAAGGAATGGCAGTGGGCCAGAATTATGGTCCGGGATATGAAAATACAGTGACTGAGACTACCGGTCAGACAGTCACAGAAACCCAGAATGTTCAGACTCAGGGGCCTGGTGCATCCGTACAGGCAGTTTCCTCTGTGATCAGACCGTCCGCAATCTACAGCACAAAAGAACCGGTGCAGCTTGCAGCAGATCAAGGAACCCAGTCTGCAGGTCCGATGGCCGGTAATCAGGTAGGACCGGGTGCAAGTCTGCCGGCAAATTCCAATGTAGAAACAAAGGGACCGGGATATGCGGCAGAAACAACGGTGCAGACCGAAGCCGAGACCGCTGTAGTTGATATTGCCGAGCCGGTAATTTCAGCAGAATCCGTAATTCTCTACGATGTGACCCATGACAGAGTCCTCTATGAGAAAAATGCCGATACAAAACGGTACCCGGCAAGTATCACAAAGATCCTTACGGCTCTTCTCGTTCTGGAACATGCAAAAATGGATGAGATGGTAACCTATTCTGAACGTGCAGTGACCAATTTGGAATCCGGTGCGGTGACTCTTCAGCTTCAGGCCGGTGACAAAGTGTCTGTAAAAGACAGCCTGTATGGACTTATGTTAAAATCTGCTAATGAAGTTGCCAACGGACTTGCCGAGCATGTGGGCGGATCTGTCAGTGGCTTTGCGGATATGATGAATGCAAAAGCAGCAGAACTTGGCTGTACCAATACGCATTTTGTGAACCCGAACGGCTTAAATGATTCGGACCATTACACAACTGCCCGCGACATGGCAAAGATTGCCGCAGCGGCATTTAAGAATCAAACACTGTGTGAGATCACATCGACCACAAGCTACAAATTCCCGGCAACAAAAGCCGCAGCGGCCCGCACGATCACCATGGGACATAAAATGCTCTACGAGAGAGATGCCAGATATTACGAAGGAATCGTCGGCGGCAAGACAGGATACACTTCTCTTGCCGGAAATACGCTGGTGACATGCGTGGAGAGAGACGGTGTCCGTATGATCGCGGTCGTTTTGAAATCCCGCAGCACTCATTATACAGACACAAAAGCACTGCTTGACTACGGTTACGAGGTGGAAAAAGCAGGAGCATGTGCGTCAACAGGAACTGCCATGTACGGAACAGCAGGGACAGTACAGGTAGCAAATCAGACGGCGGCCCAGTCTGCCGGCAATGCAGGCACAGCTGCTGCCGGATACCATAAATGGATCGCAGACGGTGACATCTGGCGCTTCGAACTTGCCGATGGAGCACGTCTTTCCAACTGCTTTGTGACGATTGATGGTGTGGACTATGCCTTTGATACAGAGGGCAAAATGGTGACCGGCTGGCTGACTCTCGGTGATAATTGGCATTTCTTCGGAAACAGCGGCGGAATGATCAAAGCAGACTGGAGAAAAGACGGCGATTACTGGTTCTATCTTGGTGCAGACGGAGCGATGCTTCGGAATACATGGATCGATAACCAGTATTATGTCGGCGAAGATGGAGTCTGGATCGAATAGCGGGAGAATGTATCGAGGCGAACGAAAAACGCAGAGGCGTTTGGAGGGATGATTGTGAAAAAATGGATTCCGGGACTGGCTGCGCTTTTGGCTGCGGCGGGCGGACTTTTTATACTGCGTTCGGAATATGAGCGGGACCAGCTCGTGACCGAATATTTTGAAATCCATTCTCCGAAGATCAAAGGAGATGGAAAACGGTTTGTGTTCCTCACAGACTTGCATGATAAAGAATTTGGTAAAGATAATGAGCGGCTCATCGCTGCAATTCGTGAGGCAAAGCCGGATTACGTTCTGGTTGGCGGCGATATGATGGTGGCGAAGGGCGTTGGCGACCTTTCCGTGTCCCTGAAATTTCTGAAGGCGCTGTCTGAGGAATTTACTGTGATCTGTGCCAACGGAAATCATGAAATCAGGCTCAGGAATGAGAAGAAGACATACGGTGATAAGTATAGGGAATACCGCCAGGCGTTGAGAACGATGGGAATCATTTTCCTCTCTGACCGGAAAATCACGGTGGATGAAGAGATCGATATCTATGGATTAAATCTCATTCCGGAATATTACGCGCCGGGATATCCGAAGATGAAGCATGGCTTTGTGGAAACAGTGCTGGGAAGACCGGATGAGGAGAAATTTACTTTGCTTCTGGCCCATTCTCCGATGTTCTTTGACGAGTACGCCGGATGGGGCGCAGATCTGACACTTTCCGGCCATTTCCACGGCGGAACGATCCGCCTCCCACTGATCGGAGGGGTCATGACCCCGCAGTACCAGTTCTTTTTCCCATGGTGCGCAGGAATGTTCACAGGGGTCCATGGAAGAAAACTTCTTGTGGGACGTGGCCTGGGAACTCATTCCATCAATATCAGGTTCAATGATAAACCACAAGTTGTAGTGGTGGATATATGCAAATAAACTATATTTAGATTCGATAAATCTATTTACACAAGATTAAAAGTTTGATATACTGGCATAGCAATGCCGTGGAAAAAGAGTTCCGTAAGCGGGGCTCTTTTTCTGTCGCGGATTCGGAGGATGTAAGCGCAGCGAGCTGAGACTTGGCGCAAGTCACCGAAAGTTTGAATTCGGAAAGCGGGAGTAAAGAATCACATGGAGATTTCATACAAACTGGAGTCATTTGAAGGGCCGTTGGACCTTCTTCTCCACCTGATCGAGAAAAATAAAGTGAATATTTATGATATCCCGATCGCGGAGATCACCGACCAGTATCTGGAATATGTCCGAAATATGGAGGAGGAATCTCTTGATGTGGTAAGCGAGTTCCTCGTGATGGCGGCGACGCTTTTAGACATCAAGGCGCGCATGCTGCTTCCGAAGGAAATCAACGAGGAAGGCGAAGAAGAGGACCCGAGAGCAGAGCTTGTGGCAAGACTCTTAGAGTACAAGACCTACAAGTACATGTCCATGGAATTAAAGGACATGGAGCTGGATGCGGAAAAAATCTTCTACAAAGATCCGACGATTCCGCGGGAAGTGGAAAAATACGAGCAGCCGGTGGATCTGGACAAGCTTTTAGACGGCGTGACCCTTGCAAAGCTCCAGCAGATTTTTCAGTCTGTCATGAAGCGCCAGCAGGATAAGATCGACCCGGTCCGCAGTACTTTCGGTACGATTAAAAAGGAACCGGTGAGTCTGGAAGAAAAAATCGCAACCGTCATGGGATACGCGAGAAAGCACCGGAAGTTCAGTTTCCGCGGTATGCTGACAAAACAAAAAGACCGAACAGAAGTGGTGGTAACATTCCTAGCTCTTCTGGAACTGATGAAGATTGGCAAGATCCATCTGACCCAGGAAAATCTGTTCGATGATATGATGATCGAAACTCTGGAGCCGGAAGGCGAAGAGGAAGAACTGGAAATCAGTGTGGAGGAAATCTGATGAGAGTGGAAGATTTAAGAGAGCAGGAGGCCGTGGTAGAGGCAGTGCTTTTTACCATGGGACAGTCTGTGGAGGTCAGACAGCTGGCGGCGGCCCTTGAAGTCAGTGAAAAAGAGGCGGCCGAGGCAGCAGAGCGCCTGCGCGAGCGCTATGACAGCGAGGAGCGCGGCATGCAGATTTTGAGACTGGAAGACAGCTACCAGATGTCCACCAGATCGAAATTTTACAGCAACCTGATCAAAGTTGCTGCGACACCGAAAAAGCAGGTATTGACCGATGTCGTGATGGAGACACTGGCCATTATCGCTTACAAACAGCCGGTGACAAAGGCTGATATCGAAAAAATCAGAGGCGTGAAATCGGATCATGCGGTGAATCGCCTGATTGAATACAATCTGGTCTATGAGGCAGGAAGAATGGATGCACCGGGCCGTCCGGCACTGTTTGCGACCACCGAGGAGTTCTTACGACGTTTTGGTGTGAGCTCCACAGGGGATCTTCCGGAGATGAATGTGGAACAGCGCGAGGAAATCAAGTCCGAGGTCGAGGAAGAACTGAATCTAAAACTGGACGGCGAAGTCCGCCCGCTGGATGACGATGCGCTGGCAGCACTGGCGAGTGCAGAGTCTGGAGAAGAAGACGGCGTGGCATCCGGCCAGGAAGAACCAGGAGCTGTAACACACGATCAGCCAGAAACTGAGAAAAATGCTTCAGAAGAGAATCCAGAACGTGATTTTGTCACGGAAGCAAACGACCAGATCGGTTATAATACAGAAGGAAATGATACAGAAATAACACAGGAGGAAGAACGCCATGAGATGCGAAGATATTAAAGTAATCAAAAAAGACGGAACCAGAGAAGAGTTCAACGTTCAGAAGGTCGTTGTGGCCGTGAATAAATCTGCGAACCGTGCCATGATCACATTTTCCAAGGCGGAGACCAATTTTATCTGCCAGTTCGTAGAAGAGATGGCTGAGCAGTTAGACGTGGCGGAAATTCCGATTGCCCAGATGCACAACATCGTTGAGGGTGCATTAGAGCGTGTAAATCCGCAGGTGGCAAAGAGTTACCGCGACTATAGAAACTACAAACAGGACTTCGTGCAGATGTTAGATGAGGTTTACAAAAAGAGCCAGTCCATCATGTACATCGGCGACAAAGAAAACAGCAACACCGACAGTGCGCTAGTTTCCACAAAGCGAAGCCTGATCTTCAACGAGTTAAACAAATCCCTGTACCAGAAATTCTTCATGACCGTAGAAGAACTTCAGGCATGCCGCGACGGCTATATCTACATCCACGATATGTCTGCAAGACGCGATACCATGAACTGTTGTCTTTTTGATGTTGAGGAAGTTCTGACAGGCGGTTTCGAGATGGGAAATCTCTGGTATAACGAGCCGAAGACTCTGGATGTTGCGTTTGACGTGATCGGTGATATCGTTTTAAGTGCAGCCAGCCAGCAGTACGGTGGATTTACCGTTCCGAGTGTAGAGAACATTCTGGCGCCGTATGCAGAGAAGTCCTACACAAAATATATTGATAAGTACATGGGCCTTGGCCTTGATAAAGAAAAGGCGGAGGAAGTAGCATGGAATGACGTGCAGCGTGACATGGAACAGGGCTTCCAGGGATGGGAGTACAAGTTCAACTCCGTATCCTCCAGCCGCGGTGACTACCCGTTCATCACCATGACAGCAGGAACAGGAACCAGCCGTTTCGCAAAAATGGCTACGATCACCATGTTAAACGTAAGAAAAGGCGGTCAGGGAAAGAAAGGTCATAAGAAGCCGGTTCTGTTCCCGAAAGTTGTATTCTTATATGATGAAAAACTTCACGGACCGGGCGGAGAGCTGGAAGATGTTTTCGAGGCAGGCATCGAGTGTTCCTCCAAGACCATGTATCCGGACTGGCTGTCCTTAACAGGCGAAGGCTACATCGCAAGCATGTACAAAAAATACGGAAAGATCATCAGCCCGATGGGATGCCGTGCATTCCTTTCCCCGTGGTATGAGCGCGGCGGCATGGAGCCGGCAGATGAGAACGATGTACCGAGATTTGTCGGCCGTTTCAACATCGGTGTGGTAAGCTTACATCTCCCGATGATCCTTGCGAAATCCAGACAGGAGAGCAGAGACTTCTACGAAGTGCTCGACTACTATTTACAGCTGATCCGTAAGATCCACATCCGCACATATGCGTACCTGGGCGAGCTTCGTGCGTCCACAAACCCGTTGGCTTACTGCGAGGGCGGCTTCTATGGCGGACATCTGGGACTTCATGATAAGATCAAACCGCTTCTTAAGACCGCGACAGCATCCTTCGGCATTACAGCATTCAACGAGCTGCAGGAGCTTTACAATGGCAAGTCCCTCGTTGAGGATGGACAGTTTGCTCTGGAAGTACTTCAGCACATCAACGATAAAGTGGCTGAGTTCAAGAAAGAAGACGGCAATTTATATGCGATCTACGCGACACCGGCAGAGAACCTCTGCGGCCTGCAGGTGAAGCAGTTCAGAAAGAAATACGGAATTGTTGAAAACGTATCCGACCGAGAGTACGTGAGCAACGGCTTCCACTGTCATGTGACAGAAGACATCACCCCGATCGAGAAACAGAACCTGGAATACCGTTTCTGGGAGCTTTCCAACGGCGGCAAGATCCAGTACGTAAAATATCCGATCGATTATAATAAAGAAGCGATCAAAGCTCTTGTGCGCAGAGCCATGAAGATGGGATTCTATGAAGGCGTGAACCTGTCCCTGTCCTACTGCGACGACTGCGGCCACGAAGAGCTGAACATGGACGTTTGTCCGGTATGCGGAAGCAAGAACCTGACAAAGATCGACCGTATGAACGGTTATCTCAGCTACTCCCGCGTAAAAGGTGACACACGTCTGAACGATGCGAAGATGGCTGAGATCGCAGAGAGAAAATCCATGTAATACAGCCAGGAGAGACATAATGAGATACCATAATATTACAAAGGACGATATGCTGAACGGCGACGGTCTCCGCACCGTACTCTGGGTGGCGGGCTGCAGCCATGGCTGCAAGAACTGCCACAACCCGATCACATGGGACATCTGCGGCGGACTCCCGTTTGATGAGGCAGCGAAAGAAGAAATTTTCGCAGAGCTTCGCCAGGATTACGTTTCCGGAATTACATTCAGCGGCGGCGATCCGCTTCATCTGCAGAACCGCGATGAGGTGGGAGCGTTGATTGAGGAAATCCGCGAGAAATTTCCGAAGAAGACCATCTGGGTCTACACCGGATACAGCTGGGACGAAGTGAAAGACCTGCCGTATCTGAAGCTGGTGGACGTGCTGGTGGATGGAGAATTTGTGGAAGAGCTGAAAGATACCACACTGCACTGGAAAGGCAGCTCCAACCAGAATGTCATCGATGTAAAAAGGAGCTTTGAAAAAGGAGCGATCGTGCTCCACGAGACATAGTCGTATGTTGCGAATTGATAGGTTGTAATGTACAAATTAAGAAAATAAAGCAAATTTAGCTATTTCTTAACAAAATTAGGCCTTGACTGCTTCTGGAAAATACGGTATGATTTTTCCGATATAGTAAGGGAGTAGTCACCACGGCATCGACCGGCCGCGGCGCTCAAGTCAACAACACTGAAAGTAAATACTTTCTGGCTTGATGAATTTTAAAGACGAGACTTACCTGTATGTTCGGATGGGATCAGCAGGCAGCCTCGTCTTTTTGTTATATAAAAAGCAGGCGGTCGTATTGAAATCCCTTGTTCCGGAAAAACTATTAAAAGGTATAGTCCCAGGCAGAGTCGGAATATTATTTACGGGGCTGACCGAATTCCCGAAAGGAGGAGGCAAATGAAACAGGAATATCTGTCAAGTGTAGAAGAAGTTTTACAGGTACAGAAATCCACTGCAAATGGTCTTTCCACTCAGGAAGCTGAGAAGCGTTTAGCAGAAGTCGGAAAGAACAAACTGAAAGAAGGCGAAAAAGATTCCCTTCTGAAGAGATTCCTTGATGAGCTGGCTGACCCGATGATCATTATCTTAATCGTGGCAGCAGTAATTTCCGGAATCACAGCATGGTACGAAGGCGAGTCCTTCACAGATGTAATTATCATCATGATGGTAGTTATCATCAACGCAGTTCTTGGCGTAGTTCAGGAAAGCAAAGCCGAAGCAGCGATCGCAGCATTACAGGAGATCGCAGCAGCAACCAGTAAGGTGCTCCGCGACGGCAAGATCGTGACATTAAAGAGTGAGGATCTGGTTCCGGGTGACGTAGTTGTTCTCGAAGCAGGTGACTCCGTTCCGGCAGACGGACGTATTATTGAAAGTGCAAGCATGAAGATCGAGGAAGCTGCACTTACCGGTGAATCCGTTCCAGTCAACAAACATGCCGATACTCTGAGCCTCGGAAATGAAAAAGACGTTCCGTTAGGCGACAGAAAGAACATGATGTACATGGGTTCCACAGTGGTTTATGGTCGAGGCCGCGCAGTAGTAACTGGAACTGGTATGAATACAGAAATGGGTAAGATCGCTGACGCTCTTGCCAAAGCAGAAGACGAGGAAACACCGCTTCAGATCAAGATGAACCAGTTAAGTAAGATGCTTACAATCCTGGTAGTTGGTATCTGTGCAGTGATCTTCGCAGTAGGTATGTTCCGCTCCCAGGGTATCTTAGAGAGCTTCATGGTAGCTGTATCCCTCGCGGTAGCAGCGATCCCGGAAGGCCTGGTAGCTGTAGTTACGATCGTTCTTTCCATCGGCGTTACAAACATGTCCAGAAAGAACGCAATTATCAGAAAGCTGACAGCTGTAGAAACTCTTGGATGTACCCAGATCATCTGTTCTGATAAGACTGGTACATTAACTCAGAACAAGATGACAGTTGTTGACCATGCGACAGACGACGAGAAGAAGCTCGAGATCGCAATGGCGCTTTGTTCCGACGCTGAAATCGATCCGGATTCCAAGGAAGCGATCGGTGAGCCGACTGAGTGTGCTCTCGTAAACGATGCTTACAAGAACGGTCTCCCGAAAGACCAGCTGAAAGCAGAATATGTTCGTGTTGGTGAGGCTCCGTTCGACTCCAGCAGAAAGATGATGTCTACGGTTCATAAGACAGCAGACGGCAAAGTGATCCAGTTCACAAAGGGTGCGCCGGATGAAGTATTAAAACGTTGTACAAAAGCCCTCGTAGGCGGCAAAGTTGTTCCGATGACAGACGCGATCCGCGATTCTATCTTAAAGAGCAACAAGGCAATGGCTGACAGAGCGCTCCGTGTCCTTTGCGGTGCTGAGAGAAGCTGGGATGCAGTTCCGACAGATCTTACTCCGGAAAATCTTGAAACTGACCTGACATACCTTGGTTTATCCGGTATGATCGACCCGGTAAGACCGGAAGTGAAAGCAGCGATCGCTGAGTGTCGTGAGGCTGGTATCCGCCCGATCATGATCACAGGCGACCACAAAGATACAGCAGTTGCAATCGCTATGGAACTCGGAATCATCAAGGGCGCTGACGAAGCGATCACAGGCTCCATGTTAAACGACATGAGCGATGACGAGTTCAACAAGAACATCGAGAAATACTCCGTATACGCACGTGTACAGCCGGAGCACAAGGTTCGTATCGTAAACGGCTGGAAGGCAAAAGGCAAAGTTACAGCTATGACTGGTGACGGTGTTAACGATGCTCCGTCCATCAAGAGCGCTGATATCGGTGTTGGTATGGGTATCACAGGTACAGACGTTACAAAGAACGTAGCTGATATGGTACTTGCAGACGATAACTTCGCGACAATCGTATCCGCAGTTGAAGAGGGCAGAAGAATTTACTCCAACATCAGAAAAGCGATCCAGTTCCTTCTGGCATCCAACCTTTCTGAGGTACTTTCCATCTTCTTCGCAACATTGCTTGGATTTACAATCCTTGAGCCGGTACATCTTCTCTGGATCAACCTGATCACAGACTGTTTCCCGGCACTTGCACTTGGTATGGAACAGAGTGAGTCCGACATTATGAAACGTTCCCCGCGTGATCCGAAAGAAGGCATCTTCGCAGGCGGCATGGGCTTCGACGTATTCTTCCAGGGTGCGATCGTTACAGTACTCGTAATGATCTCCTACCTCCTTGGCCACTACTATGAGAGCGGCGTTTGGGAGTTCGTAAACAGCAAAGACGGTACAACAATGGCATTCCTTACACTGTCCATGGTTGAGATCTTCCACTCCCTGAACATGAGAAGCCGTCGTGGTTCCATCTTCAGAATGGCAACACACAACAAGTTCCTCTACGCAGCAATGATCGTATCCTTCGTGCTGACAACAGCAGTTATCGAGGTTCCGTTCCTTGCAGCAGCATTCGAATTCACACCGATCGCACTTCCGGAGTACCTGATGGCACTCGGACTTGCAGTCATGATTATCCCGATCATGGAAATTGTGAAGATCGTTCAGAGAAAAGCTGGCAAATAATAAAGAACAATAGAATTAGTAAAGGCGTCTGGCATAAAACCAGGCGCCTTTTGATGTTTGAGATAAATGTCCATGTGAAAAATGAAAAGAAATACAAAGGGTCTAAGAGTCCTGTAAAAAGTTGCCGGTACTCTGGGAAAAATAACTCACAACAGCCTGCACCGGTGCAGAAAGCCACTTATCACGGCGGTAAATCAGCTGGCCCCAGAGTTCGCACTCAAATCCTTCAATCTTCAGCCGGACCACACGGCCGGTACGCACAGCGGATTCTGTAACATAGTCCGGAAGAAACGAAATTCCGGCATTTTCTGCCACAAGTGAACAGATCAGATCTGCATTGCCCATCTCCAGGATCGGATGAATCTCCAGAGAATGAAGAGCCAGAAATTCATCAAGGATCCGTCGATAACTCATTCCCTTTTCCGTCAGCAAAAATGGATGGTTCAGAAGCTCCTGAATAGTAAGTGCTTCCATGGAAGCCAATGGGCTGTTTACAGAGCATACAAAATGGGCCCCTACTTTTTCCTCAGCAGAAATAATATAGGAAGTATTGTAAATATGAGAATCCAACGTACAAGCTACGTCCGCATCATTATGATCCAGCATCCGGAACAAATCACCGGTTCCCGCAGTGGTTACGAGGAGTGAGATGTTTGGGTACTTGGCGCGAAAATCAGAAAAGCTCTTCACAATCAATGGAGTACAGAGCGAATCTGCCATGGCCAGACGGACGGTACCGCTGATTTCCGCTCCTGATTCTGAGGCCTGCAGCATCTCCTGCGAGAGATGACAGATCTGCTGGGCGTAGGTGAGTGCCTTCTTTCCATCGCTGGTCAGACTGACCGTATGACCGATGCGTTCAAAGAGCTGGACACCAAGCTCCTGCTCCAGTTTTTTGATTTGAAATGAAATCGTTGGCTGTGAATATCCTAATGTTTCCCCTGCGACCGTGAAACTGCCGGTATCTATTTTACAATCCGTACCAAATGCCTCCCGATCCGTTTCTTTCCGGAAATGATCAGGATCGCACTGGAAAAGGAAAAGAGCAAAAAGGGGGATGGAACTGAGAAACCTGCAGGAACCGTCTCTGGTATGCAGACGCTGATCGTAGCGACGGCGACCCGTGTCGGTACCGGTAATCTGATCGGTGTTGTGGCAGCAGTTTCTGCCGGCGGCGCAGGTGCGATCTTTTGGATGTGGGTAACGGCCCTGATCGGTTCATCCACAGCTTTTGTCGAAGCAACTCTGGCACAGCTCCACAAAGAAATTGACCCGATCTACGGCGGATATCGCGGTGGTCCGGCCCTTTATATCCAGCATTTTTGCAAAGGAAACTCCGGAAAACGCAGTATGATCGCAGTCCTGTTCGCATTGTCCGGCCTTCTCTGCTGGTGCGGTGTCAGCCAGGTGATCAGTAACTCTGTATCTGAAGCATTCTACAATGCATTCCAGATTCCGCCAATCGTTTCTACCGTGATCCTGGTAGTATTAGGAGCAATCGTTGTCCTCAGAAAAAATGCGACAGTAAAAGTCCTCGATATCATGGTTCCGGTTATGGCTGCATTCTACTTTGTACTTACTCTGGTCGTAATCGGAAAGAACATAACCCTTCTTCCAAGCGTATTTACGCGCATCATGGAAGAGGCATTCGGTATCCGTCAGGTAGTGGCAGGAGGTTTCGGTGCCGTTCTCATGAATGGCGTGAAGCGCGGTCTATTCTCCAACGAAGCAGGTTCCGGTTCCGCACCATGCGCGGCGGCAGCAGCGGACGTGTCCCACCCGGCCAAAGCCGGACTGTTCCAGGCACTCGGCGTTCTGATCGACACGATCATCATCTGTACATGTACCGCAATGCTCATGCTCCTGGCTCCGGAAGAACTCTTAAGCGGACTCAGCGGAATGGCACTTTTGCAGACCGCCATGAATCACCATTTTGGATACATCGGTGTTATTTTCATCGCGATCGCTCTTTGGCTGTTCAGCTTTTCCACATTTGTCGGCATCCTGTATTACGCCAGACCAAATGTGGCGTTCCTGTTCGGCAATGATATGAAATGGCAGAACGCGTACAAAATCCTTGCGCTGGCGATGCTGTTCATCGGTGGTCTTGCGACCTATACAACTGTGTGGGATCTGGGCGATATCGGTGTCGGTCTTATGACAATTTTCAATCTGATCATTATCCTTCCTATGGGCGGACAAGCGCTGGATTCTCTAAAGGAATATGAAGAAATGAGAAAACAGTCCAAGGATGTTTAGACAAGCAATAGAAAACGATGAAAAGGCGGCCAGTCCGGTTGGGATTGGCCGCCTTAAAAATCTTATTTTACAACATTTTCTTTTCAATCAGTGAAGTAAACAGTCCCAGACCATAGTACAGCCCGTCTTCATCCATCAGATAAGACGGATTATGGTGCGGACGATCCGTTCCTTTTTCTGGATTTCTCGTACCGATCTCAATAAATGTGCCCGGACAGTTCGCCGCCTCGGTAAACGCAGAGAAATCTTCACCCGGCATCACCGGTTTGATTTCGAGCACCGCATCCTCACCGAAATAATCCGCGATCGCAGCTCTCGCATCATCTGTTAATGCTACATCATTGATAACAGAATCATATCCTCTCGTATACGTCACCTCACATCGGCCGCCCATGCTCATGGCGATTCCATTGGAAATCTCGGTGATCATCTCCGGCATCTTGTTGCGAAGCTCCTTAGAAAACGTTCTCACAGAACCGCGAAGCAGAACCTCGCCCGGAATAATATTGTACGCGTCGCCGCCACTGATCTGGCAGACAGAAAGAACCGCAGTTTCATAAGCGCTGATTCGTCTCGCCGCAATGTTCTGAAGGCCGAGCACGATCTGTGCCGCCATAACAATCGGATCCACGCACTGCTCCGGAAGAGAAGAGTGGCCGCCCTTACCAATCACGCGGACATCAAAACTATCAGTCGCAGAAGTCAGCGGACCATTCACCACGCCAAACTTACCTGTCGGATAATTGGAAGAAAGATGCAGACCATAAATCTCGTCCACGCCTTCCATCACACCAGAATTAACCATCTCACTTGCACCGCCCGGCGGAAGCTCCTCCGCATGCTGGAAAATGCACACGAGAGTTCCCTTCAAAAGCTCCGTCTTTGAAGAAAACATTTTCGCAATTCCAAGAAGAATCGCCGTATGTCCATCATGCCCACAAGAGTGCATGGCACCATCGTTCACCGACTTGTACGGAAGATCATTGATCTCTGTCATCGGAAGCGCATCGATGTCTGCTCTAAGCGCAATGGTCGGTCCGGCCTCTTTGCCGTAAATCTTGCCGATCACGCCGGTTTTCGTCGGGCGGGAAACTTCCACATTTCCAAAGGAATGTAACTGCGCCTCAATAAAATCGGACGTTTCAAACTCCTGGAAAGATAACTCCGCATGTTTATGAAAATGTCTGCGCCACTCAATGACCTGCTGGTGCATTTCTTTTACTTCATTTAATAATATGCTCATATTGTAAGCCCTCCAATCTGAGCCTTATTTTACCACGTTTTTTGCCAAGAGAACAGTTCTTGACAGCGTCTTTTTTATATGGTTTTAGAATACCGGCGGAAAATCTTAAGGGGAAAATTAATGAGGAAGGGGCGTTGACAGAGGAGTGTCCATATGGGAAAATTAGAATCAAAGGATATGCACTGGAAAGTCAGCACCAGGAAAAGGAGATTACGATGAACAACAACGAAACCAAGTGGGATAAACTACTTCGCATAAAAACATCAGGAAGAGACGATTCCAGAGCTGATCAGTACCGTTACCCCTACGAGCCGACCCCATACTCTGTACTGGAGAGTCTGGCAAACGCAGGCTATATCGGAAAGAAAAACACCCTGGTCGACTATGGCTGCGGAAAAGGCCGGGCAGACTTCTTTCTGTCCTACCAGACCAGATGCCGTTCCATCGGAATCGAATACGATGACCGGATCTACCAGAGCGCCACAGAGAATCAGAAAACAGCCGCCTCAGCCGGTCGGACTATGTTTTTGTTGGAAAATGCTGAGACCTACATTGTTCCGGCAGAAGCAGACCGGTTCTATTTTTTTAATCCGTTTTCCGTAGAGATCCTGCAGAGCGTCATCGGACGGATTATGGAATCGTACTATGAAGAACCGCGGGAAATGCTGCTGTTTTTCTACTATCCGTCCAACGAGTATATTTCCTACTTAATGACTGTGGATGAATTAACATTTATGGACGAAATCGACTGTCGGGAACTGTTCGATGGGGATGATGCGAGAGAGCGGATCGTGATATTTGAGGTGGTGGGGATTTCGACTACTATGTGACTAAATAAGAAGCTACTTACAATGAGTATAAAAGAGCAATATGAAGGAGTGAAAAAATGAACAGACCATATGTAATATGCCACATGACCATGTCGATTGATGGAAAAGTAACAGGCGATTTCCTATACAGAAAAGAATGCGAGGCCGCGACAGAAGAATACTACCGACTGAACCGCGAAATTCCAGCAGAAGCATTCGCCTGCGGCCGCGTGACCATGGAGGGCAGCTTCACCGGTGGCTGGTATCCGGATCTTACAGAATTTGAAGGCAAGCCAGTCAATCGCGAAGATTATATCGCCAACGCCGGTGCCGACAGATATGCTGTATCCTTCGACCGCAGGGGAAAACTGGGATGGAAGACTGCAACGATTGTGGACGAAGACCCAGGATACGGCGGAGCACATATCGTGGAGGTACTGTGCGAGAACGCACCAGACGCATACCTGGCATATTTACAGAGCATTGGAGTTTCCTATATCTTTGCAGGAAAAGAAGAAATGGACCTGGAGCTGGCGCTTAAGAAATTGCTCGGGAAATTTGGGATTAAGACATTGCTGTTGGAAGGCGGCAGCGAGATTAATGGCGCATTTGAGCGGGCCGGGCTGGTGGATGAACTGAGCCTTGTGCAGGTGCCGGTGATTGCCGGGGGCGAGAGCAAGCCATTGTTTGAGAATAGCGAAATCAGTGATTTTGTGGTGAAAGGGACTGAGATTCTTGACGGTGGGGCGGAGCGCATATCGTGGAGGTACTGTGCGAGAACGCACCAGACGCATACCTGGCATATTTACAGAGCATTGGAGTTTCCTATAT
>JAFUMF010000140.1 GCA_017482945.1 Lachnospiraceae bacterium
AACCAACGAGTCTGCTCCTCATCGTCGTATACGTTATTGCTTGAGAAATACGGCTTCATTTCACTGTCATAATCATTGTCAATAATTTCGATATGCTCCCACTGAGCATTACTCTGAGCGCCATCGTTCTCATCGCCACAGTAATACATACCCTCTTTCCAGTCATCATCTCCTGTCACGCGATTACCATCTTCATCGATCCAACCATATAACATCTTACCTTCGTCATCGAAAATGTATTTTTCTGTTCCGATTGTCTTGAAGGATGCTGTGCTGCTTGTAGAACTGCTCTTATATGCCTTACCGCTGGAACCAAAATAATACCAATGGTTCATCGGCTCATCCTCATCATCACCATCGTAATCTTCATTCTCGATGGAAATCCATTTGTTTGTTACCATTGCACCGGTCTCATCTACATAATAGTAGTCTTCATCGTATTCAACGAGACAGTCTGTAGCCATCTCGCCATCTTCATTTAACCAGTACCACTCGGAACCAGAGCGTTTCCACTCCTCTGTTACTGCTTCGCCGTCTTTGTCATAGTAAACCCAAACGCCGTCTTCATTCACCCAGTTTGCAGCTGCATAGGACATGATGGATGCGCCAAGAGCCATAACTGCTGTTGCGGATAATAATGCAACTAATTTTGTCTGCTTTCTCATAATGAATGCACTCTCCTTTACTTTTTGTTTTGTCGCAAAACCTTTTTGATTCGTACGTGAGGCAATTATACTACCAATAAGAGAAATTATCACAAGTTGCGCGTTTTTTTGGCGTTTCTTGACTTTATTTTTAGATATTTTTCATTGTTTTTTCTTGATTTTTTCATTTTCTGTTTATATACTTTTTATAAGGGAATACTGGATATATATAAGAAAAAGGAGAAAATTTATGGCAAAACAACGATTTTCATCTCCAGAAACAGAGGAACGATGTCGAACGTGTTTAGAGGAATTTCATTCCTATTTAGATTTCCAGAACAAATCCGCCAATACCATACGGGCCTATCTCTTCACTGTCAGGCAGTTTTATGAACTCTATCCCACAATCAACACAGAAAACATGCTGCTCTATAAATGTTATCTGATCGACCATTACAAACCTCAGACTGTTAATCTGAGAATCCGCGCAATGAACTGCTTTCAGGAATTTCTCAACCTCCCGGCTACAAGGTTATTAATGGTCAGGTATCAACGAAGACCTTTTTTAGAAAATGTCATCAGCCAGGCTGACTACGAATATTTGAAAAATTGCCTGCTCCGCGATGGCAAAACCAATTATTATTTTGCTGTCCGCATTATGGCTGGGACCGGTCTTCGCATCAGCGAATTAATTCAACTGCAAGTTAAAGATATTCAGCAAGGATATGTCGACCTGTACTCCAAGGGAAATCGCATGCGTCGAGTTTATATTCCAAAAAATATCCGCCGCCCCTGTTTAAAATGGCTGATTGCCTCTGATCGCACTACGGGCTATATCTTTCTTAATCGTTCCGGTGAACGCATTACAGCCAATGGAATACGCAACCAGCTTTGCTATTTTGCCTCCATCTACAATCTTGATCCAACTGTTGTCCATCCACATTCTTTTCGGCATCTTTTCGCCAAAAATTTCATCGAGCATTGCAGTGATATTGCGATGCTCTCTGACATTCTCGGTCACGAAAGCATAGAGACTACCAGAATATACCTCCACAGAAGCAGTACCGAACAACAACAAATATTTAATCAAGTCGTTAACTGGTGATTAATATGAATAAAAAAGAACTTATATTGAACGAGCAGAATGAAACACTTGTTTCAAATTTTATATCTTATATGAAGAGAAAAAATATGGCCGCAAATACAATTGAAGCTTATGAATTTAGTCTTCGTTTATATTTTGGCCTATATGATAATGTAACGCCGGGCAACCTAAAACTTTTTCGTTCTGTTTTAATGCAGAAGTTTCAACCGGCCACTGTGAATCAACGGATCCATGCGGTTAATCATTTTCTTTTATTTCTGGAAACTTATCACAACCAGGAATTTCCGGATTTGACTCATTTTCGTCTAAAGGCATTAAAGCTGCCAAGAAACTCCTTTCAGGATACCATCATTTCCAATGAAGACTGTCTGAAATTGCAAGCATGCCTGAAACAGGAGAAACAGGATTTCTGGTATTTCATTGTCCGATTTCTTGTGACCACCGGTGTCCGGGTTAGTGAATTGACTCAGATTAAAGTGGAACACCTCTCCTGTGGGTATCTGGATCTTTATTCGAAAGGCGGAAAAATACGTCGCATTTACATTACGGATGCATTGAGTAAGGAGGCACTGGAATGGTGCCACAGTCAGGGAAAAAACTCCGGATTTCTGTTTGCTTCAAAAAGCGGACTCCCGATCACCGTCCGTGGAATCCAGTATCAACTAAAACACTTCGCACTGCAGTATGATCTGAATCCGGCTACAGTATATCCTCATTCCTTTCGTCACCGCTTTGCTAAGAATTTTCTTCAAAGATGTGGTGATATTGCCCTTTTAGCAGATCTGCTCGGACACGAAAGTATTGAAACCACAAGAATTTACCTTACCAGTTCCAGCAGTGAGCAGCAACTAATCTTAGATGAAATCGTGACATGGTAACAAAAAAAGAGCTATCGCTCCGGCAGGTCTCTCACCTGCCTTTGCAATAGCTCTTTTTTCATGTTGTGTAAATTTTTAGTTCATCGTAGCAATGCTCTCATAGGACACGCCTTTTTTGCTTGTATTATAGGTGAACTCTGCACCGCCAAACAGTTCCTCACCATCGTACTTGTAAGGACCTTTGCTTGTCTGGATGTTACCGGATTTATTTACAACGAACTGCATGTCAGCAACTGTCTTGATTTCGTACTTATCATCCAGTGCTTTTACAAGGACGCCGTCTGCATAAAGCTTTCCATTCTTCGCACCGTTGACACCTGCACCAGAGTAGTAGCCCTGCTCTGTATTTGTCTCGCCGGCGAAGTATGCAGATGTGCTCTCGCCGCCCTCGTCGGTCACAGTAACAGAACCAGACGCTCTCGCGCCATCATCTGCGCCACCGTAGTAGTACATCTTGTCATCCATCTTTACGAAGCCATATACCATCTCACCTTCCTGGTTGAAGAGATATGTCTTATTGTTGATCTTCTTCTCCTGGGCACTGTATGCTTCGTCCGCCTCGAAACGGTTTTCGATTGCTGCGGATACATCTACGAGATTATATTCCTGAGCATTGGACAAGTATGCTGCCGCGGTTGCCTGCGGTATGAAAACTTTACCGTTATTCTGGATGTAGTACCAGTTCTTCTCAATATCGCTGTCACCGTATCCGTAATCGACGCTGCTCCATTCCTTGATCCACTTGTTCTTTTTCGCGTGGCCATCGTTCTCAGCTCCACAGAAGTAGACATCCAGACCGGAGGCTGCTACTGCACTAAGTTCAGAGCCATTTCCGTCTTCTGTCCAGATTTCCCGGTAAACGTCACCGCTTCCTGCCACCCATCCGGATAACATGGCGCCGTCAGTTCCAAAAAAGTAGGTCTCGCCTTTGATATTATTCTGTTTACCGATCGCAGGTTTGCCGCCGGCCATGATATAATACCAGTTCTTTTCCGTCTCCTCTGCCTCATATTCATCAATGCCCGGCTCATACGTATAAACCCATTCCGCGCTCACTCTCGCACCGTCTTCATCACAGAAATAGGTCGTTACTTCTGCCACGTTCGGGTCATCAGCCTCACTCCATGATCCGTCTGTACCCTGGATCCATCCGGTCAACATCACACCGTCGGAATCAAAATAGTAGGTCTTTCCGCCAATGGTCAGCTTCTTACCCTCTGCTCTCTTTCCGCTGGACTGGAGGTAATACCACTGTTCCTCACCGTCTTCATCCTCAGCCGGTACGGTATATCTCCATTCATTCACCGACTTCTCACCTGCACTGTTTACATAATACCAATATCCTTCATATTCCACCCAGCTGGAACGGACCATTCTTCCGTCCTCGCCCACATAGAATTCTCTGCCGTTGCTTAAACAAAACTCATCTTCGTATGCGTCGCCATTCCTATCGTAGCAGTACCACTCACCGTCTTCCATTCTCCAGGTTCCTGTCTCCGCCGCCATCGCTGTAAAAGAAGCACCGAGTGCCAATAATGCTGCGGCTGCTGTAATAGCAGTAATTTTAGTCTGTTTCTTCATATAAAACACTCTCCTATTCTATTCAATAAACTTAAAACTTCTCTTCTTTCGTAGATGTTTTTGTAATTCTATTATATATGGGAGCGTGTGATTTTTCTTTACTTTTCCCTTTCACCTTTTGGGCAAAAACGGGGTGTCTTTTCGGCAAAAGTTCGGGGAAACTGAGAACAAATTGTGAACTGGAAATTGGGCCGAAAAAACGAAAAAGCCGAATGCATTTCTCCCTCAGGAGGAACACATTCGGCTTTTTTCATTTTCCTATTTTCAGCAATTAAGCGTTCGGCTTCTCAACCTGAACGATTGCCTGTTTCTGCATCGGAATACGGCAGTTCTTGTTGCTACCGAATTCAACGATTACTGTATCATCTGTCATATCGATAATAACACCATAGAAACCGCTGGAAGTCAGTACAGTATCACCTACTGCGATGCTTGCCATTAATTCCTGCATTTTTTTCTTTTCTTTCTGCTGTGGTTTGATTGCGATGAAGTACATAAAACCGAAGATTAATACTACATAACCAATCCAAAATGCTGGGCTGTCCATACTTTATTGCTCCTCTCTTTCTTAATTCTGTTTTTAACACCCTCATGTTTCCTGAGCTGCTGCCCAATTCGGAAACCATGAATTTTCCTAACGTACATTTTATCAAAAAAACTTTATTCAGTAAAGCGGTCTTTATAATTTCCTTCCACTCCTGCGAGTTTTTTTGCTTTATACTCCGCGTAACAATGATTATCGATCGCCTCGCGGATCTCCGTCATCATCGTATTATAGAAATACAGGTTATGCAGTACACATAAACGCATTCCCAGCATTTCCTTCGCTTTTAACAGGTGACGGATATAAGCTCTGCTGTAGGAGCGGCATGCCGGACACTGACAGCCTTCTTCGATCGGGCGCATGTCCTTGGCGAACCGTTCGTTGAACAGATTCAATTTACCATAATTGGTGTACACATGTCCATGTCTTCCGTTTCTTGTCGGGTAAACGCAGTCGAAGAAATCCACGCCGCGGTCAACCGCCTCCAGGATATTGGCCGGAGTACCAACGCCCATCAGGTATGTCGGTTTATTCTCCGGAAGATGCGGAACGGTCACATCTAAAATATGGTACATCTCTTCATGGCTCTCACCAACTGCAAGACCACCGACTGCATAACCATCCAGGTCCATTTCGGAAATTGTCTTTGCATGTTCGATACGGATGTCTTCGAAGGTACCGCCCTGGTTGATTCCAAACAGGAGCTGTTCCTTATTCACTGTATCCGGCAACGAATTCAGGCGGGCCATCTCGTCTTTACATCTTACCAGCCAGCGGGTCGTTCTTGCGACTGATTTTTCCATATATTCTCTTGTACACGGATGCGGTGCGCACTCGTCGAATGCCATCGCGATCGTAGAACCGAGATTGGACTGGATCTGCATACTCTCCTCCGGGCCCATGAAGATCTTGCGGCCATCGATGTGAGAGTTGAAGTACACGCCTTCTTCTTTAATTTTACGCATACCAGCCAGGGAGAATACCTGGAATCCGCCGGAGTCGGTAAGGATCGGGCGGTCCCAGTTCATGAACTTATGAAGTCCGCCCACTTCTTTAATGAGTTTATCACCGGTGCGTACATGTAAGTGGTAGGTGTTGGAAAGCTCCACCTGTGTGCCGATCTGTCTTAAATCGTCCGTGGACACAGCACCTTTGATGGCTGCCACTGTACCTACGTTCATAAATACCGGTGTCTGGATCGTGCCATGAACGGTCTCTACGACCGCTCTCTTAGCACGTCCGTCTTTCGTCAGAATCTGATATTTCATGGATTATGGTCTCCACTCTTCCTCTTCTTCTTTTTTCGTTTCAAACTTCTGATTCTTACTCATCATATAGAACATTGAACCTGTCAGGCAGATGGAAGAATATGTTCCGCAAAGGATACCGGCCATCAGCGGGAGTGAGAACTCGCGGATGGAAGATACGCCCATGATGTATAAGATCAGAACCATGATATAAGTTGTTAAAGAAGTATTTAAGCTTCTTGTGAATGTCTCAGTGATACTTAAGTTTACAACGTCCTTCAGATCACTTGTCAGCATACCGTACTCCTTCTGCTCCATCTGGATGTGCTCACGGATACGGTCGAAAATAACGATGGTCGCGTTGATGGAGTAACCAACGATGGTGAGAAGACACGCGATCGCTGTGGAACCCATGGACCATTTCGCAATGGCATAGCATGCAAGGACAATAATTACGTCATGTACAAGGGCCAGAACAGCACTTGCCGCAAAGCTGATATTCTTGAATCGTACCCAAATGTAGATCAGCATGAAGACTGTCGCGATTCCAGTCGCGAGGAACGCGTCTTTCTTCATTTCATTACTGATCGCACCGGAGATACTTTCCGCAACGATCTTGCTCTCGTCAACACCGAAGTTTTCTACCAGAGCTGCGTCAAGCTCCTGACGTTCTTCTACAGATAATGTTCTTGTCTTGATGATAACTTCTGTTGTGCCTGCAACCTTCTGAGTCTGTGTGCCGGCATCGTTTGTGATCTCTTCCACTACCGGAACAACTTCGGCAGAGATACGCTCTAAGGACATATCCTCGTTGAAGGTTACATTTGTGGATGTACCGCCCTTGAAGTCAAGTCCATAGTTGAATGCGCCGCCGATGGAGCTCTTGTTCATGAACATTGCGCCCACACCGATCACCATGACCACAGCAGAAATTGCGAACCACAGCTTTTTCTTGCCAAGGAAGTTGATCGGTTTCTTTGCTTTTCTCACACCGTAGAGCTTCGGATCTGTAAAACCAAGTTCATACAGTGCGTTCAGAGTAAACTTTGTCACAAACAGTGCTGTAAACATGGAAACTACGATACCGAGGGCAAGTGTTGTTGCAAAGCCCTTAACAGTACCGGAACCTTTTAAGAACAGAACTGCGGCTGCGATAAGTGTTGTAATGTTACCGTCAACGATCGCAGACAGAGCTTTTGCGAAACCTGTCTTGATCGCAGACTTAACGGTCTTGCCGACACCGATTTCTTCTTTAATACGTGTGAAGATAATAACATTGGCATCGACCGCCATACCGAGGGAAAGAATAATACCAGCGATACCCGGAAGTGTTAATGTTACCTCAAATGCGGCAAGTAAAATGATTGTAATTGTTGTATAAAGCATCAGGGCAAGGCAGGATGCAAAGCCCGGAAGACGATATACAAAGCACATAAATACGCAAACGATCGCGATACCGATCGCTGCTGCCGTTAAGCTTGTTGTAATTGCCTCCTGACCAAGTTTCGCACCAACTACGTTGGAACGGAGCTCTTCTAATTCAAGAGACAGGGAACCGATACGGATCGTGGATGCAAGGATATCTGCTTCCTCGTAGGAATCCATACCGGAAATGGTACACTGACCGCCTGTGATCGGCTCCTGTACGACCGGATTGGAGTACATAACGCCATCGTATACGATTGCAATGGTCTTACCAACGTTTGCCGTTGTCGCCTCGGCAAATTTCTTTGTACCTTCTTCTGTAAATGTAAGCTGTACCACATACTCAAGTGCACCAGTTGTCTGATCTTTATAACTTGCGCCCTGCGCGGATGCTACATCTGTACCTTCCAGAATGATATTCTGGTTGGAATCGTAAAAATACAGAGAGCCTGGTTTACCGAGTTCTTCTAACACCTGATTGGCATCGGATACGCCCGGGATATCAATGTTGATACGATTGGTACCCTCTAAATAAACCTCCGCTTCGGAGCTGTAGTTCTGAACTCGCTGCAGAAGCTTGTACTGAGTGTCTGCCAAATCAACCGGATCCGGATTTTCCACTACGGTCTGGTAAGTGATGCTGACACCACCTGCAAGGTCCAGGCCCAGTTTAATTCCGCCTTCCTGGAACATGGTCACGCCATTTTCATCTGTCACAAGCTTACTCTTTTCCAGTGCGTCGGCTGCGAAGAATCCACTGATCGCGATTGCCACAAGAAGTACGATGAGACATACTATGCCTTTTCCTGTGTTGTTCTTCTTCTGATTCATTCTTTTTCCTTCTTTCTATTAAAGAGTCTTCGCTCTCTGCTTATTCAGCCAGAGCTGCTCTTATCATAATCGCACACTCGATACGCTTTTTCTGCATCTCGCATCCGATATCATAAGCATCTGTGATCTTGCCGTGGAAGTTGTAGGAGTTCGCTGCACAGCCGCCGCTGCAGTAGAATCTTGCGAAACAGTTTTTACATTTTTCCTTAGCATATACATTACAGAGTTTGAATTCGTCACGAACTGCTGTGTTTGTGACTCCTTCGTCCACATTACCCATCAGGAACTCTTCCATTCCAACGAACTGGTGGCACGGATAGAAATCACCCCACGGAGTAACCGCCAGGTATTCGGTACCGGAACCACAGCCGGAGAGACGTTTCGCCACACACGGGCCCTGGGTCAGATCGATCATAAAGTGGAAGAATTTGAAGCCACGGCCCTCTTTCTCTCTCTTAATGAACTCTTTTGCCAGTCTGTCGTACTCTTCCATAATGGCCGGAAGATCTTCTTCTCTGATCGCATATGGCTCGGACGGGTCTGTGACTACCGGCTCCATAGAGAGCTTCTCGAAACCGAGATCCGCGTAGTGAAGCACATCCTCACCAAAATCTTTGTTGTATCTTGTGAAGGTACCTCTTACGAAGTAATCCTTCTCACCGCGGGACTCTGCAAACTTCTGGAATTTCGGAACGATCAGGTCGTAGCTTCCGCTGCCGTTTCTAAACGGACGCATGCGGTCATTGACTTCCTTACGTCCATCCAGACTCAGGACCACGTTGCTCATTTCCTTGTTGCAGAATTCCATGATCTCATCGTTCAGCAGCACACCGTTGGTGGTGAGCGTGAAGCGGAATTTCTTGTTATGTTCTTTTTCCAGGGAGCGGCCATACTCGACCAGCTGTTTTACTACATTCCAGTTTAAGAGTGGTTCACCGCCGAAGAAGTCCACTTCCAGGTTTACTCTGTTTCCAGAGTTTGCAACCAGGAAATCCAGAGCTTTCTTTCCGACCTCAAAGCTCATTAACGCTCTGCGGCCATGGTACTCGCCTTCCTCTGCAAAGCAATACCGACAGGCCAGGTTGCAGTCGTGTGCAATGTGCAGACACAATGCCTTTACCACGGTCTGGCGCTTCTTAAAATCGATTACATAGTCTTTATAAATGTCAGCTGTAAACAGCTCCTCGGCATCAATCAGTTCCTGAACATCGGAAAGTGCATCCTGAAGGTCTTCTTTGGTGTATTTTCCGGAAAGTGCATCCATCACTGTCTTGATCTGCTCTTCGGTCAGTTTTGCAGGCTCTTTCATATCAGCCACAACGCCCGTTAAAACTTCCACCACATCATAAAGCAGAGCATCAACAGAATGGACAGATCCACTGTTTACGTCCAGAACGATATGATACCCATTGTTAATGTACTGATGTATCACGTCAATTCTCCTATCTGTCTTTCGAAATTTATTAAAAACACCATGTGTTTTTTATAAAAAATTAATATTCTCTCCTACATAAAAAAGGAGTTCCGCTTGCGGAACTCTCGCGCTGCCGCGCGGCTGCCCCGGCAGCCAAACCACCTCTGGCGCGGCATGTGCATTCCCGCGGAGCGTTTCTTCGTTTATAGAAATCTATAAACCAAGAATAGCCCCTACAATCTCAACGACCGTAGGGGTCTCTTTTAATAGCCTCTGATTTCGGAAGCGCCCACCATTAGCGGTTGCTATTCTCGCAGCTCTGGTTTCCTACTGTACAGGATGTTTTGCATGCAGACTGGCAGGATGTCTGGCACTCGCCACAGCCGCCCTTCTTCATGCTGTTTTTCAGAGTATTGGAGCTTAATGTCTTTACGTGCTTCATAGTATGTCCTCCTATTATTGCTATTTCACGGTCGGGCGAAGTACCCGGCTGCGCTCAAACTCGTTAAAAAATTATAACATAGGAATCGTCATTATGCAATAGGGATAATTCCCAGCTTTTCCGAATAATATCTATAAATACAACAATTCCGGCACTGCACACAATACATAAAAATGCCGGAAAATCAAGGAAATCTGAAAGGAGAATCCAGTATGGCGGCTACAACATCATGGCGCATGATACGTGCTCTTATCGTCTCATTTTTACTTACACTTCTCATGCTGGCAGGACTTACCTTCCTGCTCTACAAATTCCGCCTCCCCGAGTCCCAGATCACAGTCGGGATCTATGCCGTTTATATCATTTCCTGCCTTGCCGGAGGTTTTCTCGCCGGAAAGGCAATGAAGACCAAACGATTTTTATGGGGACTTATGGCCGGTATCCTGTATTTCCTCTTCCTCTTTGCTATGTCGGCACTGCAGGACCAGGGAATTCTGTCCGACCTCCCCCACATTCTCACGGTTCTCGGAATCTGTGCAGTCAGCGGTATGGTCGGTGGAATGGCAAGCTAAAAGAACCAAAAGAAAGAGGCATCACCCGTTTTAGAGTGATGCCTCTTTCTTTTATAAAATTATGTACAGATAAAATCCGAATTATTATTTCTTGCTGCCCATTTTAGCAAGTGCTGCTACTACGCCAGAAAGAATTGCCATAACTACGAGGATACCTGCCATACCCTGCCACATAATTGTGATAGCCTGCATTACTGTTGGTGTCATAATATATACCTCCTTTAATTAAGCAAAGAAACCAAGGATAATACCACCGGCAACTGCGGATGCTACCTGACCGGATACGTTAGCACCGATAGCATGCATTAAGAGGTGGTTTGTGCTGTCTTCTGCAATACCCATCTTCTCGATTACACGAGCAGACATCGGGAATGCGGAGATACCAGCTGCACCAACCATCGGGTTAACTTTGTTCTTGGAGAACAGGTTAAGGAACTTCGCGAACAGACAACCACCGATTGTATCGAATACGAAAGCAACAAGACCAAGGCACATGATGAGGATTGTCTCAATCTGTACGAACTGCTCAGCTCTCATGGAGAAGGAGATTGTGATACCAAGGAGCAGTGTGATCAGGTTTGCAAGGGAAGACTGTGCTGTTTCGGAAAGGCTGTTTAAGCAACCACATTCACGGATAAGGTTACCGAACATAAGGAAACCAACTAAAGCTACAGAAGCCGGAGCAACAAGACCAGCTACGAATGTAACGATGATCGGGAATGCGATTCTTGTGAAACGACTTACAGAACCCGGTTTATACGGCATACGGATCAGACGCTCTTTCTTAGTTGTAACGAGCTTAATAGCCATCGGCTGAATGATCGGAACGAGAGCCATGTAAGAGTAAGCTGCTACGGCGATCGGTCCAATGTAATTGGAATGTAATACCTGGGATACGAGGATCGCTGTCGGACCGTCAGCTGCACCGATGATACCGATGGAAGCTGCATCAGTGATGTTGAATCCCATTAATGCTGCGATAACAATTGCACAGAAAATACCAAACTGAGATGCAGCGCCGAAAAGGAACATTTTCGGGTTGGAAAGAAGCGGTCCGAAGTCGATCATAGCACCGATACCGATGAACAGAAGAAGCGGCATTGCCTCAGATGCCTCGATACCTACTTCGAATAACCACTGAATAATACCATGTGTCTCGCCAACACCCTCCATCATCTGGTTTAACGCACCGGACTCTGGAAGGTTAACCAGGATTGCACCGAATCCCATCGGCAGAAGAAGTGACGGCTCATAGTCTTGTTCGATTGCAAGGTAGATCAGGATAATACCTACCAGGTACATTACGACCTGCTGCCATGTGATTGACAGTAAACCAGTCCATAAAAACTCCATACTAATTCCTCCTTATAATAAAAAGTATTGATTGGTTTTGGGAAAAATTACTGCTCTTGGCCCTTTTTTAGAACTTTTAGAGAATAAAAAAAGACCCTTTGCAGAAAGTTCTCCCTTTCTGCAAAAAGTCTCGTTACCAAAACCGGTATGCACC
>JAFUMF010000141.1 GCA_017482945.1 Lachnospiraceae bacterium
AACATTCCGTCCGACAGAGAAATTCCCGGCAGCAAGAATTGACCGTGTAGATATGCAGTTCTTATACAATGATGGCGAATTAGATAACTTTATGGATATGAACACATTCGAGCAGATCGCTCTTGCTAAGGATGTTGTTGGCGATGCATTAAAGTTCGTTAAAGAGAACGAAGTTGTTAAGGTATGTTCCTACAACGGTAAAGTATTCTCCGTTGAGCCGCCGTTATTCGTAGAGCTCGAGATCACAGATACAGAGCCGGGCTTCAAGGGCGATACAGCTACAGGTGCTACAAAGCCGGCTATCGTTGAGACAGGTGCTCAGATCGCAGTTCCGTTATTCGTTAACATCGGTGACAAAGTTAAGATCGATACACGTACAAGCGAATACCTTGGAAGAGCAAACTAATTGCTTAAAAAGAATCAAGAATCTTCAGGATCCCATGAATCAGTTCATGGGATCTTTTTTTGCCAAAATCTGCTATTGAGAAAAAAGTGCGTGACAAATAAAAAAAGTGTGATATACTATATTTGTTAGTTATGACTAACTGACGTAGCGAAGACTAACCAATGATTCAGACAATACAAAGTGATAATAGAACGGAGCACTTGAGTGGAAAAGGCAAAGAGCGAGATTGATACAATGAAAAAGGTAATATTGGAACAGCTGCGGGAGCAGGGATGCAGGATTACGAAGCAGAGGGAGCTTTTGGTGGATATTATCCTAAAAGAGCGCTGCAATAACTGCAAGGAAATTTATTATCTGGCAGCCAAGCAGGATCCGAATATCGGAATGGCGACCGTGTACCGAATGATGAATACGCTGGAAGAGATCGGTGCCTTGAAATGGAGAAACGAATACCGGATCTGTGAGCAGGAAGGTTCCCCGAAGCATTGTCTGGTGGAGTTTCAGGATTCCTCCAGTATGGAGCTGAAACAGGAAATTCTACATGAAATCCTGGAGCGAGGCCTGGAGGCGCGTGGGTATTTAAAAGGAAGAAGAGTGAAGCGTGTCATGATTCAGCGCTCAGAGTGCGCCGAATAATTGAGAAAATTTATCAATAAAGCAAAAGAGGATGAATTAAACTGTAGAATGATTTATAATTTTCATATAGATACTTCAGAAAAAAGGAGTGCAACATATGAAAAATCACAAATTTTGGGCTTGGGCAATGATTTTTTGTCTGATTATGACGGTATATACAGGATACAAGCACAAATAAGGAGGTACATACTATGGCTAATTGCTTCGATTGCTTAAAAAATATTGATGCGAAAAAGGTAGGCATTTTCGCTGCTGGTGTGCTGTTCGGAACAGCAGGTATTAAAGTGTTATCCAGCAAGGATGCGAAAAAAGTATACACAAACTGCACAGCGGCAGCTCTTCGCGCGAAAGAGTGCGTAATGGATACCGCAACAAAGATTCAGGAAAGTGCAGAGGATATCTATGCAGAGGCTCAGCTGATCAATGCAGAGCGTGCTGCAGAGGAAATGTTTGAAGACGCTGAGGAAGTTGAGAACTCTGAAGAATAGCCGGAGTCCGCAAAAAACAGCGAAACCGAATAGACGATGAACACCTGCGGGAATGGGTTTTCCGCAGGTGCTTTTGTAATTGTCTGAAAAGTTAGTTAAAACTTATCAGACAATTGAAAACCGATTCGGATTTGATGGTGGTTTTAAGGAGGAAAGGCTAAATGAAATTCAAAATTGAACATGAAATAAAGGGCCGGATGAGGGTGCATTTGTTCCAGAAGACAATGTCCTTCAAAGAGGCCGATATTCTGCAGTACTACCTGACAGAGCTGGATTTTGTTACGGCTGTCAAGGTGTATGAGCGGAGCCAGAACGTTGCTGTCTCGTTCACCGGCGACAGAAAGCAGGTGATCGACGCGCTCCGGAAATTCCAGTATGACAAAGTGAACGTGCCGGAATCTTATATTGAAAACTCGGGACGCGAAGTGAACCGGGAATATTGGGATAAGCTTGTGAATCAGGTCGTGATCTACGCGGCAAAAAAACTGTTCCTTCCATATCCGGTTCGGTCTGCATTGACGGCAGTGAAATCATTAAAATATATAAAACATGGGATTCAGACGCTTGCGGCCGGAAAAATTGAAGTGCCGGTCCTGGATGGCCTGGCAATCGGTGTCTCTGTGTTCCGGGCCGATTATGATACGGCTTCTTCCGTAATGTTCCTTCTCGGCATCGGAGAGACGCTGGAAGAGTGGACCCACAAGAAGTCCGTCGGAGATCTGGCAAGAAGCATGTCGCTCAATGTGCAGAAAGTCTGGATGGTATCCGGTGACAATCAGGTGTTGGTGAGCACCGAGACGATCAAACCGGGCGACGAAGTGGTGGTCCACATGGGCAGCATGATTCCGTTCGATGGAGTTGTGACGTCTGGTGAGGCGATGGTAAATCAGGCTTCACTGACCGGAGAATCCATGCCGGTGGAAAAGAACGAAGGAAAGTATGTGTACGCCGGAACAGTTGTGGAAGAAGGCGAAGTGATCATCCGTGTCAAGGAGACAAAAGGCGGAACAAAATTCGAAAAGATTGTGACGATGATCGAAGAGACGGAGAAACTGAAATCTTCCGTGGAGAGTAAGGCGGAGCATCTGGCCGACAATCTGGTTCCATATACACTGGTCGGAACCGGACTTACATACCTGATCACAAGAAATGTGACGAAAGCATTGGCAGTTTTGATGGTGGATTTCTCTTGCGCCCTCAAACTTGCGATGCCGATCGCGGTGTTGTCTGCGATTCGTGAGGCAAATATGCACAGCATCACGGTCAAAGGCGGCAAGTTCCTGGAGGCAGTGGCGGAGGCCGATACCATTGTCTTTGACAAGACAGGAACACTGACAAAAGCGGAGCCGACTGTGGTGGATGTGGTTCCATTTATTGATGTGGACCCGGACGAGCTTTTAAAGCTGGCGGCATGTATGGAAGAACATTTCCCACATTCCATGGCGAAGGCCGTTGTAGATGCGGCGAAGAAGAAAAATCTGACCCACGAAGAAAAGCATTCCAAGGTCAATTACATCGTGGCCCATGGAATTTCTACCATGGTGGATGGCAAGAAGGCAATTATCGGAAGTTACCATTTTGTCTTTGATGATGAGGGGTGCGTAATTCCTGAGGGAATGGAGGAGCGGTTCGAAAATCTTCCAAGACAGTATTCGCATCTGTTCCTTTGTCTGGAAGGTGTTCTGGCGGCGGTCATCTGTGTGGAGGATCCGGTCCGCGAGGAAGCACCGGAAGTGATTCGTTTATTAAAGGAAGAAGGATTCAAAAAGATCGTCATGATGACCGGAGACAGCAAACGTGCGGCCAGATCCATCGCAAAGAAAGTCGGTGTGGATGAATTCTATTTTGAGGTTCTTCCGGAAGATAAAGCCAAGTTCGTGGAGGCGGAGAAAAAAGCCGGCCGAAAGGTCATTATGATCGGCGACGGAATCAACGATTCCCCAGCACTTTCCGCAGCAGACGCAGGCATCGCCATCAGCGATGGTGCGGCGATTGCGAGAGAAGTTTCTGATATCACCATCGGTGCAGATAATCTCTATGGACTTGTGACCTTGAAGCGGATCAGCAATCTTTTAATGAAGCGGATCGGCAAAAACTACCGGGAAATCATTGGAATCAACGGTGCGCTGATCGCACTTGGCGTAGGTGGTATCGTTCAGCCGACCACATCGGCGTTGGTCCATAATGCATCGACGTTGGCGATCAGTTTGGGCAGTATGAAAAATTTAATCGAGTAAATGAGTGGAGGTGCAGAATCATGATGGTTCTGCACCTTTTTGTGGATTAAGAGGAGATTACTGGGATGTTTCCGGAACAGAGCAGCTTGTTTATGGTTTATTTGGAAAAACGTAATGGGATTGTAAATGTTTTGCAAGGATAAATCTATTGAACTGTGGCATTGCCATGTGCTATACTGTGTGAGCAGTGTCGTAAATGACATGCAAGAAATGTAATTTGAGGAGAAAAGAATGAAAAAATTAGTTTGTTTATTATTAGCAGGAGCAATGTTCGCATCCATCACAGGCTGTGGCGCAGGTACAGCAAAGGAGACGACTGCTGCTGAGACTACAACTATGGAGGAGACTACAGAGGCTAGAAAAGAGCCGGAAACATTGGGCGAAGCACTCCTGTATGATTTCGAGGATAGAGTGGCAGAAAACGCAGATGCAACTGCTCAGGAACTGGCAGAGGGAATCCTTACAAACGAGCTGCTCTTATTCCAGGGCGGTGCAATGCCGGTGGAAGAAGGATTTTTAACTGGTTTTGACAACGTGGAAGTAACTGGCTTCGAGGAGGGCGTGATGTTCGCTCCGATGATCGGAACAATTCCGTTCGTGGGTTATGTGTTCGATACTGCAGACGCTGAGAGTGCAGAGGCGCTGGTTACCGTTCTTACTGAGAATGCAAATCCGAGATGGAACATCTGTACAGAGGCGGAGGAGACAATCTCCGGTACAGTTGAGGACAAGGTGTTCTTCGTTATGTGCCCGAAGAGTCTTGAAGAATAAGAAACGGAATCCATATTCCGGGAAATTGTGAGTAGGAAAGAATGTTATTTTCCAGTATTTCTTTTTTGTACTATTTTCTGCCACTTGTACTGATTCTGTACTTTGCGGCACCACGCAGATTTAAGAACCTGATTCTTTTGCTCACCAGCCTGTTTTTTTACGGCTGGGGAGGAGTTGGTTTCCTGGGACTGATGGTGGTCATGATCGGTGCTGGGTATGTGTGGGGACTTCTGGTGGAGAAATACCGGGAACGGAAAAATGGCAGATGGATATTAGGAGCAGCGTTGGGATTTAATGTCCTGACGCTGGTTCATTTTAAGTTTGCCGACGTGTTCCCCATCGGAATCAGCTTTTATACGTTCCAGATCATGAGTTACATCGTTGATGTATACCGCGGAGAAGTTCCGGCCCAGCGAAACCTCGTGAATTTCGCAGCTTATGCGTCCATGTTCCCGCAGCTGGTGGCGGGCCCGATCGTCCGCTATGCGGATGTGGCAAAGCAGTTGGAGGAACGAAAGCATAGTGTTGACCATGTGGCGGTGGGAATCCGCCGGTTTGTCATGGGTCTGGCGAAAAAGGTTCTGATCGCCAATACCCTTGGCGAGCTGTGCGATATTTTCCGGGCGTCCGGAGATAAGGCGGTGCTGTTCTACTGGATATATGCGGCGGCGTTTACGCTCCATATTTATTTCGATTTTTCCGGCTACAGTGATATGGCGGTCGGCCTCGGTAAACTGTTTGGCTTTGATTTTATGGACAACTTTAACTATCCATATATTTCTCAGAGTATTACGGAATTCTGGAGACGGTGGCATATTTCTCTCAGCAGCTGGTTCAGGGATTATGTGTACATTCCGCTTGGAGGAAACCGGGTACCGAAGATGCGATGGTTCTTTAACATATTTGTCGTGTGGTTCCTGACTGGATTCTGGCATGGGGCTGCATGGAACTTTATCGCATGGGGGCTTGGATTTGCCGTGATTCTGGTGGCGGAGAAGATGTGGATTTTGCCATGGATGGAAGCCGTGAAGACGGAAAGACGTTTTTCGTGGTCGCAGCCGCTGGTTTGCGCCATATTTATGTGCTGGTGATCATCATGATCAGCTTTGTCCTGTTCAATGCGCAGGGCATCGGCGAGGCGGTTTCTTATATCGGAGCGATGTTCGGGGCCGGAGACCTGGCATTTACATCGGCAGAAACAATCTATTACTTTAGAAGTTATCTTGTGGTGTTTGCGGCAGCGGTGATCGGAGCAACGCCGCTTCCGAAGACGCTGGTTTGCAGACTCAGCGAAAACAAGGCAGGAAAATGGCTTTTGGATATTTTGGAGCCGGTGGCTCTGGTGGTTTTATTGCTGGTGGTTACTGCGTACCTGGTGGACGGTTCTTTCAATCCGTTCCTGTATTTCAGATTTTAGTTTAGGAGGTCAGAATATGAAACATCAATCAATCATTGTGACCTCTGTGATGGCGGTGGTCATCTTTGGTCTTTCTGCGGCAGCATGGTTGAAAGCGCCGGATGATTTTTCTGACAGTGAGCGCCGGGAACTGGAAAAATTCCCGAAGCTGAGTGTTGAGGCGATTGGGGACGGTTCCTTTATGGATGATTTTGAATCATACACTTTGGACCAGTTTCCGTTCCGGGACGCATTCCGGAGGCTGAAAGCAGAGACTGTATTCGGAGTGTTGGGGCAGAAGGATAACAATAACATTTATGTGGCGGACGGTTATGCATCCAAGATGGAGTATCCGCTGAATGAGCCGATGCTAGATCATGCTGCAGAGCGGTTTGAATTCCTCTATGAGGCGTATCTGCAGGATGCAGAAAATATTTATTTCTCCATTGTGCCGGATAAGAATTATTTTCTGGCGGAGGAGAACGGATATCTGTCGCTGGATTACGAAAAATTGATCGGCTGCATGAAAGAGAAGACCGGTTATATGACTTATGTGGACTTGACGGAGCATCTGGAGTTGGAGGACTATTATTATACTGATACACACTGGCGCCAGGAAAACCTGACTGATGTGGCAGATGTGCTGCTGGATGCGATGGGCGCAGGTGAGATGGCCGAGCTCGGTGCAGATGCAGGAGTGTCCGACGGCGACTCAGTTGGCACGCCGGTGGATGGAACGGAGAATTCTTCGTTGCAGGATGGCTACGAGGTAAAGGAATTGGACCTCCCGTTCTACGGTGTCTACTATGGACAGGCAGCGCTTCCCATGGAGCCGGATCGTTTGAAGTATCTGATCAATGACACTCTGGAGAACTGTATCGTGACCAGCTATGACACCGGAAGTCCGGTGGAAATTCCAATGTATGACATGGAAAAAGCCGGTGGAAAGGATCCATATGAAATGTTCCTCTCAGGAACAAGAGCTGTCCTCACCATTGAGAATCCGCAGGTGAAAAACGGAAAAGAGCTGATCGTGTTCCGCGATTCCTTCGGAAGCAGTCTGATTCCGCTTTTGGCGAAAGGATATGAAACAATCACGGTGCTGGACATTCGCTATGTGAATAGCGCGATGCTGGGGCAGTTTGTGGAGTTCGGGGATCAGGATGTGCTGTTTTTGTACAGTACAATGCTTTTAAATAACAGTTTGGCATTAAAATAATGAAAAAGGGCAGCAGGACAAATTTTCGAAAATGGTAAAAATTATGAAAAATTTATAAACTAAGTCTTGACAGAAGTTATGTAAAGTGCTAATCTTTTACATAGGTTAGCTTTAACTAATTACTGTCTTGAAAACGGGAGGATAATATGACTTTATTAGATGCTCAGGTAGGCGAAGAGTATATTATCAAAGAGATTGTAACTGATGACGAAGAACTGGATGCGTTCCTCTTCTCCTTAGGTTGTTACAGTGGAGAACCGATCACAGTAGTTTCTCGATTAAAAGGTGGCTGTGTTGTTTCTATCAAAGATGGCAGATACAATATTGATAACCAGCTTGCAGAGGCTATTACAATCTAACTGAAAAGTAGAAATATTGTGGTGAGTAATCACCACATATATTTTCCCTTAAGGTTAGTCGGAACTATCCCGGTTAGTCGACGATAATTAATTAAATAACAATTTTACAAATCATAAAGGGAGGATTTCGAGATGAGAATTGCTTTAACAGGTAATCCGAACAGTGGTAAAACAACCATGTACAATGCTCTCACAGGCAGAAGTGAGCGTGTTGGTAACTGGGCCGGCGTTACTGTAGACAAAAAAGAAAGTCTTATTAAGAAAAATTACTATGATGGAAACGAGGAGCTGATCGCTGTTGACTTACCAGGTGCGTACTCCATGTCCCCGTTCACATCCGAAGAAAGCATCACAAGCGGCTATGTAAAGAATGAGCATCCGGATGCGATCATCAACATCGTAGATGCTACAAACTTAAGCCGTAGCTTATTCTTCACAACACAGTTACTTGAACTTGGTGTTCCGGTAGTTGTAGCGCTCAACAAGAGTGATATCAACGAGAAGAAAGAGACAGTGATCGACGTAGACGCACTTTCCAAGAAGTTAGGCTGCCCGGTTATTAAAACTGTTTCCACAACATCCGGTGACAACGGTTTAGCAGAAGTTGTTAAGACAGCAGCATCCTTAAAGGGTAAAGAGCAGAAGGCTCCGTACACTCAGGGTGACATTGATTTAACAAGCAAGGCAGACGTAGAAGCAGCCGATAGAAAGCGTTTCGAGTTCGTTAACAAGATCGTTAAAGAAGTTGAGACACGTAAAGTACTTACAAAAGATAAGAACTTCCAGGATAAGATCGATGATATCCTTACAAACAAGTTCCTTGGTATCCCGATCTTCGCGGTTGTTATGTTCTTAGTATTTGATATTTCCCAGTCCACATTGGGACCGTTCCTCGCTGATACATTAGTAGGCTGGATCGAAGCATTCCAGGAAACAGTTGCTGGTATGGTTGAAGGTGCATCCCCGTTATTACAGGCTCTCCTGGTTGACGGTATCATCGGTGGTGTAGGTGCCGTAGTTGGTTTCTTACCGCTCGTAATGGTAATGTACTTCTTAATCGCTTTACTGGAAGACTGTGGTTACATGGCTCGTGTATCCGTAGTTATGGACCCGATCTTCAAGAAGGTTGGTCTTTCCGGTAAATCCGTTATCCCGATGGTTATCGGTACAGGTTGTGCGATCCCGGGCGTTATGGCTTGCCGTACAATCCGTAACGAAAGAGAGCGCAGAGCAACAGCGATGTTAACTCCGTTCATGCCGTGTGGCGCTAAGTTACCGGTGATCGCTCTTTTCGCAGGTGCATTCTTCGCAGATGCTTCCTGGGTTGGTACATTAATGTACTTCGCAGGTATCCTG
>JAFUMF010000142.1 GCA_017482945.1 Lachnospiraceae bacterium
ACAGACTTTCAAGAGTGAAGGTTTTCGCCGTCTCCTCATCGAAATCTGCCGGTATCTTTTGAACTCGTTTTACCTCTCCACTTACACTGTCCTACTGCCATACATGAATGTACAGGCTGTTTTCACAGTTCTGATAAAACACCTGCGCCATCGGATGAAATTTTGCGTATCTCGGATGGACGCCTTCTTCCACAAATGTCTTGCCCAGATACTGAATCTTTCCACAATCCTCATCCACATGATACCGGTGGATCACATCCAGACCTTTGTCACAGGAAATAAATAAGTTTCCATCCGGCGACATTTCACAGCAATGAAGATGCGGAATCTTTGAGATCATGATTCCGTTCTCTTCGCGGTCCGGCTCATGGAAACAATAATCGCAGACGCCCTGAATCGTGCCATCCTCCTTGATCTCCATGAGTGCAATGACCACATCGTCACACTCCACGTACGCTTTGCTGCTTCCATCTTCCATGTACTTGATCTTTGTCACAACATTTCTCGTTCCATGATGGGCTACCATGGCATATTTACCAGACGCCGTCATTCTTATGTAGCATGGAAGCGTCGCATTGGTTTCCTTATCGTCAATCAAGGTAATTTGTCCCGTCTCATGATCGATCATCCCAGAATATATCCGTCCGCCACCGCATGTCTCTCCATCGGGTCCTTTCGCCTCATGGGCAATATAGAGGATATCTCTTTCTTCATTATAATATGTCTGTCCGGCATTGATCTCCGGGTGAAACCCTCCCACAAAAGTAAAGCCAGCATACTCCGGTTCGTACTCATATACGCGAAGGCCTTTATCCGGATTCGGTTTTGTGGCAAAGCTGCCAACGACTGCAAAGATTTTCCTGCTCACTCGCTTCTTCCCCCAATCTATAGTTTTAGTATAGACTAACATTGTTAGTTTGTAAAGAACATTTTTCCGCTCCAACGGATCCGTACGCGGCATCTATCATGCCAAATTCAGACGTACGGAAAGACCGTCTACCTCCCCGGCAGACGGTCTCTTAATCTCTTCCTTATTTATACTGATATGGATCCACGACAACGTTTCCGCTCACCGTATCTCTGCGATACTGTTTAAAAAAGTCCCATGCATATCGTCCCATCATGACAGACGGCCAGTGAGCACTGTTTTCTACTGCCACAAATTTAAATGCCGGCATTCCTTCTTTGTTATCGATTTCCAGAGTATAATGCTTATAACCATACCACTCTTCTATCTTCTCCCGGTCACCATAGAATCCAAGTACATGATGCAGTTCGTCTTCCGGTGTGTTCAGATAACCGATACATTTCTTCGCATCACGCAGCTCACAGTTTAAAGAATCCATTCTGCGATTCAAACGCCCGATCATCCACTCGTGTCGATCTTCACCTTCCGGCGGAACCGGCTGGTTGCTGAACGGACGTGCTCCTCCTTTGATTCTTGTCGGATCCACATCGTCGTTTCTTCTCGGATCATCGTAGAGAATGCCTCTGACATTCCTTCCCCAGTTCTTTCTCGGCGCCCAGTCGTTGACCGGCACAAAGTTGGATGCCTCACAGGCACCATTCACCTGAATCACCGGAACCATTGCTTTTTTCAGACTCTCATACTCTTCTGTTGTATATGGCACATTGAAATTATCCCATTCACGGAAAATATCGTTGCCGCATGGTGCAATCGCAGCAAAGCGCTCCGGCATGCGGAAAATCGTAGATGTTACCTGATAACCGCCCTGGGAATATCCGGCCATATAAATGCGTTCCGGATCGATCGGATACTGTTTCATCGCCTCTTCGAGGTAATGTTCCATCTTATCTGCATTGGTATTCTGCGGAAGTAATACGGCAAAGCCTTCTTTTCCTGCAATCTGTGGAAAACCCATGGAAAATTCGTCTGTCTCAATGGAATTGCTGCCGCCATGATTTGCAATGACCAGCGGATAACGGTGTCCCGGGATCACCGGCTCGGGAAACAGCATCATCCAGCGAGTGTAATAG
>JAFUMF010000143.1 GCA_017482945.1 Lachnospiraceae bacterium
AGAAAAGCAATGCTCAGAAGCCTTGCTACAGCACTTATCAACAACGGTAAAATCGTTACAACTGAGGCTAGAGCTAAAGAAGTAAAGAAGATCGTTGAGGGTATGATCGCTCTTGCAGTAAAAGAGAAAGACAACTACGAGACAGTAAAAGTTACAGCTAAAGTTGCTCGTAAAGACGCTAACGGCACGAGAGTAAAAGAGGTTGTAGACGGTAAGAAAGTTACAGTATACGATGAAGTTGAGAAGGAAATCAAGAAAGATATGCCGTCCAGACTTCACGCTAGAAGACAGATGTTAAAGACTCTGTACGCTGTAACAGATGTTCCGGCAGAGGCAGCTGGCAAGAAGAGAAACACAAAGAAGGTTGATCTTCCGGCTAAGTTATTCGACGAGATCGCTCCGAAGTACGCTTCCCGTAACGGTGGTTACACAAGAATCGTTAAGATCGGTCAGCGTAAGGGCGACGGCGCAATGGCAGTTCTGCTTGAGTTAGTTTAATAGATAGACTAATACATGATCTGAATGCTAAGGCAGATAGTTGTGATATGGTGTGAAAACACCGTATCTGGCTATCTGCCTTTTTTGTTGTTCGATTGCCACTGTTTTGCCGCAAAGTTCACAGAATTACCACAACTTTGAAAGAATTCTTAAGTTGACGCTGCCGATGGCAAAAGCTTATAATTAAGTCAGAAAATAGTATAAACGGAAGAATGTTCAAAGAATGCGGAACAGGGGGAATCGATGATGAAAAAAAGAATTATTGGAAATAGAGCAAAACAAATCCTGGCGCTTGCGCTGAGTACGGCGATGTTATCGACTCTGAGCCTTCAGACGGCGTTTGCAGCCTCTTATATCGGAAGTGTAAGTGTTACGCTGGATCTGGACTTAGTAGCCGGAGAGGGGCTTCCAAGCCTTACAACGGGCTATACCGGAGAAACCGGACCGGAGGTAAAGATCCCGAATAACTCCAGATATGAAATTGAGAAAGTAGAGTGGAGCAAGGACGTTGATGAGATGGAGATGGGAAAGACCTACAATCTGAAGGTCACCCTCGATGCTCAGGGCGATTATGAGTTCAAAAATACGTACTCCTCTTCCAAGGTGAATGTAAAAGGTGGTACTTTTGTAAGTGCTCGCCAGGGAGAGAGCAGTGATGAGCTGATCGTGACTCTGAAAACAAGAAAGGTAGAAGGCGTTCTGGATATTCCAAGCGATGTAGACTGGCAGAGCACCAACAGTAAAAACAACAAATTCGGATATGCGACCTGGGATAAGGTCGAGGATGCAGCGTATGATGTGGACCTTTACAGAGATGGAAAAGTAGTTCAGAGAGTGGATTCCATTAAGAAAACTTCTTATAACTTCTATCCATATATGACCAAGGAAGGCGACTATAGTTTCCGCGTACGTGCAGTTCCATCATCTACCAGTATGGAAGATTACGCCACAAAGAGTGACTGGGCATATTCGGATGAGTTTTATTTAGATGAGGACGATGTTTCCGACGGTACAGGTCAGGGACAGGAAGAGACAGCGGACAACACACCGAATATCTCAAATCCGGAGCAGGTCGGCTGGATCGCAAGCAGCGGAAGATGGTTCTTCCGTTATCCGGACGGCACATATCTCCGTGACAGCTGGGGTAAGATCGGTGGTGTCTGGTATCTGTTTGACAGTAATGGTGAGATGTTGACAGGCTGGCACAATCGAAACGGCCATTATTACTATATGAATGGAAGCGGTGCGATGCACACTGGCTGGCTTCTTGACCAGAATGTCTGGTACTATCTGAATCCGGATGGTTCTATGCAGACTGGTTGGCTGACAGTTGGAAATCAGACATATTATATGGATGAGAGTGGAGCAATGGTGACTGGTTGGAAGGAAGTTGGCGGACAGTTCTACTACTTCTACCCGGACGGCCATAAAGCAGTGAATGAAGTAATCAGCGGCTTCTATGTGGACTATAACGGAATATGGCATCGTCCATAACGACAGGATGGGAAAAGAAAGGACATTTTAGAATGAAGACTGGATTAAGTGGTAAATGGCTGGCTGGCGCTCTGATGGCAGCTGCAATTGGTGTAATGACGGTATTTCCGGCGTTTGCAAGCGTGAAAACGGTGAAACTGACGTTTGCAAATTCGTATGAGACGGGTACGATCCTGGAACCGCAGGTCTACTCCAGGACCAGTGGTGTTGTGGTGGAATCTGTGGAATGGGGAAAGGATCTGGAAAACTGGAAGCCGGGACAGAAAGTCAGTGTGACCGTTACACTTTCCAGTGATGATACCTTTGCTTCTTCCTTTAATGCACAGTCCTGTCTGATCTCTGGCGGTTCGTTTGTCAGCGCTAAGAGAGATTCGGGAGACTTGATCGTAAAAGCTGTGTATTATCCTGTGGTGCAGCTGGCTGCGCCTGAAAGTGCCGGTTGGAGCAAGCTTGAAGAAAATACGGCAAAATGGGAAAAGGTCGAATATGCGACCGGTTACCAGTTGAATCTTTACTGTGAAGACAACTATGTCCGTACAGTCAATGTAACGACCAATAAGGCAGACTTGTCTGAATATATGACTGATGAGGGGTATTACTACTACGAAGTTCGAGCAACCGGAAAAGAACTGAACGATCTGAGATATTTCAAATACAGTGAGTATACGGTTTCTGAGGATATCGAGCTGGATGACCTCGGTGATACAGACGGGCGATGGAAAACTTATACAACGGGAAAGAAGTACTTAAAAGACGATGGAACTTATGCGACCAATGAGTGGTATAAGATTCTCGGAAAATGGTATTATTTCGATGAGAATTCTCATGTGGTGACTGGCTGGAAACTGGTTGGTCCTACCTGGTACTATATGGACCAGGATGGTGTGATGCAGACCGGTATGATCCAGGTGGGAGAGACTTGGTATTATCTGAATAACGATGGAGCGATGGTGACTGGCTGGGTACAGAGAACACCGAGCGAGTGGAACTACTTTAAAGAAGACGGATCCATGGCTGTCAACACCGTGGTGGACGGATATGTCATCGATGAAAACGGCGTTTGGCTACAAAATTAAACAGAAAATTTTCAAGCGGACCGCGTAATTCATGCGGTCCGTTTTTCTGCGTTTCCAAGCAGCTTCCAATATCATTAAAAATTTGTAAATACACTTGACGAATGGGGTATTATCAACTAAACTTTAGAAACGTGTAACCATTAAAATTCCTTGCAGAGAAAGGTATATTATGGGAATTATTCGAGCAGTGAATCTGATTTTTGATTATATCAGACACGATGATGAGCAAGACAAAGACGAGATCAACCATGCCCTGCGTGGAGTCTCTTTGGATATTGAAGAAGGAAGTTTTGTGGCGATCTTGGGCCATAACGGCTCCGGTAAATCCACATTTGCAAAGTTAATGAACGGAATTCTTCTTCCGACCGATGGTACGGTCTATATTTCGAACATGAAGACCAGCGATGAGGAACATCTCTGGGAGGTGAGAAAGACAGCCGGAATGGTGTTCCAGAATCCGGACAACCAGATCATTGGAAATGTGGTAGAGGAAGATGTGGGATTCGGTCCGGAAAACATAGGCGTTCCGACAGAAGAAATCTGGGAGCGCGTGGACAAGAGCCTTGAGGCAGTGGGAATGACTGCTTATCGTCTCCAGTCCCCGAACAAGCTCTCCGGCGGCCAGAAGCAGAGAGTTGCGATCGCTGGTGTGATGGCGATGAAGCCGCGCTGCATCGTTCTGGACGAGCCGACCGCGATGCTGGATCCGAATGGACGCCGCGAAGTAATCAAGACCGTACAGGAACTGAATAAGCAGGAAGGAATCACCGTTCTTCTGATCACTCACTATATGGAGGAAGTCATCGAAGCAGACCGCGTCGTTGTCATGGATGACGGTCAGATCGTGATGGACGGAACGCCGAAAGAGGTGTTCTCCCGCGTGAGCGAACTGAAAGAGTACAGACTGGATGTGCCGCAGGTAACAGAACTGGCAGACGAGCTGAAAGCAGCCGGAATGGATCTGCCGGACGGAATTTTGACCATTGATGAACTTGTGGACAGACTGGTTCCTATCTTAAAGGAAGAAAGAGCATAAGAATGGCTATTGAGATTAAAAATCTGAATCATATATATGGTAAGGACACGATTTTTGAGCAGTATGCGCTGAAAAATATCAACCTTACAATCGAGGATGGAGAGTTTATTGGCCTGATCGGTCATACCGGCTCCGGAAAATCCACGCTGACCCAGCACTTAAACGGACTCTTAAAGGCCTCCGACGGCGATATTCTCTACAATGGTGAGAATATCTACAAAGAAGGATATTCTCTCAAAGACTTGAGAAGCAAGGTCGGCCTGGTGTTCCAGTACCCGGAGCACCAGCTGTTTGAGGTGGATGTGTTTTCGGATGTCTGCTTCGGGCCGAAGAATCTGGGACTGTTACCATCGGAAGTTGAGGAGAGAGCCAAAGAGGCACTGGAAATGGTCGGCCTCGACGAAAACTTTTATAAACAGTCTCCGTTCGAACTTTCCGGCGGTCAGAAGCGCCGCGTGGCAATTGCAGGAGTTCTTGCGATGAAGCCGGAGGTGCTGATTCTGGACGAGCCGACGGCAGGTCTCGATCCTAGGGGCCGCGATGATATCCTTGGTCTGGTGGAAAAACTCCACAAAGAGCAGGGGATCACCATCATCCTGGTGTCCCACAGCATGGAGGATGTGGCCAAGTATGTGTCTCGGCTTGTGGTTATGAACCAGGGCGAGAAAATGTTCGACGGAACGCCGAAGGAAGTATTCCGCCACTATAAAGAACTGGAGAAAATCGGCCTGGCAGCGCCGCAGATCACTTATGTAGTTCAGGCGCTCAGAGCGCGCGGAATCATGGTCAGCGAGGACGTGACAACGGTGGAAGAAGCGCGAGACGAAATTCTGAAACTCTGGAAACGGTAAAAACAGAGTTCAGGTGAACGATGACGCAGCCGACGGAGTGGAAAAAGTCCGGTCGGCTGAATATAACCACAGCTTACATTGCATGAGCGAATGTGGTTATCGGAGGAAATTACATGTTAAGAGATATTACACTGGGACAATATTATCCGGTCGATTCGGTGCTTCATCGGATGGATCCGCGAACAAAACTGTTCGGAACCATGGCTTATATTGTGTCCCTGTTCATTGCAGATCATCTGCTGGCCTATGTGGCAGCTACGATTTTTCTGGTGATTGCGATCCGCATGTCCAAAGTGCCGGTGAAGTTTATGGTACGAGGACTGAAATCCGTCGTGGTCCTGCTTCTGATCAGTGTCAGCTTCAACCTGTTCCTGACACCGGGTACGCCGATTTTTAAGATCGGTTTTATCCAGATGACCTGGGAGGGTGTGGAATTTGCGGCATTCATGGCGATCCGACTGATTTACCTGGTGCTTGGATCCACAATCCTGACCCTGACAACCACACCGAACCAGCTGACCGACGGACTGGAAAAGAGTCTCGGTTTTCTCGGAAAAGTGGGCGTTCCGGTCCATGAAGTGTCCATGATGATGTCCATCGCGCTTCGCTTTATTCCGATTCTGATCGAGGAGACAGATAAGATCATGAAGGCGCAGATGGCAAGAGGTGCCGATTTCGAAAGCGGAAACCTGATCCAGAAGGCGAAGGCCATGGTGCCGCTTCTGGTGCCGCTGTTCATTTCCGCATTCCGCCGTGCCACAGATCTGGCAATGGCCATGGAGGCAAGATGTTACCGCGGCGGCGACGGACGTACCAAGATGAAACCGCTCCGCTATGAGGCGAGAGACCGGATGGCGTATGCGTTCTATCTGGGATATTTCGTTGTAATCATTGCAATTAAGGTTCTTCTTTAAATCATTTGATTTGAATAAGGAATCAGAATATAAGATGATCAGAACTTTGGTCCGGGATAAGGAAATGATTGGATGCACAGAATGGGATCCAACGCCCCCCGGATTGTGAGATAAAGGAAAAACCATGAAACGAGTGAGATTGACGGTGGCCTACGACGGCACCGCATACCGCGGCTGGCAGGTCCAGCCAAACGGCATTACAATTGAAGAAGTGCTAAACAAAGCTCTTTCAGATCTTCTGAAAGAGCCTGTTTGTATTATCGGAGCGAGCCGGACTGATTCTGGGGTCCATGCCAATGGAAATATTGCAATTTTCGACACCGAAAACCGCATGCCGGCTGATAAAATCTGCTTTGCAGTCAACCAGCGTCTCCCGGAGGACATTCGTGTTCTGAATTCTGAGGAAGTTCCGCTTGACTGGCATCCGAGAAAGCAGAATTGTGTGAAGACCTATGAATATAAAATTTTAAACTGCCGTATCGATGTTCCAACGAGACGTCTCTATGCCCATTTCACATATTTCCCGTTGGATGTGGAGAAAATGCGCGAGGCAGCACAGTATTTGATCGGTGAGCATGACTTTACAAGCTTTTGTGCCACAAAGCATCAGGCGGAGGAAACGGTCCGTACTTTATACGAAATCAAGATCGAAAAAGGCTCTGACGATATCATCACGATCCGTTTAAGAGGCAATGGCTTCTTATATAATATGGTCCGCATCATTGCAGGCACTTTGATGAAAGTCGGAATGGGCATGTGTCCGCCGGAAGAAGTGAAAACGATCCTGGAGGCGAGAGACCGCCAGGCGGCGGGCCAGACAGCGCCGGCCAAAGGCCTGACACTGATGGGCATTGAATATGAAAATGAGCCGGCGAAAGAAATTACCGGCGAGAACGACCACTACAGCTACGTCCTCGACCAGAGTGAGATGTTAAAGACAGGAACCTCCATTCTGAAAATCCGGTTCTGTGAAGAAGCGGAGCTGGAGCGCCTGATCCGCCGCATGGTCCATCAGGGGTATCGGAACGGGGCAGAGAAGGTCCTGGTTCAGGTGCCGGAAGCAGTGAGAATTGAGGAAGATAAGCAATATGGTCTGTATCGGTTAACGAAGTCGGGAAATGGTATCTGGGATACGATATATATAGGAAAGAAAAGTTGATCGATTTTATGGAAAAGAGACAGTTGTCAGAAGATGACTGTCTTTTTGCTTGCTCAAAATAAGAAATGCTATTGCGTTTACAGACAAATTTGGATAAAATGTAATCAGAAAATTATATGGAAGAGGAGTCCATAATTTTATAACAGGAGGAAAAAGTATGTATTTTGTTGATTTAAACAGTGACCTCGGCGAGAGCTTTGGAAATTACACGATCGGCATGGATGAGGAAATCTTAAAGTATGTTTCTTCTGCAAACGTGGCTTGCGGCTGGCATGCGGGTGATCCGATGGTAATGGAAAAAACAATTGCACTTGCAAAAGAATTCGGCACAGCAGTGGGTGCACATCCGGGATTTCCGGATCTGATGGGCTTCGGAAGAAGAAATATGGTGGTAACACCGGAGGAAGCAAAAGCATATGTGAAATACCAGCTGGGTGCACTGATGGCGTTCACACAGAGTCAGGGAATGAAGATCCAGCATGTAAAACCGCACGGCGCGATCTACAACATGGCGGCAGTGGATGAGAAACTAGCAATTGCTATGTGTGAGGCGGTTTATGAAGTGGACAAAGACATCATCTTCATGGGCCTTGCAGGCTCCAAGATGATCACAGCAGCTGAGAAAGTTGGTCTGAAAGCAGCGAGCGAAGTGTTCGCGGACCGTGCTTACAACGATGATGGAACTCTGGTTTCCAGAAAACTTCCGGGCGCAGTGATCAAAGATAAAGACCTGGCGATCAAGAGAGTTGTACGCATGGTAAAAGAGGGCAAGGTCGAGACGATCAACGGCAATGATATCGAGATCAAAGCAGACTCCATCTGTGTACATGGCGACAATCCAAAGGCTCTTGAGTTCGTAAAGAATATCCGCGAGACACTGATCGCAGAAGGCGTTACAATCAAGAACTTGAAATAAAAATGAAATCCCGAATTGAAGGAAGGAGAATCCGTCATGAGTGACGTTAGATATCTGGTTTCCGGTGACTGCGCAGTGTGTGTGGAATTCGGAAATGAAATTAGTCCGGAGATCAATAAGAAAATTCGAGCATTCAAAATCGCTGTAGAGAAAGCTGCGATTGATGGAATCGTGGAAACAGTTCCGACATACCGCTCCCTTCTGGTGGTATATAAGCCGGAAGTGATCGGCTTTAAAGCGCTGACAAAAAAATTTGATGAAATCATGAATAACATGGGCAACATTGAAATCCCGGCACCGGTAGTGATCGAGATCCCGGTACTTTACGGCGGTGAAATGGGCCCGGATATTGAAAACGTAGCTTCCCACAACGGAAAAACTGTGGAAGAAGTAATTAAGATCCACACATCTGAAGAATACCTGATCTACATGCTGGGCTTTATCGCAGGTTTCCCGTACCTGGGCGGCATGAGCAAGGAAATCGCGACTCCGCGTCTTTCCAGCCCGCGTGTGAAGATCGAGGGAGGCTCTGTCGGTATTGCAGGCGAGCAGACCGGTATTTATCCGGTGGCTTCCCCGGGCGGCTGGCAGCTGATCGGAAGAACTCCGCTCAAAATGTATGACGCAGACCGCGAGAAACCGGTTCTTCTTGAGGCAGGACAGTACATCAAGTTCCGCTCTGTGACTGAGGAAGAATATAAGGAAATTGAAAAACAGGTCAATGACAATACCTATGAGTATGTGACGTATGCGAAAAAGGAGGTGGAGTAATGGGAATTAAGATTAAGACCGGCGGATTTTTGACAACGATCCAGGACATGGGCCGTTTCGGCTACCAAGAGACCGGTATGTCTGTTTCCGGAGTTATGGACACACGCTCTGCGTCCCTGGCAAACATCCTCGTTGGAAATGACGAGAACGAAGGTGTGATCGAAGTGACTCTCATGGGTCCGACCATGGAGTTTACAGCAGACAATATCATCGCAGTGACAGGCGGTGACCTCGGTGCGAAACTGGATGGAAATCCGCTTCCGAGATACGAGGCAGTGTTAGTAAAGGCAGGTCAGACATTAAGCTTTACAGGCTTAAAGAGTGGTGCCCGCGCATTTATCGCATTCGCAGGCGGACTGGCTGTTCCGGCCGTTATGGGCAGCAAGTCTACAAACTTAAAGTCCAAGATCGGCGGCTTTGAAGGAAGAAAGCTTGAAAAAGACGATGCGATCGGTTTTGCAGCGCCGAAGACATCCCTCACGAATATGGATAAGAGAAAACTCTCCATTCCGGATTTCAGTGCGAAGGAACATGATCTCCGTGTTGTTCTGGGACCGCAGGATGACTGCTTCCCACAGAGCAGCATCGATACCTTCTTTAACAATGTATACACAATTGGCAACGAATACGACCGTATGGGCTGCAGAATGCAGGGACCGGTCATCAAACACAAAGTCGGCGGCGACATTATCACAGACGGTATCAGCTTTGGTGCTGTACAGGTTCCGTCCCACGGCAATCCGATCGTTATGATGGCAGATCACCAGACCACCGGCGGCTATACAAAGATCGCCAATGTGATTTCTGTGGACCTTCCGGTTCTTGCACAGTGTATGCCGGGCCACAAGATCCACTTTAGATGGGTGTCGATTGAAGAGGCACAGTTCTGGTATTGTAAAGAGAAGAACGAGTTCAAGGAGCTGAAAGAGGCTCTGAGCGCAGAATAAGACGGAATGATGGAAAGAGGAAGTAGCATGGAAGACTATCGCAACTGGAGCCCGGAAGATATCTGGCTCAAAATTAGAAGCGGTGAGATCGACTACCCGACCGCAGGAATGTGCGGCGGATATGCCCAGGCCAATCTGGTGATTTTACCGAAGAAATATGCCGATGATTTCAAAGAGTATGCAGAGAAAAATCCACAGCCGTGCCCGGTTCTGGAAATCATCGAGGGAACACCGGCGATCCATGACATGGGGGAAGGTGCAAATCTGGTGACAGATATCCCGAAGTACTTTGTATACAAAGATGGTGTGAAGGTCGATGAAGTGACGGACGCATCTGAATACTGGCAGGAGGATTCCGTAGGTTTTCTGATCGGCTGCAGCTTTTCCTTTGAGGAAGCGCTGTTACAGGCAGGAATCGATGTGCGCCATATTTCTATGGGCTGCAACGTTCCGATGTACAAGACAAACATCGAATGCGAGAAAGCAGGCGTATTCGAAGGACCAATGGTCTGCAGCATGCGCCCAATGACTCCGGAAGATGCGAAGAAGGCGGCAGAGATCACCGGCCGTTACCCGAACGTGCACGGTGCTCCGATTCACATGGGAGACCCGGCCCAAATCGGCATCGTGGATATCAATAAGCCGGATTACGGTGACAGCGTAGAGATCCGCGAAGGCGAGATCCCGGTATTCTGGGCATGTGGCGTGACCCCGCAGGCAGCAGTGGAGCGTGTGAAACCACCGCTTGTGATCACTCACGCGCCGGGACATATGTTCATTACGAATGTAAAGAATACAGAACTGAATGATTATCTGGAAGCGAAAAAGAATAGCAGACAGTGGTAAAAAGTAAGGAGGAAAACAACAATGACAGAGAGACAGCAGCAGATTATCAACAACGTGGACATGCACAAACAGTTGGTTCAGGACGCCGAGAGATGGCTTTGGGCACATCCGCAGACCGGTTATACTGAGTGGGAAGCAAACGCGTACATGGCTGAGAAATTCCAGGAAATGGGCTATGAGCTTGTGATGGCAGGCAATATCCCGGGCTTCTATACCGATGTGGAAACAGGAAAACCGGGCCCGAAGCTTTGCATTATGAGTGAGCTGGATGCCCTTGATATTTCCGCACATCCGGAATCCGTAAACGGTATGACACATTGCTGTGCGCACCATGCACAGGGCGCTGCAATGCTTGGCCTTGCAGCAGCATTAAAAGAGCCGGGTGCTCTGGACGGACTCAGCGGTTCTATCCGCCTGATGGTAGTTCCGGCAGAGGAAATGATCCAGCTGGCATTCCGTGAGAACCTCCGCAAAGAAGGCGTGATCGGTTACATGGGCGGTAAAGTAGAGTTCATGTCCCGCGGTTACTTTGACGATGTAGATCTTGCATTAATGGTTCATGGCGCAGCAGCAGGTCCGGACGAAGCGTATGATTTCAGCTGTGGTCTCGGAAACAACGGCTGTATGGCTAAGACAATCCGCTTCAAAGGAAAATCCTCTCATGCTGGCGGAGCTCCTCATCTTGGTATCAACGCTCAGTACGCTGCAATGCTTGGCCTTCAGGCTTGTAACGACCTGCGTGAGACATTACAGGAGAAAGATACTGTTCGTTTCCATCCGATCATGATGGGTGTAAACTGCGCAGTAAACATCATTCCGGACGAAATGAAGATCGAAAGCTATGTTCGTGGTAAAACTCTTGAAGCAATGAAGAGAGAGAATAAGAAATTCAACCGTGCGCTGACAGGTGCGGCTCTGGCAATGGGAGCAGGCGTTGAGCTTTGCGACAGACCGGGTTACTCTCCGGAAGTTCACGACCGTGCATTTATGGAATTAGTTGAGCAGTGCTGTGTAGATCTGGCAGGCGCTGACCGCGTTGCATTCGACTACAATGCATGGAGCACAGGTTCCTCTGACTTCGGCGATCTGACATGCGTAATGCCGGGCGTACAGTTCAATGCAGCTGGTGCAGCAGGCGTATTACACGGCATTGATTTCCAGGTTTCTGATGTGAACCGTCTCTGCGTGAACTCCGCGAAAGCACAGCTTTTCGTAACAGATGCACTGCTTTCTGACGACGCAGCAAAGGCAAAAGAAATCATCGCAAACTATGAGCCGCAGTTTACTTCCATCAAGGAATACCTTGAGGCAATTAACGAGCTGGTTCTTGATAAGGACGCTGTTGTTTACGATGAGGATGGAAACGCAACTGTTGATTTCCAGAACTAATTTTGGGAAATACGGAATACCGGGAGAAAATAAAACTGCCGGTGCCGGAACAGACCGGCGTCTGTAAGCGTTTAAATCCAGTTTAATATAAGACGAAAAAGGTGCAGGCATATTTCGTGTCTGCACCTTTTAAATGCTTATTTTAAAGGAAAAATTACGGAAAAAAGTACATTTTTTTGGAGAAAAAATGGTTGACACGCCCGACAGAGTATAATATAATGTATAACTGTGACATCGGTTAAAAATGCTGTTACCAAAGCCCCGGAAACAGTATTTGATACGATAAAGTAAATGATTATAGTATTTAGTACAAACCAAACAGGAGGAAAATCCATGAAGAGCTTTATGGCTAGTCCGGCAACAATTGAAAGAAAATGGTATGTAGTTGACGCTACAGGATATACATTAGGACGTTTAGCATCTGAGATCGCTAAAGTTTTAAGAGGTAAGAACAAACCGATCTATACACCTCATATGGATTGCGGTGACTATGTAATCGTAGTAAACGCTTCCAAAGTTAAATTCACAGGTAAGAAATTAGACCAGAAGATCTACTACAACCACTCTGATTATGTTGGCGGTATGAGAGAGACAACATTAAGAGAAATGATGGCTAAGAAGCCGGAGAAGGTTGTTGAGTTAGCAGTTAAAGGTATGCTTCCGAAAGGACCGTTAGGAAGAAGCATGATGACAAAACTTCACGTATACGCTGGCGCTGACCACGAGCAGGCAGCTCAGAAGCCGGAAGTTTTAGAAATCAAATTTTAATCTAGGTCTGGAAGGAGGAAATTACTATGTCTAAATTATATGGAACAGGAAGAAGAAAAAAATCTATCGCTAGAGTATATCTTGTACCGGGTACAGGTAACATCACAATCAACAAGAGAAACATTGATGAGTACTTTGGTCTTGAGACATTAAAAGTTATCGTTCGTCAGCCGCTCGTTGCTACAGAGACACTTGACAAGTTCGATGTTCTCGTAAACGTTCACGGTGGTGGTACAACAGGTCAGGCTGGTGCTATCAGACACGGTATCTCCAGAGCTCTGCTTCACGCTGATGCTGAGTACCGTCCGATCTTAAAGAAAGCTGGTTTCTTAACAAGAGATCCGCGTATGAAAGAGAGAAAGAAATACGGTCTCAAAGGTGCTCGTCGCGCTCCGCAGTTCTCCAAGAGATAATTGCTGGTGCATCGAGATTTGCACAAGAAAGATTATTCAGATCCCAGGAAGTTCGCTTCCTGGGATTTTTTGATTTCTAGGAAAGACCTTGTCACGCTAATGCGTGAAAGCCCTTCCCCAGAAATCAAAAAGGCCCTGGCGGGCCAGTATGCACATGCTTTGTCGTAAAGTTATTGTCAGGCAGCAGGAGTACTGCTCGTTTGCATTATTATGAATACGTTAGGTGTATTATGTAAAAAATTATGCTAAAATAGTACCATGACAAAGTGAGGAGAGAGGACTGTTTGGTATGAGTAAGATGCGGAAAAAATTGCTTAGAGTATTGAGCGTATGCCTAAGTGTTTTGTTGATTGCTGGTCAGTGCATGACTCCGTTTCAGGTTCAGGCTGCAACAAGACAAGATGGTGAGTTCTATGTATTCCTGGCGGAATATCTGGACGATAACTATATGCTGGACCGTTTGGATCAGGTTATGGCCCATCAGATCCTGTATACAGCGATGGATCAGCAGTCAGAAGCCGCCAAGCTGGCAGTGACGCTGCAAAATATGGCGAGTGACTGGGGATATGCGCTGGATGGAAAGAGAGATCTGTACGAACAGGTTCTTTTGGAACTGATCCATAATCATGTGAAAGGTGATTTGTTTCGGCAAAAAGTAGAGGAAGAACGAGTTCAGATTGAATATGAAATTCTGGATTTTGTAAAGAACAGCTTTGAAATTGATAATGTCATCGAGGACAACGTAGAGCTGGCAGCGAGAGTTTCCAAGATGGATTTCTCAACATGGGAAGATGTGCTGAAGCTGCCGAAAGAGATATGGATGGAGAACATTGATAAACTGGCTACGAAGTTCGAACTGCCGGTATCGGGTGCATATTTGTATAGTGTAGGATTTGATACCATGGAATTCATGTGTGAGCTCATCATGTATCAGCAGTTGAAAAACCGGGTAGATGGAATTTACATGGTTGTGGAAGAAATCTATCGACAAGCGAATGATACAGATCTTATGGTTGCATCGAAGAAGATTTTAGACAAGCTGGACGCGCTTCGCAGCCCGGATGTGTGGAAACTGGTTGAAGAGTGTGTGGAAAACGGATATGTGGATAATCTTGCGGTCACTACGATTAAAGATTTGACGATGACAGCTCTGAACGTGGTAGGAATCGCGATCGATACCATTGGTCTGCTTTCCAATCTGGTATTTAAATCTGATGTATTGGCAAAGACCCAGCTGTTGTTGGAAGTAGAGCTGGAAATCGAATCGGCAATCAAAGATGTGATCCGAAGAAAACAGAACGCATACAAGAGCAATGCGAAGAATTCTTCCGTTCTGGTACATAGTTTTATGATGTTGTATGAGGCTTACGAATACGGCCTTGAGCTTACGAAGAAATACAATGATACGGTGTTTGATGCAACGCAAAACATCATAAACATCAATCAAAATGCGGAAATGACGTATATCGAGAGGGCGGCATTGGAGAAAGCCTCCTATACACATGATGAGTTTGAGGATGCCCTGAAAACGTGGGAGGGAATTCTGGTCACGGATCGCAGTCTTTTTTATTCCGGCTGGCTGGAATATCAAAAAAGGTATATGGGTGAGGCGAAAGATAGTTTGCTGAATTATCTGGATAAGGTCTATATTTCCAACTTAGAGTTCGAGGAGAAGGTTGTGACCTTGGACTATGAAACGGTAAAGGATTCCACGCAGATCCTATCCAAACCTGTGATTACGCCAATCGATGCAACTGAGTTGATGCTCCTTTATACGAGCAGTGATCCTTCTGTTCTCTCACTGGAGAGTGAGAATCTGTATATGGTTCGTGTGCATCAGCCGGGAACAGTGACGGTGACGGCGGAGACTCCGGACGGATTTTATTCGGCAGAGCAGAAGATCATTATTACGGATACACAAAAAGAGACCAGAGAGCCGGAGGTGGCTGCGAAGGAAACGGATTATTCGGAATATTATGAGACGAATCAAGATGGCATCACAGTGACCGGGCTTATTGGAGATTTTGTGGAAGTGACAGAGGATCTAAAACATGTGACCTACTGGATTCCGGAGGAGATTGACGGAAAAGCGGTAACGGAAGTGGACTTTTCAAAGCTCCACAGCAGTTATGCGCAAACAGCCAGAGCGTCTGTGGAAATCCGCAAAGTTGTGCTGCCTGACAGTGTAAAACGTGTGGCCGACTGGTGCTTTTCTCCTTTCGAATATGTGGATGTGGTCCTCAATGAGGGACTGGAGTCCATTGGAAAGAATGCATTTTATTTCTGCAGAGGAACGGATGATATCGTACTGCCATCTTCTCTGAAGGAAATCGGAGAGAGTGCGTTTTCTAGCATGTTCGGGGTCAGGAATGTATATATCTGTTCGCCATTGCTGAAAGAGATCCCAGACATGTGTTTTCATATGAGCGATTTTAGTCAGGTGATATTTGTCGGTGAGCATCCTCAGTTAACATCCATTGGAGAATATGGTATGGCTGGCTTTGAATGTGTTAATTTGCCGGATTCCATCGAAGTGATCGGAAGGCATGCATTCAAAGGCAGTACGCTGTACTCACTGCCGGCTTCTCTTCGTGACATTGGGGAAGAGAGTTTCCTGGGGACTGTTCTGCGGGTGGACCGACTGCCGGCTTCTGTGAAGAGCATCGGAAAGCGTGCGTTTTTATCTGCAGAGTATGAGGAACTGAGCATCCCAAATACCGTAGAGTTTATTGGGGAAGAGGCATTTGGCAGTCAGTCTTCCAAAATCATTACGACATATGGGGATTCTGGTCAGTCAGGAACTGGCGTGGGGGAAACCGGCATGTTGAGTGGCGCTTCTTACTTCGAACTCCCGTTTTCCATGAAAGTGCTCAAAAAGCCTTTTGGAGATGTGGTAAGTGGGAATGTGCAGATTTACTGGACCAATGGAATTGACGAAATTGAGTATGGAGGCGATCCGAATGTCGTAGGTCCATTGAATCATTTGTCTCTTTACCTGAAAGAGTCAGATGATCTGGGAGATTATCGATTCGATGATCATATCTTCACGGTAAATGAGTATTTCGATTATATTGAAATTCCCAGCCATTATCTGGATCAAACTGATGTGACCTTAAGTGGTGGCTGGATGAAGGAAGTTGTGATCATTGGGAAGAAGGATAATGGGAACCTGAACCGGTATGTTGCGATTTTAAGAGATGCCATCGATATAGGAGGAAGGATCGTATACAAAGATTCTGAGGGCAACAAGACTCTGTTGTATGAAAATTTCCCATCTTCCTATGAGAAAGAGTCACTGGCAGCAAGTGAAAACCAGGCTGATTATATGTTATCAGAGCTCTCACTTTTAGAGAATCAAGTCAGTGACGCGGTATCAGATATGAGCATTACGATCAGTTACGGGGACTCGATCAAAGAACGGGTCGGAGAATCTCCGAAATTGATTCTTCAGTGCTGGGAAGATGGGGAAGAGACGGAGGCAGAGCGAGCGGCTTTACTTGGTGATTATATGATTTTCGAGGATCTTTACCTTCGTCAGCCTGTCTATCAGTATTTCACGATAGATGTTTCTGGTTCTGGTTCGGCTGTAGATATGGCGGATGGAGAATATATCATATCGCTAAAACTGGAAGCGGTCGGAATGAACAAGGAAAATGTCGGATTGTACCATATGAATGAGAGTGGACGTATCACGCGTATTCCGGTTTTCTTTCAGTCGGACAAATTTGACTGTACGATTACGTTCCGGACGAAGGAGCTGGGGCAGTTTGCTTTGGTCGCACTGAATAACAAGAAAGATGATATTCCGTATTCCTACCGCGAGGAATTCCATGGACCGTATGAGGAGGAACCTCAGCATATGGATCAGGAACACTCTGTTACATATGAAAATAAGGAAGGAACGCAGACATTTATCAGTGACAACACGGAAGACGAGGGAACTGTAACCATCAGAAGACCTGAGATCAGGGATGAGAAGAAAGACGAGATCGGCAGTTATTATCAGATTGATTCCGATATAATTCCGAAAGAAGAGGAGAGGAAGGAATCTTTAACCATAACGGAAGAGATTTTAGCTGATATGGAGAAATGGGAGACCATCGAAAACAGTCTGGTGGAAATCCAGACAGAAACGGCGAATACAACGATTCAGGTTGCATTGACGAAGAATCCGGAGAGCAACCGGAATGTACAGATATTCAGAGCCGATGGAAATGGTGGACCGGATATGAATGCCGCTCTTGAGCGTTCGCATGTGAGTGCCCTGGAGAAGAATGACATTTCAGAGCTGATTACGGCAAATGGAATGGATTATTATGAAGTAGAGCTGGAAGAAGAGGGGACATACTATTTTATGCTGACGGTATCAGAGGATGCATATGTAAGAGAAGAGACAGGCGGAGCGTCTTCTGAGTCATCAGGCGAGACACCGGATGAAACAACCGCAGAATCCGTTGAAATCAGTGAAAACGAGGAACCGATCGCAGTCTCCGAGGATGAGAATCAGAGCCTTGGGGTGATCAGTGTGATCGGAATTGCAGGTGTTCTTGTCTTGATCGGTATCGTATGTTTCATGAAAAAACGAAAATAGGAGGAAAGAGAAAATGAAAGGCAAAGTGTTGGCAGTACTTGCAGCAGTAGTCGTGGTGATTGGAATCGGAACCACAGTCGGCGGCTGGGTAAGCAATGAGGGACCAGACTCAGAGACAGAAGAGGTCACGACAAGTGCTCAGACGGAAGAGAGCACGGAAGAGGATCAGACTGCTGCAGCTGATGCAGAAACAGGAGCTGCTTCAAATGAGTCGGTAACGCAGGCGAGTGAGGATGCGAAAGAGAGTGGAACGAAGAGCGGCGTTGTTGTTGACACGATCCCGTTCAACACAGACGCACCGCTTTCCAATCTGAGTGTGACAATTGCGAATCATATTGGTAATAAGATGATTTTTAAAGTGGAGAACAACAGTGATGTCTGCTACAAGTATCTGGATATTGATGTTTACTTCAACAGTGATCCGCTTCCAAACCGCAAACCTACCGATGAGGAGTATCACAATGGCTACAATTTCTTAAACATTCCGGCGCATAGTGTGACCTACCATGTAGCCCATGCATTTTGGGAGGGAATGGGAAAACAGGGCGAAGAAGATGATGGAATCCTGTATTATCCATTTGATCTTTTTAGCGATCCGTACCGCATCGTCATCGGTGAACCGGATCCGCCAATGAGCAATGGTTATATGGTGTCCGATACGCTGATTCAGAATGCCATGGACTATCTGGAGGTGGACCAGGAAAATGCGGACCTTTCTAAGAATAAGCTGGCTACCGTGACAAACCTTGCAAACCGTCATGTGGAATTTACAGGATTTGTGATCCTGGATGACCGTGTGGTCGAAGTAATCCAGAATGGCAGCGAGTTGTTGGACAGCAGCTATGAAGACATTATTCCGGCCTGCAATGTGACATTTCAGCAGACAAAGGACAGGGTCTACGACTGTAATTCTCTGTATACTGATCCGTATGATATGGATATCTCGAACTACGATCTCTATCAGGTGCACATCGGAAATGCCTGGTTCAACGATGAGGTCGAGGATCCGGGCGCAACAGCCGGCCCGAAACCGACGGTAGGGAAATAAGGGAAGGAAATACGGCGAGAATTGCTGGCATTTTCTCGCTTATTATGGTAAAATTGTTTGGAAAACTCAGAAAAAAGAATTGAATGTTTCCAATATATGATATCAAGCATCATGAGGTTACAGAAGGGAGCAGAAAAATCATGAAACGACATGCAGGTGTATTACTTTCTATTACCAGCCTTCCGTCCAAGTACGGCATTGGCTGCTTTGACCAGGCCGCTTATGATTTTGTTGACTGGCTGGAGAAGTCCGGTCAGAAGTACTGGCAGATTTTACCGTTGGGTTCCACAAGCCACGGAGGCGCATACGACTCTCCGTATCAGGCATATTCCGCATTCGCAGGCAATCCGTATTTTATCAGCTTAGATGCGCTGATCAAAGAGGGCGTGCTCACGGAGGAAGAGTGTGCGGCTGTGGACTTTGGTGCAAATGAAGAACAGGTAGATTACGAGCTTCTGAGCAAGAACCGTCTTCCGCTTCTTCACAAAGCTTATGAGCGCAGCGAAATTTATAAAAACGAGGATTTCAAGAAATTCTGTGACGACAATTTCTGGTGGCTGGATGATTATGCGCTGTTCATGTCCGTTCGCTCTTATTTAGGCGATCAAGGATGGACTCAGTGGCCGGAAGATATCCGCATGCACTATGGACCGGCGCTGGATTACTATCGAGGTCTTTTGTATTTTGATATTGAATTCCAGAAATATATGCAGTTCAAGTTCTACGAGCAGTGGAGTGCGTTAAAGAAATATGCAAATGACAAGCACATTGAAATTGTGGGAGATATTCCGATTTATGTATCTCCGGATGGTTCTGATGTCTGGGCGCAGCCGGAGCTGTTCCAGTTGGATGAAAACAACAAAATGGTGAATATCGCGGGCTGTCCGCCGGATAACTTTGCTGCAGACGGTCAGGTTTGGGGAAATCCGCTTTACAACTGGGATTACCACAAAAAGACCAACTATCACTGGTGGGTAACACGTTTATGGTACAGCTTTAAGCTGTATGATGTGGTCCGTATCGACCATTTCAGAGGTTTTGATGAGTACTTCTCCATTCCTGCGAGCACGGGAAAGGCGAAAGACGGCCTCTGGGAGAAGGGACCGGGCATGGATCTCTTTAAGACTCTTGAGAAGGAACTGGGCGAGAGAAAATTCATCGCAGAAGACCTGGGTCTTATGACAGACGGCGTTCGTAAGCTTGTAAAAGACAGTGGTTTCCCGAATATGAAGGTGCTGCAGTTTGCCTGGAATGTGGCTGACACAACAGGTGTGAATGAGTACTTACCACACAATTTTGGACGTAATAACGTTGTGTATACAGGAACACATGATAACGAGACTGTTGCCGGCTGGTATGCAGGTCTGACAGAAGCAGGAAAAGAGCAGATCAGAGATTATATCGACGATCACCATACAGACGATGCGGATATGTACAAGAAACTGATCCGCATGGCGATGATGTGCGCGTCTGAGACATGTATCGTTCCGATTCAGGACTGGGCCGGTCTTGACAATTCTGCCCGCATGAATACTCCGGGTACTGTGGATAATAACTGGAGCTGGAGAATGAAGGCAGAGCTTTTGACTGACGAACTCAGTGAGGAAGTTCTCGCGATGACAAAACGCTTCAACCGTGCCAACTGGGCGGCGCTGGATGCGCTGAAAAAGGCGGCGGAAGAAGCTGCGAAGAAGGCGGCAAAGGCGGCTGTGGCTGAAGCTGGCATTGATGACGAAGACGAGACTGATTCTGAAGTCGTGATGGAAATCGGACTGGATGCGGAAGAAATGATCGTGGAAGTGGAGCTTACTTCTGAGGCAGTCGTTGCAGCTGAGTCTGAGAGTGAAACAAAATAAAGTGAGGAATAACGATGCAGGAATTATATCGTTTAATTGAAAAGAAGATCAAAGATGCCGGTTATCCGGGCGTTGTGGATGGGGAAGAACTTTACAATAACATCTGCGATGAGATGGAAGAAAGAGAAAATGGAACTTACCTTCTGATGATCAAAGGTGAGGGAAATGTACATTTTGAGTGCCGCGTCGATATCATGGATGACCAGTTCGACCTGCCGTTTGTGGATATCCACGCAGGTGACAAGGTGTATCATGTGGATTTTGATGCAGAATAAGTAAAAAAATGTGAATAAGAGGCCGTTCTGAAAGGATAGGATTTTCAGAACGGTCTTTTCATGTTATAATGAAGGTTACGAATGAAAATAAAGGGGAGGTCGTACAATTGCTTAAGCATGACGCAAAAACGAACAATCCAGGTAACTATACAAAACTTTCTTTGGTCTGGGAATTCTTAAAAGGAAGCAAGACGTATTTTGCCATCAGTATCATCGCGACGCTCATGGTGAATGCGCTTGATATGGTAACGCCTCAGGTCATCCGCACAACGGTGGACAGCATCATTGGAAATGAGCCTCTGGATGTGCCTGCTTTTGTGGCGGAGCTTGTGGACCGGGCCGGAGGCGTGGGATATCTGAAGACGCACCTTTGGGTCATTGGCATTGTGATCGCGCTGATCGCGCTGGCCAGTGCGGTCTGTCGATATTTGAATACGCTTTATAACAGCAAGGGATCGGAGCGGTTCGTAAAGACCATGCGAAATCGTCTGTTCTCCCATATTCAGCGCCTGCCATTTTCCTGGCACATGAAAAACCAGACTGGCGATATCATTCAGCGCTGCACTTCTGACGTGGACATGATCAAGAATTTCGTGTCGGAGCAGCTGACGGCGGTGTTTAGGATCGTGATGATGATCGTCTTATCTCTTTCCTTTATGTTTGCCATGAATCCGAAGCTGACACTGGTCGCGGCTTGTTTTGTACCGGTGGTGGTGGGATATTCCACAATTTTTCATTCCAAGATCCGTGACCGGTTCACGGAGTGTGATGAGAACGAAGGTGTACTGTCCACCATCGCTCAGGAAAATCTCACAGGTATCCGCGTGGTACGAGCGTTTGGACGAGAGAAGTTCGAGAAAGACCGCTTTGAAAAGCAGAATAATATTTATACCGACGAGTGGATGAAGCTTTGTACGGTTCTGTCTCTGTTCTGGGGGGCCGGTGATCTGGTGTCTGGTCTTCAGATCATGCTGATCGTTGTGCTGGGCTCTTATTTTTGCGTTCGCGGGGAGATGACAGCCGGTGAATTTATCGCTTTCGTTTCCTATAATACGATGCTGATCTGGCCGGTGCGTTCTCTGGGACGTACCATTTCCGAGATGAGCAAGGCCAGCGTTTCAGTGGAGCGAATCCGGTATATTATGAATTCAGAGGCGGAGCAGGATAAGCCGGATGCTGTGACTCCGGATCTGAATGGAGATATTGAATTTAAACATGTGACCTTTGGTTACGGAGATATTCCGGTGCTTTCAGATGTGAGCTTTACGATTCCGAAGGGAACGACCTTTGGTATTCTGGGCGGTACTGGTTCTGGTAAATCGACGCTGATGCATCTTTTGAACCGCCTGTATGATCTGCCGGCGGAGAACGGGCAGATTACCATCAGCGGTGTGGATATTGCAGACATGAAGGGCGAGTGGGTCCGCGAACATATCGGTATGGTGCTGCAGGAGCCGTTCTTGTTCTCGAGGACCATTGCGGAAAATATTGGAATTACGAAGGAACATATGTCTCTTGGCGAGATCCGTGAGGCAGCAGCCATTGCCTGTGTGGACCATTCCGTCATGGAGTTTACACGCGGGTATGATACCGTCGTGGGCGAGCGTGGCGTGACACTTTCCGGAGGTCAGAAGCAGCGTACGGCCATCGCGCGTATGTTAGTTCAGAAGACGCCGATCATGGTCTTTGATGACTCGCTGTCGGCCGTGGATGCCCAGACTGATGCCATGATCCGCCAGGCGCTGAAGGAAAAGCTGGCGGAGGCGACGGTGATCCTCATTGCCCATCGCGTGACGACGTTGATGCAGGCCGACTGCATTATGGTGCTGGATAAGGGCCGGATCGCGGAGATCGGCTCTCACAGGGAGCTGATGGAGAAACACGGAATTTATCGGAAGATTTATGATATGCAGATGACTGTGGAAGAGGAGGTGGAAGCAGATGAGTAAGAAGAAAGAAAACGAATTCAAGACTCTGCCATATTTTGGCATCAACAAGCTGCTCCCATATCTGAAACCATATCGCGGCATCATTTTCTGGATGATCAATCTGGGGTTTGCAGGTGGTCTTGTGGATATCATCCTCCCGCTGTTTCAGGAGTACGCCATCGACCATTTCATCGCAAAACAGACGCTGGATACCATGGATACCTTCATCTGGGTGTATCTGGCGGTGCTGGCGTTCCAGGTCATTGCCAACGGGATCTCTGCCTACCAGGCGTGTCAGATCGAGATGTACGTGGGCCGCGACATGAAGCGCGAAAGCTTCAATCATCTGCAGACGCTGGCGTTTTCCTATTTTAACCAGAACAGCGTCGGCTATATTCATGCGAGAGTCATGAGCGATACCAACCGGATCGGCGCACTGGTTTCCTGGAGCCTGATGAACGGTGTCTGGTATATTTCTTATATTATCGGTGCGATTGTTGTTATGCTGAAGGTGAATGCGAAGCTGGCATTCTGGGTGCTGCTTCTTGTGCCGGTCATTGCGGTGGTGGCGCAGATGTTCCAGATGAAGCTGGTGGTCTTAAATCATAAGATCCGCGAGGTCAACTCCCAGATCACCAGTAATTTCAACGAAGGCATCACCGGCGCAAAGACAACGAAGACGCTGGTCATTGAGCAGAAAATGGAGGATAACTTCAATCGGACGACGGAGGAGATGGAACTGAAATCGGTCCATGCGACCCATTATCGTTCCATGTTCTCATCCATGATTTCCTTTGCATCTTCCGTGGCGTTAGCGCTTGTACTCTGGCAGGGCGGTCATATTACAATGGAAGGTGTCATGGAAATCGGAACTCTTTCTGTGTTTATGTCCTATGCCCTTGGTATGATGGAGCCGATCCAGTGGATCGTTCGCTCGATTTCGGATTTGATCACGGTCCAGGTAAACGTGGAGCGTTTCTCTACACTGATGGAGACTCAGTCGGATGTGCGTGATTCTAAAGAAGTGGAAGCGAAATATGGCGACTCTTTCGAACCGAAGACGGAGAACTGGGAGCCGCTGTATGGAGATATTACCTTTGAGGATGTTTCTTTTAAATATCCGGACGGTGATGAGTATGTGCTGGAACATTTTAATCTGCACATTCCGCAGGGGACCAATGTGGCGATCGTAGGTGAGACCGGTGCCGGTAAATCCACGCTTGTGAATCTGGTGTGCCGGTTCTTTGAGCCGACGGCCGGCCGTGTTCTGATCGATGGCCGGGACGCGAAAGAGCGTTCTCAGCTCTGGCTCCACAGCAACATCGGCTACGTGCTCCAGACACCGCATCTGTTTTCAGGCAGTGTGCTGGAAAATCTGCGCTATGGAAATCCAAATGCCACCATGGAGCAGATCGAGGCGGCGGTGAAGAGTGTGTCCGCGGAAGATGTGATCGCGCGGATGGAGCATGGGTATGAGAGCAACGTCGGTGAGGGAGGAGATCTGCTGTCCACCGGAGAAAAACAGCGTCTCTCTTTTGCAAGAGCGATTCTTGCAGACCCGAGGATCTTTGTGCTCGACGAGGCAACTTCCTCCATCGATACAGTGACCGAAAAGAAGATCCAGGATGCCATCGAGCACCTGATGAAAGGCCGGACCTCCTTTGTGATAGCCCACCGACTTTCTACGATCAGCCAGGCGGACCTGATCCTGGTGATCAAAGACGGAAAAATCATCGAGCAGGGAAATCACAAGGAACTGATTGCTGCACGTGGGGAATATTATAATTTATACACCAAGCAGTACCAGGAAGAAGCCATCGATCATGCCATGAAGGTGGCGTTTGAAGGCTAGAAATTATGTTTGAAATTTGGTATACTAGCTTCACGAAGGCAATGAGCAGTGCAAAAACGGAGTTTCAGGCCGCATTTGCATTGCAGAGTGGAGGGACGCAGTCATGCGCAATGAATTGACAGAAAAAGATATCAAAAAGATAGAGGAAGAAATCGAATATCGCA
>JAFUMF010000144.1 GCA_017482945.1 Lachnospiraceae bacterium
ACAGATTCTGCCATCGCTGAAATGACATGTGCAGGTTCTCTCATTATCATTGCTCTTGGCACCAACATCATCGGTGTGACAAAGATCAAAATTGCCAACTACCTTCCGGCAATTGCCATCGCACCGTTTCTCTGCTGGCTGATCTCACTTCCTGTATTTCAGGGAGTTTTCCCGATGTAACTAAGGGGAACATCCGCCAGATTTAACACGGCAATTTTTACGACAAAAAACACCGATGCCTCAGGGTCATTACCCACTGTCATCGGTGTTTTTTATGTTCGGTCCACTGGCGGAATCTTCCGCATGTTCCAAATTAAAGCTCGATCTTGTAATCGTCAGAAGCAACGCCGTTTGCTACATAGTAAGCAGCGCCTTCTTCTAACTTGATGTAAACTTCAAGAGTCTTGAGGTCCTCGCCTGTAGCAAGATCAGCATATGCTTTCTTACAAGCAGCTACTACATCTTTCTCAACGATTTCCTTACCACCAAACTGTACATATACAGAGCTCTTCACTGCCGGCTTTCTTGTAGCTTTCTTTGTCTCTACTGCCTCTACAGTCTCTACAACTTTAGCCTCAGCAGCTTTCGCTGTTTTCTTTGTTGCCATAATAATTTTCCTCCTAAAACAATCCCTAAGCTGTCGTTTCCATGCTGTCATTTTTCATTTTTATTCATTACACCTTTCGGCTGTTGGAATTATAATGCCTCAGCCTTTTTTTGTCAATAAAATCACATTTTTTCCACATTTTCAACAATTTTTCGCGAATAATTTTTTATTTATTGTTCCAAATTAAAGCATAATCACCAGATTTAACCAGATTGCAGCAGCATTGGCCGCCACATGAAGAAGGATCGGTCCGGCCACTGTCCGGCAATGTTCCATGGCCCAGGCGAGGAGAATTCCCATAAAAAATGCATAAATTCCCTGACTGAGATTTCCATGATACAGGCCAAAAAGTGCCGAGGAAACTGCCATCGCCGCCGGCACAGAGACCAGCTCCTTAAGCCTTCCATATAAGACACCACGGAAGAAAAATTCCTCCAAAATCGGCGACGCAGCCAACAGCGCAACTGCCTGTAACAGGAGATTTCCTGTCATCAGATTCTCCTCGACTGCCTCATATCCCGGAACTCCGATCGCCATAAACAAGAACCGGAATGCCACCGACAGACCTGCGCCGGCCACAACAAGCAGCACCGCCGTCTTGATACCCAGGCGCCATTCTCCACGCCCTGCTTTATCTTCCCGGTAAAAATAAGCCAGTCCAGGCACCGTGAATATTGCCCGTAACAGCGTCCCCCATAGAATCACATCTTCCCCAAACCAACCGGTCATTCCAAGGGAAAGTTCAACGAGACATGCTACCGCCAGGAACACAAACACCGGCTCCAGAATTCTTCTGATCCCATTTGACATCTAAAAAAACCTCCATCCTGATGCCGACTATCTTACCACATTTTGCGCCCGGATTCTACCCTCTTCCGTCATGGTACAGGCATTCCTTCCATATGAATATAAAAAACAAAAGGATTTCTTGCACATGAAACCATCAAACATATGGAAAACGATGTCTGCCCTCATTCTTTTCTTTGTACTGTCTTTCACGGCAGGCACCATTGCGGCCTCCGTCACCATGAAAGATGCCCCACAAAAAGCCGTGGCTGCGGCCGCAGACGGCAACTGGGGCCTGAGCTTTCAGACGGAGGGGAAACCACCTGTGGCAAACGCAACTGCCGACCAGTTAAAGGAGTATCAGGCCTGTTACGCAGAAATGACCGATGAGAAGGTCCTTTACCTGACCTTCGACGCCGGATACGAGAATGGGAATACTCCGGCAATTCTGGATGCACTAAAAAAACATAACGTTCCGGCGGCATTCTTTGTTGTAGGAAATTATCTGGAGACCAGTCCGGAGCTTGTGAAGCGGATGGTCTCTGAAGGCCATATTGTTGCGAACCACACCTACCATCATCCGGACATGTCAAAAATCTCAGAAGTTTCTGCCTTTGAAAAGGAACTCACTGACCTAGAAACCCTCTACCAGGAGATCACCGGCCAGACCATGCCGAAGTATTATAGACCACCTCAGGGAAAGTACAGCGAGGCGAATCTTAAAATGGCAAAGGAGCTGGGCTACACTACATTTTTCTGGAGCCTGGCCTACGTGGACTGGTATCAGGATAAACAGCCGTCCAAAGAGGAGGCCTTTGAGAAACTCCTCGGCCGCATCCACCCAGGCGCCGTCGTCCTGCTCCACAGTACCTCCTCCACCAATGCCCAGATCCTCGATGAGCTGCTGACCAAATGGAAAGAAATGGGCTATACCTTCCGATCCATCGACCAGCTGTCCGCTTCCCTCCTATAAACATAAAAACTGCCGCCCGTTCTTTTGCATCCACCGGGCGGCATCTTACATTTCACAGATTCTCTTTTTCAGGGCAATTAATCCGGCTCCACAATTCGGTAACCAACACCGACTTCTGTAAAGATGTACTCCGGTTCCGCCGGATTCTTTTCAATCTTTCTGCGGATATTTGCCATATTCACTCTGAGGATTCTATTGTCATTTTTCATGTTCGGTCCCCAGATCTCCTTAATAATATAATCATAAGTCATGACTTTTCCTGCGTATTTACCAAGCAGACTTACGATTTTATACTCATTCTGAGTCAGGCCTGCGTCTTTTCCATCCACAAAGACTCTGTGTTTATCATAGTCGATGGTCAGACCGCCGGACACAAATACACCGGCCGGTGCACCATTCTGGTTCACAAGAGAACTTCTTGTATGGCGGATCGCTGTACGGATACGCGCCAAAAGCTCGGAAGTGCCGAACGGTTTTGTAATATAATCATCTGCACCAAGATCCAGCGCAGCCACTTTATCTTTCTCGTGGGTTCTCGCAGACACCACGATCACCGGCATGCTGGACCATTCGCGCACGCTTTTTAAAATTTTCATTCCATCCATATCCGGGAGACCCAGATCCAGAATCACCACGTCCGGGCACTGAGAGGTGATCATGCTGTACGCTTCAGTTCCCGTCTGTGCCAGCAGAACATCATAGTTGTTGGCCTCCAGTACGGTCTTATAGAAACTGTTGATTCTCTTATCGTCTTCCACTACCAGTACTCTGTCTCTAATTTCCATAAATCCTCCCCACTATTTCGGCAGCCAGAAAGTGAATTTTGCTCCGCCCTCTGCCTTATTTTCTGCCTTCATATTTCCCTTATGGGCTTTAATAATCGTCTTACATACGGAAAGTCCGATTCCCATATTTCGCTTGGAATCACTCTCCGCTCCATCTTCTGAATGCAGTCTTCCCTCAAAAATCCTTGGAAGGACCGGTTCTTTAATTCCAGCTCCATTATCCTCCACAGATACTCTGACCTGAACCTCTTCCTCCAAAACTTTGATCAGAATCTCCGTCGTATATTTTCCATGGATCGCCGCATTTTCTAAAAGGTTCACCAGGACCTGCTCAATTAAAATTCCATCCATAGGAACAATGACAAGTTCCTCAGGCATTTCTACCAGTACCTTCATCTCCGGGAATCTCTTTTTAAACTTCAGAACTGCACTTCCTACGATTTCTTCCAGAAGTTCCTCCTGTTTGTTGATCTTCGTCTCTCCATCACCGTTATCAATTCTTGTAATAGAGAGCAGATTCTCCACGATCTGAATCAGCCACTGCGCCTCTGACTGAATGTCCCGGGCCAATTCCTGTTTCTTCTCCTCAGAAATATCCCCGCTGTTTTCAATCAGTACAGACGCCGATCCCATGATCGAAGTCAATGGTGTGCGGATATCATGGGACACAGCCCTTAAAAGATTGCCGCGCATCTTTTCCTTCTCGACTTCCAGCTTGATCTGCTCCTGATTTTTGATCTGCGTTGTCAGTGCACTGACCATACAGGCAACGCCCAGCATAACAACGAAAGTCAGAGGGTATCCCATCAGACTGAAGTTGATTTCAAAATAAGGATATGTGAATACATAGTTAACACCGACTACCGCAATCATGGATGCCAGAATGCCGTAGGCATAACCGTCTGTAAATCTGGAAACCATAACGACCGCCAATACAAAAATCAGCGGTACGTGGGTATCTGCTTCTGCAAATCCGTCGATCACAAGACAAACGCCGGCCGCAAACAATAAAATACCAATGGTAGTCAGGCTGTTTTTTATCATTTTCAATAACAAACGATATCCCTTCCTGACGTTAAATTTTTTTCATTATATCACATTTTGATGTTAAATTCTCGCTAAGATACTTCGACAAAATATTTGCCTTTTTTAACAAATACTGACATTTTTCTTGAACGGGCATTTTCCCAATGTTATAATAATAGAATACAATGCTTTTGGGGGAAAATGCTTATGAAACAGCGCGTCTTTACAAACAGCCAGATCATCAACGGGATTGCTTTTGGCTTTTCCGCCTTGTTCCTGGTCTCGGCTCTGATTGCAGCTTTTTATACCGGAGAATGGGGCTCCGTTTTCTATGACTGGTACCTGATCATGATTTCACCATGTCCGCTGGTAACAGACTATTTCGCCATCGGCGGCCTGGCAAGCGCCATGCTCAATGCCGGTGCCTGTGGTATGGCCTGTTTTCTGGCTATGATCCTCTTAAAGGGAGATTCTCAGCCGAATACACTGGCCGGCTATTTTCTGGTGGTCGCCCACTGTTTCTACGGACTGAATTTCCTTAATATGTGGCCATGTTTTCTGGCTCCGTTCTTATATCTCAGACTGAAGAAGCTGGATTTTAAGAATAACCTCCATGTCTGCATGTTCGCGACTTCTTTTGGTCCGTTCATCAGCGAATTTTTATTCCGCTATACTCAGAGAGATACCTATACCTTTGGTGTGGCGAATATTACTCCATCCGGCGTGGCTTTAGCGGTTCTGTTTGCGCTTGCTCTCGGTTTCGTGATCCCGGCGATTCTTCCGGGCGCGAAAGCATGGCATAAGGGCTATAACCTTTACAACGGCGGTCTTGCCTTTGGTGTATTCGGTTTCTTTGTATTCAACCTGATGTACAAGACCATGGGAATCACTCCGCCGCAGGTTCTGGACCATACCAATGAAATTTATGAACGCTTCGGCCATAACTATCACTTATACGCGACGCTCTTTTTCCTCGCTGCGTTTTCCATCTGTATCGGAACCGGATACTATCTCAATGGAAAAACCTTCCATGGCTATCGCCGGTTCGTAAAAGATACTGGTTTTTCCAGTGACTTTTCAGCAAAATACGGAATGCCGCTCTGCCTGATCAACATCGGCGTGTATGGCATTATCTTCCTTATTTATATCAATGCGATCACACTTCTCACGCCGGGTGCCGGTTTTACCGGACCGACCATCGGTGTGATCCTGGCATCGCTGACCTTCACTTCCATGGGACAGCATCCAAAAAATGTCTGGCCGATCCTGGCAGGATATGTGCTTCTCTATGCAGTGACCATGTTCTTCTGCGAGATCAACGGACGTGACATTACCTGGTCCGTTTCTACGCAAGGATATATAAACGGTGTGGCCTTCGCGACCGGTCTTTGCCCGATCGTCGGACGATACGGCATCCGAGCCGGTATCGCAGCCGGTTTCATGTGCGCCTCCATGTGTACCGCGACCCGCGATCTTCACGGCGGCTTCGTCCTCTACAACGGCGGTTTCACATCCGGCATCACAGCACTGATCCTTCTTCCGATTCTGGAGCACTACGTTCCGGCTGCAAGAGAAGAATTGAAATCTCAGACCATGTCCATGCGTGCAATGATCACGCTGGTGGAAAACATCAAACCATCATCCAAAAAATGGACCAAAGACACAAAACATTCCATGTTTGAATAATCTATATGCATCCTGATCATGATTTATGGAACCAAGATCAGAGATACAACCGTTCAATTCCTGTCACTGTCAGCACCATATCGCTGACCCGGAATTTGACCTCGTATCCAGCAAACTCCATTCCATAAATCCGATCTGGATCATTCTGGTAAGACGGGCGAGGATCATGGGCGAGGACGGCACGGAGCGCGTCTCTTTTCTCCGGTTCCACGGAAAGCTCCAGTTCTTCCGGAATTTCCACATTCAGGCCATATTCCCTTGTCTGGTCGGTAAATCCTCCCGTCGCTTCAGGATGGCTGTCTGCGAATGCCAGATATGGTTTGATGTCATAAATCGGCGTTCCATCCATCAGATCTGCTCCGGACACATGGAGAACCGGGCCCCGGTCTGTAGTAAGCTCCACCGAATCCAGACGCACGCTGGAAAGGCCCACTGCGTTGGGGCGGAACGGAGATCTTGTGGCAAAGACTCCCATCCGCTTGTTTCCTCCAAGTCTCGGCGGACGCACAGTCGGCGACCATGACTCTCTCACCGCCTCAGAAAACTCCCAGATCAGCCAGATATGGGAAAATTCTTCGATTCCACGGAGCGCATCGGCATTCCGGTACTCCGGCTCAAACACAATTTCAGCTTTCAGATCAGTAATCAGTCCACTCTGGCGCGGAATTCCGAATTTTGTTGGAAAATCCGTATGAATCCTGGCGATGACATGGAAAAAACGTCCGTTTGCCTCCATCAATCTTTCTCTCCTTTCCACCATCCTGTTCCTAAAAACCATCCGGCGGATTTTCATTTTTTAACCAAGCTTTGCGACGATCGCATCGCCCACCTGGGATGTGGATGCTGTGCCGCCAAGATCCGGTGTCATAGCAATTCCGTCAACGAGAACATCCTCGATAGCATCGAGAACCTTCTTGCCCCAGTCTTCATGGCCGAAGAAATCTAACATCTGGGATGCTGCCCATACAGAAGCCATCGGGTTGGAGATTCCCTGACCGGCAATATCCGGTGCAGAACCATGGATCGGCTCGAACATGGACGGGAATGTTCCCTCCGGATTCAGGTTGGCTCCTGCTGCCAGGCCCATACCTCCGGAAATCGCTGCACCAAGGTCAGTTAAAATATCACCAAAGAGGTTGCTTGTCACCACAACTTCGAACCGCTTCGGATCCTTCACCATGAACATGGCAGCCGCGTCTACTAAGAGGGAGTGCGTCTTAACGTCCGGATATTCCTTGCTCACCTCTTTAAAAATCTGATCCCAGAATACCCTGGAATAGTTTAACGCATTTCCTTTACTGATGCTTGTGAGGCTTCGTTTTTCTTTTCTTGCCACTTCGAAAGCGTAGCGGATGATACGCTCGCAGCCCTTTCTTGAGAATACGCCGTCCTGGATGACTACCTCGTTTGGCTTATCTTTAAAGAGCCAGCTTCCGCTGCCTGCGTACTCGCCTTCGCTGTTCTCACGGATGAATGTCATGTTGATTTCTTCTCTCTCAACACCTGCCAGCGGACACGGAGCGCCTTTTAAGAGCTTCACCGGGCGCAGGTTCACGTACTGGTCAAAATTCTTTCTGATCGTCAAAAGCAGATCCCAGAGGGAAATATGATCCGGCACGCCCGGATATCCCACTGCACCGAGATAAATCGCATCATAGCCCTTTAAAATCTCAATGCCATCCTCCGGCATCATTCTTCCGGTCTTTAAATAATATTCACATCCCCACGGAAACCATGTGTCCTCGAACTGGAAGGTTCCATCCAGCTCAGCTACACGTTTTAATACCTTCATACCCTCAGTCAGGACCTCCGGACCAACACCATCGCCCGGAATCACTGCAATTTTATATGTCTTCATTCGTTTCCCCTCCATATATTAATATTGATCACTGTCTCTATCCATCTGGTCCAGGGACCATACACGGATGTTGATCGGCTCCACTGTGCTTCCGCAATATTCACAGAATTTGGCGCCCACCTGCGATACCGGTGCGCCGCAGTTTGGGCAATTCAATCCCATCGCCCTCTTTTCTTTTGGAAGCTTTTCCACATCCTGCACATAGACCCACTCCATGTCATATCTGGTCTGAGTCATCTTTGGCTCCGGCCGCTCCTCATTCCGGTTCCATTTCGCATACCGGTACTCTACTGCCGACTGGAACTTGATGATACAGCATCCGGCCTGTTTTTCGTACCTGGAAATGGCCGTCTTATGAATGTGCACATTCTGGAACTGTTCACAGATTCCCTGTTTTTTATTTTCATCGATCCAAAGGCGGATCTGTTTTTTGAACTCCTCCGAAGCATCGGCGATCAGGCTCAAATCCTGAGCCTCCACCGCATGGAGCGCCGCCTTGATCTGATTCTCCGATTTCTGCATCATCTCCGGCACAGAAAGCTCCGGAAAGTCTCGTTGGATCCTCGGAAGATAAAAGCTCGTCATCCCCGCCACTGACTTGGGCGTTTCGGCATAAATCTTCTCCTGCTGCCTGACTCCTTCCAGAAATGAATCCGTCCCAAAGGCGTTCCTTGAAACCGTGGTAAGCTGCTTCTTAATATAGAAGACAGCCATACCGGCAGCAATGATCAGAATCAGGATCAGAAAGAGCAACAATAGTCCAACATTTATCATTTGGCCTCCTTCATCCAC
>JAFUMF010000145.1 GCA_017482945.1 Lachnospiraceae bacterium
AGCCAGAAAAAGAAACTGATTAATCCATACCGGCCGGGCGGAATTTCCGTCTGGCCGTATTATATTCTGTTATGTAGTGGTTCATATAGAGGACAAACGCCAGTGCCATGAAGAAGCTGCTGATTCCAATGAGACAGTTTGCAGTCTGAAGTTCAATTCCCGGGAATAATACCAGAATGATCATGACCACATAGAACACAGCCGTACTGACTTTTCCGTACCATCTTGCACCCTCGTTCTTGCCGGTCTCAGTTAACAGACGGGAACTGAGGATCAGCATGCTGATCTCCTTTACAAAGAATAATACCAATGTCAGCTGAATCATCGGATATTTCGTCATAAGGTATAATAACAGAACACCTTGAGTCACTTTATCCGCGATCGGATCCAGAATCTTTCCAAATTCACTGACCATATTATACTTTCTCGCTATTTTTCCATCCAGGAAATCGGTAATTCCTGATACGATCAGAATTCCCACAAGCCAAATCTGCTTCTTTGAAAATACTTTTCTCGTTCCAATTCCCCAAAATAACACTGCCAGGACAAGCCGTGCCAGACTGAGAATATTCGGGATTGTAAAGAGCTGGTCTTTCCTAAGAATCGTTTTGATCATGTTCTCGTTGGCAGGAATGAATTTGTAAAATACTGCATAGCAGAGTCCGTAAAAACCAAATCCCGCGATCACATCAATGACACTGTGCTGCTTTAAGAACATGGTCGACAGGATGATGGACGCAGTTAGAATTCCGCATCCCGCGATGACACCTTTGTTCCTTCTGCACCGCTCATTGTTGACGATCGCTCCCATCGCCGCCAAGGAATTGAACACATGAATACTCGGCAGCAGATTGGTCGGTGTATCTATTTTGTATAAAAGCTTTACTGCATCGATAAATAGATTTCCGTCTCCAAGGACCGGTCTTAAATTATGGCAGTTCGGATATACGAACGACACGATCAGAAAGATCGACATTCCCGTTCCCAGTGTGGAAATCAATTGCCTGTATTCTGTACTGCTTTCGTTATAAAACAGGAAGTACACCACCACACCAATCATGTAGAAGAACCATAACACATATGGAACAATAAAGTACTCACAAAATGGAATCTTATCGTCCAGTGCACAGCGAATCACATGATGAGTGGCCTGGTTGTTTTCCAGAAGAAAGAATATCACCAGATAAAATGTGCAGTAGATCGGTACGATCCATGGATTCTTATTTTTCAGCATTTTCATCCTATACCTCTCACTTTCCATGCTGCAATTCAGCCCCTGACGGAGCATGATTTTTCATATCAAGATTATAGTTACTTTCCTATTGAAACTCAAGATTACAACGTTCGAATGTGACAGAAACGAAAGATTTGTTTATTAAAAGTCTATAAACTTTCTAAATGAAATCTTCGAGTGTTTTTGATATAATACATGTATATTATATGAATGAAACCTTGGAGGTAAGACTATGAAAATTGTTGTTCTGAATGGAAGTCCGAAAGGAAATTACAGTATCACATTACACACAGTCCTCTATCTGCAGCAGCTTTATCCGAAACATACCTTTGAAATCTTAAACGTCGGCCAGACGATCCGTGCACTGGAGAAGGATTTTACACCAGCTAAAAAAGCCATTGAACAGGCTGATCTTCTGCTGTTTTCCTACCCGGTCTACACCTTTATCGCGCCGTCCCAGCTGCATCGGTTCATAGAATTGTTAAAAGCATCCGATATTTCTCTGGAAGGCAAATTTGCGACCCAGCTGTCCACCTCCAAGCACTTTTATGATGTGACGGCTCACCGCTATATTCAGGATAACTGCCAGGATCTGGGAATGAAATACATCCGCGGTCTGTCTGCTGATATGGATGATCTGACTACGGAAAAAGGAAGAAAAGAGGCAAGAGATTTCTTCCGTTTTGTCTGCTGGAGCATGAAACACGATCAGTACGAGGCACTTCCTAAGCCTCTGTCTGCTCCGCTGCATGTGCCGGTCGATGTTCCGGAATCTCCGGAAGTTTCCAAGAACGGCGATGTGGTCATTGTCACAGACTGTGAACCGGACAATACACAGCTTGCCAGCATGATCGCCCGTTTTCAGGCGGTTCTTCCTTATAAGACCCGCATCTTCAACCTGAGAGAGTTCCCGTTCACCGGCGGCTGTCTCGGCTGCTTTAAATGCGCGGTTTCCGGTAAATGTATCCACAAAGACCGGTTCGATGACTATCTGCGCAGTAAGATCCAAACTGCCCAGGCCATCGTCTACGCCTTCACGGTCAAAGATCATTCCATGGGCGCACTCTTTAAACAATACGATGACCGCCAGTTCTGCAACGGCCACCGCACTGTCAACATGGGAATGCCGGTCGGTTATCTTGTGAGTGGTAATTACAGCGAAGAATTCAATCTTCAGATGATCATTGAAGGCCGTACTCAAGTCGGAAGCAATTTCCTGGCAGGCGTCGCCACCGATGAAACGAACCCGAATGAGGCCATCGACCGCATGGCGGCATCTCTGGCCTATGCCCTAAAGCATAACTATGTTCCCCCGCAGAATTTCTACGGCATCGGCGGTATGAAGATCTTCCGCGATCTGATCTGGCTGATGCAGGGAATGA
>JAFUMF010000146.1 GCA_017482945.1 Lachnospiraceae bacterium
AGTTACTTGGCACAGACGAGCTCATTAACCACCAGAACGAGTACGTATCCTTCAAGGGTATGACTGTGGAAGCTTCCAAAGATGCTGACGGCAATGACGTGGCATTCCTTTACAACTGGGACGGCTCCGGTCAGGACGGCAACGACCTGTACTTCAACGTTTTCCTCAATGGCGAGACATACACATTCACAGTTGAGTCCTACCTCTGCGACAACACAACAGACGTTTACGCTGCAGTAAAAGAGTTAGAGATCGGAGATGTGATCGATATGGAAGGTTACCTGTACTGGTACGAGGGTGTTAACCCGCATATCACAGCTGTGACAGCAGCAGAATAATGAAAAAATCTTTTGAAGAATCACTCCGCGAGGGGTGATTCTTTTTTTGCGTTAAATTCCCTGAAGTGCAAAACCAAAAGGGTTTCGCGGCGCAATTTCATTGACGCAAATCCTGAAAAGTGGTATCGTTTTAATAATAGAATTGCATATATAAAAGGAAGAAAAATGGGGGAAAATGACAATGAATGTTGTTATGGGGAAGGAAGGCAATTCGCATCAACCGGGAAATCTCCTGGAAAACAGTAAAGTCCGCAATGCAGTATTCATCGGAACCTTGTGTTCCGTTTCCTATCTTGGAGTCTATTTTGCCAGAAACATCCTGAGCGTGGTGACACCGCAGATCATCGAGGGCGGTGTTTATCAGGAGGAATATATCGGCTCAATTTCGTCCATGTTTTTCACGTTCTATGCAGTGGGCCAGCTGATCAATGGCCTGGTTGGCGATAAGATCAAGTCCAGGTATATGATCAGCTTCGGACTGCTCCTTGCAGGTGTGTGCAACGCACTTTTTCCGTTCATGCTGGATCTGCCGTTTGCGGCTCATCTGACTTACGGAATGATCGGATTTTTCCTGTCCATGATCTACGCGCCGATGACGAAGGTGGTGGCGGAAAATACAGAGCCGGTCTATGCGGCCAGATGCTGCCTTGGCTACACCTTCGCTTCCTACCTGGGTTCTCCTGTGGCAGGCGTTGTGGCAGCATTCTTTGCATGGCAGATGGTATTCTACACCGGCAGTGCCGTGCTGATGGTCATGGGGCTGATCTGTTTTTTCTGCTTTTTGCACTTTGAGAAAACAGGCATTGTAACGTATAATCAATATAAGGCGCCCAAAGCCCAGGGCCAGGGACTGAAGGTCCTCATCGAACACCGGATCATCAAATTTACCTTTGTTTCTGTGCTGACGGGAATCGTGAGAACGGCTGTGGTATTCTGGATGCCGACGTATCTTGCCCAGTACCTGGGATTTTCACCGCAGGATTCGGGACTGATTTTCACTGTGGCGACCTTTGTGATCTCGTCCAGCGCATTCCTTGCTGTCTTTATTTATGAGCGATTAAAGAGGAACATGGACGTGACGCTGCTGTTGTTCTTCGGTGGTTCGGCATGTTCGTTCGTGCTGGTGTATCTGGTGGGACATCCGGTGCTTAATATCTGCTTGCTGGTGATGGCGATCTTGTTCAATAACTGTGCGGCATCCATGCTCTGGAGCGTTTACTGCCCGAGTCTCCGTGATACTGGCATGGTGTCCGGAGCAACCGGTTATCTGGATTTCATGAGCTACATGGCGGCGGCCGTATCTTCCACGCTGTTTGCCAATGCAGTGACCGGTATTGGCTGGAAGAATCTGATCTTAGTCTGGCTGCTTTTGATGGCGGCAGGCGTGATCGTGGCAATTCCATTTGGTAAAAGAACGACGAAGATTCAGAGACCATGGGAAAAATAGTAGAAGTATAAAAGTTGGGGAGAAATGTTTATGAAGTTAAATTACAAAAGAACCATACTAATTGGCCTGGCGTTCTTATCGATTTCTGCATTCTGGCAGATGTACGATAATGTGGTGCCGCTGATCTTGAAGAACAGCTTTGGGCTGGGCGAGACTGTGACCGGTACGATTATGGCATGTGACAACGTTCTGGCGCTGTTCTTGCTGCCGATTTTCGGAAGCCTTTCCGATAAAGTCGATTCACCGATCGGAAAGCGTATGCCGTTCATTTTATGCGGAACTGCGCTGGCAGTGACATTTTTGATGATCGTTCCGTATGCGGACCAGTCAAGAAACTTGCCGCTGTTCGTGATCAGCCTGTTCGCACTTTTGGTGTCCATGGGCTTATACCGTTCTCCGGCCGTTGCTTTGATGCCGGATCTGACACCAAAGCCGCTTCGAAGCGCCGGTAACGCGGTCATCAACCTGATGGGCGCAGTCGGGGGTGTGTATACACTGATCATGATCAAGGTCATGGTCGGCGGCGGTGATACACCGAACTACTATCCATTGTTTATTTCTGTCGGGGCATTGATGGCCGTGAGCGTGATCGTCCTGTTCCTGACAATTAAGGAAAAGAAGCTGAGAGAGCAGATTGCTCTTGAAACAGACAATCAGGAGAAGGCTGCTGGGGCAGGGAACTCCGCACCAAAGAAAGAAGCAGCCGGCACAAAGAACGGCGGCTCCGGCTCAAACGCGCTTCCGAAGGATGTAAAACGAAGCCTGACTTTCATCCTGATCTCTATCGCTTTATGGTTTACCGCATATAATGCAGTAACGACCGCATTCTCCAGATATGCCACCCATGTCTGGGGACTGGAAAACGGCGGTTATGCTGACTGTCTGATGGTGGCGACTGTGGCTGCGATCATCAGCTATATCCCGATCGGAGCACTTTCCGGCAAAATCGGAAGAAAGAAGACCATCCAGATCGGTATCATCTTACTGATTCTCTGCTACGCAAGCGCCGGATTCTTCAACAGCTACCATGTAATCATGAACCTGTTCTTCGGAGTCATCGGTTTTGCGTGGGCGGCGATCAACGTAAACTCTCTTCCGATGGTCGTGGAAATGAGTAACGCAGGAGATGTTGGAAAATATACAGGACTGTATTACACCTTCTCCATGTCTGCCCAGGTCATCACTCCGATTTTATCTGGATTCTTACTGGAGCATGTTTCTTACCGGACATTGTTCCCGTACGCAGTTGTATTCAGTTCCATCGCCTTCGTTACCATGTCCATGGTAAAACACGGCGACTCCAGACCGGCGGCGAAGAAGCGTGTGCTGGAAAATTTTGATGTAGAGGATTAATGGCTATGAAAATGAGAAAATTATTATTGGCGGTGCCGGTAGTTGGCGGTGCTTATGCATTTCTTGTGGCACCGAGAATGTTCCATAAACCGGATGTTTCTGCGCTTCGCGGCGTTCACTATGCCCACCGCGGCCTTCACGACAACACCGGAGACGCACCGGAAAACTCTATGAAAGCATTTAAGAAGGCAGTGGATGCCGGATATGGAATCGAAATGGATGTGCAGCTGACAAAAGATAAGATTCCGGTGGTCTTCCACGATGAAACCCTCATTCGCATGTGTGGAGTCGAGGGAAAGGTCTGGGAGTATACCTTTGACGAGCTACAGGAGCTGCATCTGGCAGAGTCTGAGGAGAAGATTCCGAAGTTCGAAGATGTTCTGGCGCTGGTGGACGGAAAGGTACCGCTGATCATTGAGTATAAACTGGATGTTCCGAGCACGGAGGTCTGCGAAATTGCCGACCCGATGCTTCAAAATTACGACGGCGTTTACTGCATCGAGAGCTTTCATCCGTATGCAGTCAAATGGTACCGCGAACATCGCCCGGAAGTGATCCGCGGCCAGTTGTCCCAGGATTTTGGCAAGGTGGAAAAGTACAAAGGAAAACTTCTTTACTGGATGCTTTCCAACCTTCTCACCAATGTCCTGACCCGACCGGATTTTATCGCTTACAATCACAAAGATGCAGACATGTTCTCAAGAAAAGTCTGCAGCATGATGGGCGCACTGCCGGTGGCGTATACGATCAAGAGTCAGGAAGAGTACGAAAAGGCAAAGGACAAGTTTGAGCTATTCATTTTCGATAGCTTCATCTTAGAATAAAAAGTGGGGAAACACATATGGGAAAAGGTATTGTAGTAATCGGAGCTACATTCGTGGATATCAAAGGATTTCCGCATGATATGTATATTCCGGATGGAAGAAATGTAGGTCATATTGAATATATTCACGGAGGCGTAGCAAGAAATGTTGCGGAGGATATCGCGAACGCAGAGCTCCGTCCGACATTTGTGAGCATTGTGGATGACACCGCGCTTGGAACAGACGTTGTGCAGAAGCTGCGCAACCACAAAGTGAACACCGACTATATTCTCACAAAGCGTGACGGCATGGGAACATGGCTGGCGGTGTTCGACAATAACGGAGATGTGGCTGGTTCCATTTCCAAGCGCCCGAACATGCTTCATGTGGCAGATCTTCTGGATACGAAAGGCGATGAAATCTTCGCGGACGCGGATTCCATCGTTGTGGAGATCGATATTGATAAGGAAGTAATCAAGAAGGCTTTTGATCTCGCTAAGAAGCATAATAAGAAAATTTTCGCTCTGGTATCCAACATGAGCATTGCAGTACACAGACGTGATTTCATCAAGGAACTGGACTGCTTTATCTGCAATATTTTAGAGGCCGGAATTTTGTTTACCGACGATTATTCCGGAAAGACACCGGAAGAGATGTGCGATATTCTGGCTGAGAAGGTAAAACAGGCAAGAATCAGGGCTATGGTCGTTACCATGGGCGGCGACGGTGCTGTTTACGCGGATATGGAAGGAAATAAGGGGATCTGCCCGGCGAGAAAAGTTCAGGTCAAGGACACGACCGGAGCAGGCGATGCGTTCTGCGCAGGTGTGGCGATCGGTCTGACATATGGAAAGAAAATGGCAGATGCCATCGAGATCGGTTCCGGTCTGGCAGCATCGGTGATCACTTCTTCTGAAAATGTATGCCCGCGGTTCATGCCGGAGGAGCTTGGGCTGGAGAAAAAATATATCAGCCATATTGAGAATTAATATAATGGGAAAGTTTGAAAAATCACTGTTTCGTGAAAGAGAGGATATATAATGCCAGAATTAAGTAAACGCGTACAGGAATTTACCGATTCCGTAATTAGAAGAATGACTAGAATCAGCGATGAGTATGGTGCCATCAACTTATCTCAGGGTTTCCCGGATTTTGATCCGCCTAAGGAGATCATGGACGCTCTCGCAAAAGCAGCCCATGAGGGCCCGCACCAGTATTCTATTACCTTCGGTGCCGAGAATTTCCGCGAGGCACTTGCAAAGAAACAGGGAAAAGCAATTGGAAGAACGATCAATCCGCAGACAGAGATCGTTGTGACCTGCGGCGGCACAGAGGCCATGATGGCGACAATGATGACCATCTGTAATCCAGGCGACAAGGTTATGGTATTCTCCCCGTTCTATGAGAACTACGGCGCAGACGCGATCCTTTCCGGTGCAGAGCCGATCTACATCCCGCTGGTACCGCCGAGCTATGACTTCGACATCAACCTGATCGAAGACGGCTTCAAGCAGGGCGCAAAAGCCATCATCATCTGCAACCCGTCCAATCCGTGCGGAAAAGTGTTCACAGAGGAGGAACTCCTGGCAATCGGAAAACTGGCACTGAAATATGATGCGTTCTGCGTCACAGACGAAGTGTATGAGCACATGGTCTATGCTCCGAACAAGCATGTTTGCATGGCTTCTTTACCGGGCATGTTTGACCATACAATTACATGCAATTCTCTCTCCAAGACTTACTCCATTACAGGCTGGAGACTTGGCTATCTGATTGGACCGGAATGGGTGATCGAGGGAGCGAAGAAGGTTCACGATTTCCTGACAGTCGGCGCTGCGGCACCGCTCCAGGAGGCTGCGACTGTGGGCTTAAATTTCCCGGAATCCTACTATGAGAATCTGCTGGCTGTGTATACAAAGAAGAGACAGTACTTCTTAGATGGTCTTGACCGTATCGGCTTAAAGCACAATATCCCGCAGGGTACATATTTTGTGATGATCGATATTCAGGAATTCCTGGATCTCCCACAGTTTGCTGGCTACACAGACCTGGAATTCTGCGAATGGATGATCAAGAACATCGGCGTTGCCGCCGTTCCGGGTTCCAGCTTCTTTAGAGAAGAGGTCAACAACCTGATCCGCCTGCACTTCGCAAGAGAAGAGAAGACCATGGACGAGGCACTGGCACGACTTGCGAAACTGACCGATTTATTAAAGAAATAGAGAATGGGCGAAAAAAACCGCACCTATTTTGGCCACGACCACAGCACCTTTTTGCATGTAGTTTTTGAAACTGCTTGACATGATTTTGCCAACGATTTAAAATGGTAACATCTACGAAAATGACCGAATGAAAAGGAGCAGACAATGAAAAAGATTATTCTGATGGCTGAAACAGGTTCTGATATTACACCGGAGCTTGCAAAGGAGTATGGAATTTATATTGTACCGATGCACGTGACTTTCGGAGACCAGACCCTCGACGACGGTTCTTTCTCCCCGGAGAAGATCCGCGATTTTTATAAAGAAACAGGAAAGCTTCCGAAAACAAGCGGAAGTGTGCCGGAGGATTTCACTCCAATTTATGATGAGATCCACGAAAAGTATCCGGATGCACAGATCCTCTACCTGGCATATTCGGCAGTGACCACCTGCTCTTACCAGAGCGGCGTGATCGCAGGCGAAGGCCGTAACTACGTCCATTTTGTTGACACCAAACAGGTTTCTGTGGGACAGGCCAACGTTGTGATCGAGATGGCGAAGATTCTGAGAGAAAACCCGGACATGACGATCGAAGAGGCCGTTGCGAAAGCCAATGACCTGGTTGAACATGCAAAGATGTGCTTCATGCCGGATAATCTGGAATTCTTACGTGCCGGCGGACGTGTGAGCAATGTGGCATATCTGGGAAGCAGAATTTTAAACATCCACCCGACCATCGAGATTCTGGAAGGAAAGCTGATGGCTACAAAGAAATACCGCGGCAAGATGACAAAAGTATCTGCCCAGATGATCAAGGACTATGCAGAGCATTATAATCTGAAGAAAGACTGCTTATGGATCGTTCATACCATCGGTCTCAGTGATGAGGTGCGTAAGAGCATCGAAGCGGCGGTGAGTGAGTGTGGATTCAAAGAATCCATCTGGATCCAGGCCGCAGGCGTGATCACCACCCACGGCGGTCCGGCCGCATTTGGCCTGGCAGGATTTTCCCAATAGTGGAATTTTAAAAGCAAAAGATGCATAAAACCTCCGAAAATTATTAAAAAGGACTTTTTTATTAGGAAAATTAAATAAAACCGTGGCTAAAATTGCAAGCTACTACTTTGTATTTTGATAAAAGTGTGGTACAATAAATACGAAATTTTTTAATACCACTAGATGGGGGTAAAATATATGGAGAGATTAGTTGGAACAATTTCTAGAGGCATTCGCTGTCCGATCATTCGCGAAGGAGATAATCTTGTAGATATTACAGTTGACAGTGTATTAGCTGCTGCTGAGAGTGAAGGATTTGAATTAAGAGACAGAGACGTAATCGGTATCACAGAGTCTATCGTTGCACGTGCACAGGGTAACTACGCATCCGTAGAAGACATCGCTGCTGACGTAAAAGCAAAATTAGGCGGAGAGACCGTTGGCGTTATCTTCCCGATTCTTTCCCGTAACCGTTTTGCGATCAACTTAAAATGTATCGCAATGGGCTGCAAGAAAGTTGTTTTAATGTTAAGCTACCCGAGCGATGAAGTTGGTAACGCATTATTAACATATGACCAGCTCGACGAAGCAGGTGTGAATCCGTACTCTGATGTTCTTTCTTTAGAGAAGTACCGCGAGTTATTCGGCGAGAACAAGCACGAGTTCACAGGCGTAGACTATGTTGCTTACTATATGGACCTGATCAAGAGCGCAGGCGCTGACGTAGAAGTTGTATTTGCAAATCAGGCAAAGACAATCTTAAACTACACAGACTGCGTGATCAACTGCGATATCCACACAAGAGTACGTACAAAACGTATCTTAAATGCAGCTGGTGCAAAAGTTGTATGCGGCCTTGATGATATCCTTACATCATCTGTAAATGGCAGCGGCTTCAATGCAAAATACGGCTTACTTGGTTCCAACAAGTCCACAGAGGATAAGATCAAACTCTTCCCGCAGGAGTGCAAGGATCTTGTTGTTGCGATTCAGGAGAAGATTTTAGCAAAGACAGGCAAGCTCGTTGAAGTTATGGTTTACGGCGATGGCGCGTTCAAAGATCCGCAGGGTAAGATCTGGGAGTTAGCTGACCCGGTTGTTTCCCCGGCATTCACAGACGGCCTCATTGGTACTCCGAACGAGCTGAAATTAAAATACCTTGCTGACAACGACTTCGCGAACTTAAGCGGCGCTGAGTTAAAAGAAGCGATTTCTGCAAGCATCAAGTCCAAACAGGACAACCTGGTAGGAAATATGACTTCTCAGGGTACAACTCCGAGACAGCTGACAGACCTGATCGGTTCCTTATGTGACCTTACATCCGGTTCCGGTGATAAGGGAACTCCGGTTATTCTGATTCAGGGTTACTTCGATAACTTCACAACAGAATAATCAAGCTACAATAGAATTACAAAGCGCAAGATTGGCCTTGTTGAGAGAACGTCTCAACAAGGCTCTTTGCGTTGCTGACGCCAGACTCAGGTGGCAAAAGTATGGAATTATAAATGCAAATGAGGGACAAAGTGTTGTAATTATCAGAAAAATATGTTATCATAAAACAAATAGACTGTTTATGGTCCGCAAACAGAAAAACTACCCATATGGGTGATGGAACGTGATGAAAAATCATTTATAATGATATCTGGATGGAACGTGTGGACCCGGAACAAAAGATGTACCGGCGGGAAATCTGTATGACCAAGGAGGATCTTATGGGAAAATTCGTTATTCGCACAACAGAAACCGGAACAAAATTTGATTTAAAGGCAACGAATGGCCAGGTAATCGCAACTTCTCAGGTTTACAAATCCGCAGCTACCTGCAAGAACGGTGTGGCTAGTGTCCAGAAAAACGCTCCGATCGCAGCCGTTGAGAACCAGACCGTAGAAGGCTGGGCAGTTGAGAAGAATCCGAAATTCGAAGTTTACACAGATAAGGCCGGCGAGTACCGCTTCCGCCTGAAAGCAACCAACGGCCAGGTAATCGCAGTAAGCGAAGGCTACACAACAATCGCAAACTGTATGAATGGTGTTGAGTCCGTGAAGAAAAATGCAGTTGGTGCAGAGATTATCACAGAATAATATCTCCCTTACATGGAGCGCCTGCCCAGGCCGATCGATGGGGCAGGCGCTCATTGTGTTTTCAGGGAAACTCCACCGTTTGTGAGAAAACTGCACTGCAGGCCGAACCTGGTCATTTTCTTATGTTAGAACTGCCGGATTTATGGTAGAATAGAGGACAGAAAGGCAGGAATCAGCATTGAAACATTTAAAAAAACTTACGATTCTCCATTCAAACGATATGCATGGAGATTTTCTGGCGAAGAAAGTGGACGATAAGCTCCTTGGCGGCGTGTCCCTTCTTTCCGGCTATATTAATAAAGTGAGAAGCGAGGAAGAGAATGTCCTGTATGCGATCGCCGGGGATATGTTCCGTGGCTCAGTCATTGACAGCGAGTACAAAGGACTCTCGACCATCGAGATTATGAATATGCTGGCACCGGACGTGGTGACTCTCGGAAACCATGAAGTAGATTACGGAATCGGTCATCTTTTGTTCATCGAGAAGTGCGCCCGTTTCCCGATCATCAATGCCAACATGTACCTGACCACCAATCATGTACGTCTGTTCAACAGCCATGTGATCCTGGAAGTGGACGGCATGAAGATTCTGTTCATCGGTGTCCTGACAGAGGAGGTCCTCGCCCAGGCAAGACAGGAAAAATTGGTAGGAGCCATCGTGGATGTGTACGAGGCAGCGACAGAAATCGGAAAGATCTGCAACGCCTACCAGACGGAGGACATTGATTTTACAGTCCTTCTGACTCACATTGGTTTTGAGGAGGATAAGCGTCTGGCAGAGCTTCTGGACCCGAGATGGAATGTGGATGTGATCATCGGCGGTCATAGCCACACGCTCCTTGAGGAACCGTGCGTGGTCAATGGCATCCCGATCGTCCAGGCTGCCACAGGAACCGGCCAGATCGGACGATTCGATATCATGGTCGATACGGACAAAAATGCCATCGACAGCTACACATGGGAGCTGATCCCGATTGATGAGACCCACTGCCCACGCGATACTGCGCTGGAGGAAGTGATCCTGAAATACAAAGATGCCACCGACGAGAAATACGGCCGCTATGTGACAAGATTTACCCGTGCCTACACAAACCCGGGCAGAAACCAGGAGACGGAGATCGGCCGTTTGTTTTCCGACATTATCTGCGACAATCTGGGACTGGATATTATGTTCATGGCATCGGGAAGTTTCCGGGCTAAATCCCTGGGTCCGATCGTCCAGTACCAGGATCTGATCCAGATGTTCCCGTTCCACGATGAAATTTTCCGCGTCACAGTCAACGGCGCCCAGTTAAAACGAATGGTGCAACATATTTTCCGAGAAGAATTCTTTGAGGGAGAGCGGATTGAGACTTACCAGATCTCCCATGGACTGAGAGTGGTATGCTCCGTCAGTGAAAAGAGAGTAAAAGAGATTACCTTTGAGGGCAAGGAAATCGATGATGAGGCACTGTTCAAAATCGGTCTTCAGGGATTCCATTTCAAGAACATGGACCAGTTTTTCGGCGTGACCGAAGAAGAAGCAACTGAAAATGGCCCGTACAAAGTCCTTTCCACCAGTGCAATGGATGTGCTGGATGAGTACCTGAGCCGAAAAGAAATAGTAAAATGCCCGATGGACGAGCGTTGGGTGATGGAAGAGTAAGCTGTAAAAAATCCGCGAGAATGAAACTCTCGCGGATTTTTATGTTGCGATTAATATTCCGGACTTGTATGTGCCAACGCCATTGCCACTGCCACAAAGGAAAATCCGATGGTTACAATTAACGGAAGTGTTGCCGGTAAGAACAGGATCAGACTTCCGAAGAACAGAACTGAGAAAACAAGTGCGATCGCAGTCTGTTTCATGCGGGCCATTGCTGTGTAGGCTGCTTCGCTGATCAGCTCGCGAAGCTTTTTCTTTGTCATAACGACCTGTTTCTTTTCCCAGTCTGTCTGTTCAAATTCGAACAGGAGCGGATACAGATGCGCCATCACGCCCCAGAAGAGAGTGAGGATCACCAGTGAAAGGGAAGACATGGAAACGTAGGCCGCGTTTTCCGGGCTCAAGTAGGAATAAACGAAGAATCCTGCGCCGAATAAGATCGTAATGAACAGGAAGTAGATTCCAATCGGCAGAGCCTTAAAAAAGCTTGCGCGGAATGCGCTAAAATAAACCTTGGCGGCATTTTTCTGCGGACGTTCATCGATGACTAAGGAGTTGGTACAAAAACCAAGTGCTGCCATCGCCGGTCCGATCGTGATGATCGGGATGCAGGTCAATAAAAATAAAACATTCCAGATTACCAGAGTCAGAAGACCGTCTGTGAGCATTTCTCCGAGACGCGTTGGTTTCTTGCTGTTTCCGGAAGTGGAAGGTGTCGTGTTTTTCTTAAGTTTCAATTTTGGTGCCCCTCTTTCTGAATACGTACTTGATATGGAAAGAAATCGAAAACTTTCCATATAATAAATACTATAATAATGGGAGAGATATTTTGCAAGTGAAAAATCTATAAACAAATAGAGTTGTTCGGGAGTCAGGCGTGCAGATGTGGATGAAGAACAGAAAAAACAAAAATAAAAGTGTACAATATGGAAACGTTACCATCAGAAAAATGATGGTGAAAATGCACAAAAAATACTGGAAAAATTTTGCAAATCTCCAAAAATGATGTATGGAAGAAAATAACACTTGAAAAATCACCCAGAAAAGCGTAACATAGAATCATAAGGAAACTGGAAACGTTTCCAGTAACGTTTCCAGAATGATTTCCAAAACTGCGGGAAACCGCAAAAAAGCAATAAGTGGGAGGAATAACTTATGAAAAAAAGATTAATGGCACTGGCTCTTACAGCAGCAGTTGGCGCAACAGCATTAACAGGTTGTGGCGGCGGCGCAACAGAGACAACAGCAGCTGCAACAGAAGCAGCAAAAACAGAGACAACAGCAGCAGCTACTGAAGCAGCTACTGAAGCAACACCGGCAGCAGACGGTTCTGTTTACTACCTCAACTTCAAACCGGAGCAGGATCAGCAGTGGCAGGATCTTGCAAAAGCTTACACAGAGGAGACAGGTGTTCCGGTAACAGTTGTTACAGCAGCATCTGGTGAGTACGAGACAACTCTTATGTCCGAGATGGGCAAGAGCTCCGCTCCGACATTATTCCAGGTTAACGGCCCGGTTGGTCTTGCTAACTGGACAGATTACTGCTATGACCTCGCTGGCACAGACATCTACAACGAGCTTACAAGCGATGGTTTCGCATTAAAAGATGGCGATGCAGTAAAAGGTATCGCATACGTAGTTGAGTCCTACGGTATCATCACAAATACAACATTATTAGAGAAGGCTGGCTACTCTGTAGAAGATATCGCTTCCTTCGAAGATTTAAAGAAAGTTGCTGAAGATATCACAGCTCGTAAAGATGAGCTCGGCTTCGCAGCATTCTCTTCCGCAGGTATGGACGGTTCCTCCGACTGGAGATTCAAAACACACCTTGCAAACCTTCCGATCTACTTCGAGTATCAGGCAGACGGAATCGGTTCCACAGATGCAATCAAGGGTACATATCTTGACAACTACAGAAACATCTGGGATCTTTACATCAACAACTCCACATGTGCTCCGGCTGACTTAGCAGCTAAGACAGGTGATGACTCCCGTAACGAGTTCCTTGCAGGCGAAGCAGTATTCTTCCAGAACGGTTCCTGGGAGTACGGCAACCTGACAGGTGAAGGCCAGTTCACAGATGACGACCTCGCTATGATCCCGATCTACGTTGGTGTTGGTGACGAAGCTAACCAGGGTCTCTGCACAGGTACAGAGAACTACTGGTGTGTAAACGCAGAAGCAGAAGAAGCTGATATCCAGGCTACACTCGACTTCATGGCTTGGTGTGTAACTTCTGAAGAAGGTACAAATGCAATGGCTAACGAAATGGGCTTTGTAATCCCGTTCAAGAACGCTGTTGAGTCCCCGAACCTCTTCGTTAAGCAGGACGTTGCTTATACAAACGCTGGTAAGGCTCCGGTATCCTGGAACTTCCCGACAATGCCGTCTGAAGAGTGGAAGAACGGCGTAGGTCAGGCTCTTACAGCTTATGCTGCAGACCAGACAGATGCTAACTGGGCAGAAGTAGTTACAGCATTCGTTGAAGGCTGGGCAACAGAGTACGCTCTTGCAAATCCGTAATTCAAACGACCATAATATTTAATAGAATATTAAAACCTGAAAAATTGGGGCGGGCAAGTGACTTGCCTGCCCCATCGTTTTAGAAAAAGAACTTTTATGCTTTAACGTGGGGGATTATTAAGAAAGGGGTGCTTATATGGAAAAAGCGTTGAAAAAGTATTCTCCAATCTTCGTGATTCCGACCTTCCTTGCATTCGTGATCGGATTCATCATTCCGTTTGCAGAGGGACTTTATCTCTCCTTCTGTCAGTTTACAACTGTAAAAAATGCAAAATGGGTTGGAATTTCTAACTATCAGAGGGTATTTGCCGATGAAACATTCGTGAATGCTCTTGGCTTTACCGTATCTTACGCAGTAGTTTCCATCGTAGTGATCAACGTGATCGCTCTTGGACTTGCACTGTTATTAACTAGAAAATTAAAAGGTACAAACATTTTCCGTACTATTTTCTTTATGCCGAACCTGATCGGTGGTATCGTATTAGGTTATATCTGGCAGATCCTGATCAACTGTGTACTTTCTATCGTTGGCGAGCCGTTACTTGCCCTCAATGAAACAGCCGGTTACTGGGGTCTTATTATCCTGACAGCATGGCAGCAGATTGGTTACATGATGATCATTTATATCGCAGGTCTTCAGAACGTTCCGGGCGAACTTCTTGAGGCAGCTGAGATCGATGGTGCGAACGCGATCACAACTTTATTTAAAGTAAAGATCCCGATGATCATGTCCTCTATCACAATCTGCGTATTCCTGACACTGACAAACTCCTTCAAGCTGTTCGACCAGAACCTTGCTCTTACAGCAGGTGATCCGAAACATATGACAGAAATGCTTGCCCTGAACATTTACAATACCTTCTACGCACGTGCCGGTGCACAGTGGAAGGGTCTTGGTCAGGCGAAAGCGGTTGTTTTCTGTATCCTTGTTATCGCGATCTCTATGATTCAGCTTAGAGCAACAAGATCTAAGGAGGTGCAGCAGTAATGAAGAAAGAAAATAAAACATTAGACATGGTGTGGACCATCATTTTGAGCATTGCCTCCATTCTGTACATGTACCCGATCGTGATGATCCTGTTCAACTCCTTAAAACAGGAAACATCCATTTCCACAAACACTGCATTCAAACTTCCGACTGCAGAGACATTCGCAGGTCTTGAGAACTACGTGAATGCAATCAGTTCCAAGGGCTTTTTACAGAGCTTAGGCTTCAGCATTGTGATCACAGTGACTTCTGTTGTTGCGATCCTGTTACTCTGCTCCATGTGTTCCTGGTACATCACACGCGTAAAAGGAATCGTATCCTCTGGATTATACTTCCTGTTCGCATTCTCCATGGTAGTTCCGTTCCAGATGGTTATGTTCACACTGTCCCAGACAGCTGACCAGCTGAAATTAAACACTCCGTGGAATATCTGGATCATTTACTTAGGATTCGGTGCAGGTCTTGCGGTATTCATGTTCGCAGGCTTCATGAAATCCATTCCGTTAGAGGTTGAGGAAGCATCCATGATCGATGGCTGTAACCCGCTTCAGACATATTTCCTTATTGTTATGCCGATGTTAAAACCGACGATGGTTTCCGTAGGCATCCTGGAAGCAATGTGGGTATGGAACGACTATCTCCTGCCGACACTGGTTCTCGACATCAAGAAGTACAAGACAATTCCGATGCTGATCCAGTACTTCCGTGGCAGTTACGGTAAAGTTGAGATGGGACCGATGATGGCATGTATCATGCTTACCGTTATCCCGATCGTTATCATTTATCTGCTGGGTCAGAAGCACATCATCAAGGGCGTTGCAGCTGGTGCTGTAAAGGGCTAATAAATAGCTATGACCATTAAAGATATCGCACGGGAATCCGGATATGCCGTGGGAACTGTCTCTCGCGTGCTGAATAACCATCCGGATGTGTCGGATAAGGCCCGGGCGAAGATCATGGAAGTGGTGGAAAAGCACCATTTCAAATTAAACAGCAATGCAAAGCACTTAAAGCAGCAGGCCAGCAATGGCATTGCCATTATCGTCAAAGGTAATCAGAACATGCTGTTTGCTTCCATTGTGGAGCAGATGCAGGGAATGATCCGGGCGAAAGGCTATGCCTGCCTGATGTATTACATCGGTGAGATGGAAGATGAGCTGGAGCAGGCGCTTCAGGTAATCGTGGAGCGCAGACCCATGGGAATTCTGTTCTTAGGAAGTAACCTGGCTTACTTTAAAGAGCGGTTCATGAATGTGAAGATTCCATGTGTGCTTGTGACCAACTCAGCGGAATCTCTCGGATTTGGCAATCTTTCCAGTGTCAGCACAGATGACTCGGAGGCTGCGTTTGCAGCAGTAGAGCACCTGATCGAGCTGGGCCACAAACAGATCGGTATTCTCGGCGGCCAGCTGGAGAAATCCAGAGCTGCCATCACCCGTTATATCGGATGCAGAAAGGCATTTGAGGTCCATGGAATTTCATTTGAGACAGACCGTCAGTATGAGCCGGCCCTGTTCTCCATTTCCCAGGGCTATGAGGCCATGGAGCGTCTGATGGATAAGATGCCGGATCTTACTGCTGTGTTTGCAATGTCTGATACGATGGCTCTCGGAGCGATCCGGGCTATCAGAGACAGGGGACTTCGTGTTCCGGAAGATATCTCCGTTGTGGGTTTTGATGGAATTGAGCTGGGAAACTATATGAGTCCGAAGCTTACGACCATCCGCCAGGATCGTGAGATCATTGCGCGGCGAAGCGTGGAGATCCTTCTTGGAAATATCGCCGGGATCACCGGGGCAGTTTATGAGACGGTTCCGTTCCAGGTTATCAACGGTGAGAGCGCGAAGAAACTGTAAGTGATAATATTTCGGGGAAATGTTAGATGGACCTTTCCCCGGTGAGACAATTTGTTAGAAAAATAAATTAAGGATGTGAACATTGTGAGAAGCAATGGAATTTTGATGCATTTGTCTTCTCTCCCTTCTCCGCATGGAATCGGAAGTATGGGAAAACCGGCCAGAGACTTTGCTGATTTTTTAGAAAAAGCAGGCCAGTCTTACTGGCAGCTTTTGCCGGTATGTCCGACCGGTTATGGTGATTCTCCGTACCAGTCATTCTCGACCAATGCAGGAAATCCGTACTTCATCGATCTTGATGAGCTGAAAGAAGAGGGGCTTTTAGAGGCGTCCGATTATGAAGGTATCGATTGGGAGAGCACTCCTGACGATGTCAATTATGGAGTGCTTTATGAAAAGCGGTATCCGATCTTAAGAAAGGCAGTGAAGAAGTTCTTGGAACATCCGGCTGAGGATTACGAGGAATTTTGTGCGAAGACTGCGTTCTGGCTGGATGACTATGCGCTTTTCTTGACTCTGAAGAATGCAAACGGCGGCAAGAGCTGGCTGGAGTGGGAGCCGGGACACAAAAACCGGTGGCCGGAGGCGTTAAAAGAGGCCGGAGAGCAGTATGCGGAGGACATCGCTTTCTGGAAAGTGATCCAGTATCTGTTCTTCCACCAGTGGGAAGAACTCCGCAAATATGTAAATGGAAAGGGAATTTCAATTATCGGAGATCTCCCGATCTATGTTTCTCTCGACGGTGTAGATGCCTGGTCGCATCCGGAGTTATTCCAGTTCGATGAGGAATTATGCCCGAAGGAAGTAGCCGGTGTTCCGCCGGATGGTTTCTCTGCAGACGGACAGTTATGGGGCAACCCGCTGTATGACTGGGAGTATCATGCGAAGGATGGTTATTCCTGGTGGATCACACGAATTCAGTATCTCTGCAGCGTATACGATGTGCTTCGTATTGACCATTTCCGCGGATTTGATTCCTATTTTGCGATTCCGTACGGTGATACCAATGCGAAACGCGGCGTGTGGAAGAAGGGCCCTGGCATGGACCTGTTCCGGGCAGTGGAAAAGGCCATCGGCAAGCAGCCGATCATTGCAGAGGATTTAGGATATCTGACTGATTCTGTAAAACAGCTTCTCTCAGAGAGCGGATTCCCGGGAATGAAGATTCTGGAGTTCGCATTTGATAAGAGAGATGCCAATAGTGTGGAATATCTTCCATATAAATACATTCCGAACTGTATCGCTTATACCGGTACTCATGACAACGATACTTGCATGGGCTGGATGACATCCGCAATGCAGGAGGACGTTGATACAGCGATCGAATTCCTTGGACTTACTGAAGAGGAAGGATATAACTGGGGTATGATGCGTGCTCTTTGGAGTACCATGGCCGATCTTACCATTGTTCAGATGCAGGATGTTCTGGGACTTGGCAGCGAGTCCAGAATGAATGCACCGTCAACAGTTGGAAAGAACTGGAGATGGAGAGCAGTGGCAGGAAGCTATGGTGATGAACTGGCAGCGAAGCTTCGTCATAAGATGGAGTTGTATGGACGTCTGCCGGGATAATAGTTTTGCTCATGACCTCCTCGGTCCGTGCGAGAAATTTAGCGCGGGCCAGGAGGTTTTTGCGTGCATTTTGCCGCTGTTGTTCTCTGGGGATTTGTGTTATAGTGAGAGAAGAGACGATTGTAGTGCGTGTATATTAGGGAGAGAGTGAACGTGAGAGCAAAAAGATTAGCAGGAATTTTAATAGCATTGGGACTTTATATGGCCCTTGGAAGTACAATGACAGCGTTTGCGGATACGGCGTATGTCAATGCCAGCAATTTGAACTTTAGAAAGAGCGCGCAGATGACCGGAGAGGTGATCCGTCTGCTGCCGCGGGGAACGAAAGTGGAGCGTGCGAAGGATCTTGGTGAGTGGAGCGAAGTGACGGTCGATGGTGTGACTGGATTTGTGGCTTCGAGATATCTGGTGGCGGAGAACGGTTCGGCTGGTTCCAGCGCGTCCGGAAACGCTGAGAATAACGGCGCGTCTGGAAAGGGTGCTGAGGCAGATCAGGCACAGGCTGGCGCTGTGACAGCGCAGATTGGCGGCGGAAGTGAATATACGAGCCAGTCATGGGAAGTTTCGCTGGATATGAATGCCCAATATGCGGCAAATTCCAAAATTAACAGTGGAAAAGCAATTTATTACGTAAGCAGCGGTGCAAGAAAAGAAAAGACCATCTGTGTCAACGCCGGCCATGGAACAAAAGGCGGAAGCGCTGTAAAGACGTTATGCCACCCGGACGGCAGTGCCAAAGTGACCGGCGGAACGACTTCAGCCGGTGCAACGACAGCCGTGGCAGTGTCTTCCGGAATGACCTTCCAGGATGGAACACCGGAGAGCACCGTGACTCTAGAGATGGCGAAGATATTAAGAGATAAGCTCTTAAAAGAAGGCTATGACGTGCTGATGATCCGTGAGACGGACGATGTCCAGCTGGATAACATCGCAAGAACGGTTCTTGCCAACACCAACGCAGATTGCCACATCGCCCTCCACTGGGACTCCACAACGACCGATAAAGGCTGTTTCTTTATGAGCGTGCCCAACAATGCCACCTACCGTGCCATGGAGCCTGTAGCCTCCCACTGGGAGTCTCATAACAAGCTTGGAAGCTGCCTGATCGAAGGCCTCCGCCAGAACGGGAACAAGATCTTCTCCTCCGGCGCCATGGAAATGGACCTGACACAGACTTCCTATTCCACAATTCCAAGCGTGGATATCGAACTTGGCGACAAAGCGTCTGCCCACACGACAGCGACCTTGGAAAAGATGGCGGATGGATTGCTTGTAGGTGTGAATGACTTTTTTAAATAACAGGATATGCAGGTGAACCAATAGGAGACTCTTATTTGCAGATATGTCAGCAAAAGGGAGTCTTCTTTTTTTGTTGAACCGGCAGTTGCTTGACGAAGTGGAGAAAAATAGTATAATAATAGTATCAAATGATACATAAAGGAGAGGGAAATGCTTAATTATCGAATTGAAACTGAACCGGAAGTAAATTTGTATCTTGCAAATTTGAAATACGCATTGAATCATGGTGCAGATATACAGTTTCAGATTGACAGGCGTGTGGATGAACAACGGGAACTAAAATATACAAATCGTCATACTGTCGCATTACTATTTCCTGGTGAGTACCCCAAAGATGCTATGCGTCGTGAATTGCAGACTTTAACAGTCAGAAACTACATACGAACAGTAAAAGATCTGCGCTATCCAAAGCGAAGTGAGATGAGAGAGTTCGGAAAAACATATGATAAAATAGGTGAAATATATATAAAATTGCGAGTTGAGTTGCTGAATTTGAGTGGTTACTTGGGGCACACAACTTTTGTAATGTCTTTTCATTTTGCAGAAAAACCATTCGACACCCGGACATTTCCTTATTGTGCATAAGATGCAGGAGGCTTTATGAAAATAATTAAAAAGAGTAAGAAATTATGTTTGTGTTGCATGGAAGAACATGAAGTAAAAACTGTAATAGTAAAAGAACATACCTTGTTTAAAGACCAAGAGGTTGAATACGAAGCAATGTATGAATATTGTGAATATGCAGACGAGTTTATTACTGCTGAGGATATGATTAGAGAAAATGATATTGCAATGAAAGACGCATACCGTAGAAGAATGGGCTTATTGACCTCGGAAGAAATCATTGCAATCAGAAAAAAATATGGGGTCAGCCAGGTGGATCTGGCTCGTTTTCTTGGTTGGGGCGAAAAGACAATTACGCGATATGAAGGTCATCAGGTACAGGATTTTGCTCATGATTCTATTTTGAGAAAGTTAGACAGTGACCCACAGTGGTATCTGGATATGGTCCGTGCAAATCGAAAGGAGACTTCCCTCACAATCTATAAAAAATATTATGAATTGATTGTGGATTTGGTTGAGAAACAGGCTGACAATTATCTGAAACAGGCAATCACAGCAAAATATGTAAAGCTCAGTGGCAATGAAGAACTCTGCGGAAACGCGACTTTGAATCTTGAGAAAGTCGTGGCAGTGGTCAATTATTATGCAAGTTCAAAAAATGTTACAAGCCTGTTTAAGGTTAAATTGATGAAGTTGTTGTGGTACGCAGATGCTCTTTTCTATAAACGTTTCGGCCATGCAATGACAGGTCTTGTGTATCAGGCGCTTCCAATGGGAGCGGTTCCGGTAGCTCATGAATCACTGATTCAGTTAAGCGGAATTTGTTATGAGGAAATTGAGTTTGAGGAAGGTACCGGTTATAAATTTATAGAGAATACCGAATGGACAGATGAGATTCTTACTAGGGAAGAAAAGGCGGTTCTTGACACGGTAATTTCTGTCTGTGGAAAAGACAGCAAAGCGCAGATTGTAAATCGAATGCATATGGAAAGGGCGTATACCGAGACAAAACGCGGAGAAATGATTGGATTTTCTCATGCGAAAGCATTGTCAATCTCGTAAAACGGTAAATGCAACCACCAGTTGACAGATTTCCAAGCCGCTTTTCTTGTCTGCAACCGGAAAAAGTGGTAATCTTGAACCATAAAACATGCGGCATGAATAGAAAACTAACGGAGGATAGAGTATGATTTTAGCGGAGAAGATTATGCAGCTTAGGAAGAAAAATGGTTGGTCGCAGGAAGAACTGGCAGGGAAGCTTGGGGTATCGAGGCAGTCGGTGTCCAAGTGGGAGAGTGCCATGTCGATTCCGGACTTGGATAAGATTTTGGCGATGAGTGAAATATTTGAAGTGAGTACGGATTATTTGTTAAAAGATAATTTGGTGCAGGAAGAATATGTACCGGGGAATCCGGCGGCAGGTGAGGAAGAAGCGCCGATTCGCAAAGTGTCTGTGGAAGAGGCCCAGGAGTTCATGAAACTGCGCCGGGACAATAAAGAGAAGATGGGACTTGGCGTGGCAGCTTGTATCATGTCTCCGATCCTTCTGATCCTTTTACCGGGACTGGCCGAGTTCCAGATGATTTCTCTTAACGCGGAAGTAGGAACAGGCATCGGCCTTGTGGTTCTGCTTGTGACCATCGCAGGAGCGGTGGCAAACTTTATTATGATCGGCATGAAGCTGAATAAATTTGAGTACCTGACGATGGAAAACATCGAGCTGGCATATGGTGTTTCTGGTGTGATGAAAGAGCAGTATGAGGCGAAAAGCACGTCTTTTGTTACAAGGACAATTATCGGCGTAATTCTTTGTATTCTCTGCGCCGTTCCGCTTCTTTGTGTGACTGTGATGTTCGAGATAGAGAAGCTCATTTTACCGGCAGTTGTGCTCCTGCTCGTGATGGTTGCGGTGGCAGTATACCTGTTTGTGACC
>JAFUMF010000147.1 GCA_017482945.1 Lachnospiraceae bacterium
CCAGCCAGGTGACTGGCGCGTATAACCGGATCATGCAGACGGAATTACCGAAAAAAGGGATCGAATGCATTGTGATTCCCAGAAAACTATCCCAAGAGATGATTATCAGTGCCTCCACATTACGCCAGGCATTACGGTCCGGGGATTTGGAAACAGTCCGCACTCTGGTTCCTGATACCACATGGGAATATTTTTCCAGTGACGAAGCGCAGGATGTGATTCAAAGAATAAAAGATGCAAAACAAGTCGTTCATTATTAAATGCAAGGTATGGAGAAATCCATTCCTTGCATTTTTTTTAAAAGAAATTAGAGGTTGTTCTTCTGCTCATCCAAAATCATCATTAGCTCCTGCCTCATTGCTTCAACATGCGCTTTTTCCCCAGTCCATAACTCAATCTGGGCCGCCCCCTGATATAAGGACATATCAAGGCCGTTCAAAATTCTGCCGCCCACTTCTTCCGCATCCAGCAAAAACTGTGTTTTCGCCGGATTGTAGCACGCATCAAAATATAACTTTCCTGGCATCATGTATTCCTTTGGCATTGGTGACTGCCCGACGCTTGCACCCATTCCAACACCACTGGCATTGATCATGACATCGCATTCCGAGATTTTTGAAAAATCGCCGGACCTCAGGCTGCACGCAACTAAACCGGACTCACCGCCCGCTTCCTCTGTTTCTGCTGCGTCAATGTTTTCTCCTTTGGAAACCACGAAATTCCGATTTATATCATTGACTAAACTTTGACAGCTTTCCTCACTGATATCGGTAATATAAATCCGCTTCGCTCCGTAATGAGCCAGCACAGAGCAGATTGCGCGTCCCGCACCGCCGCTGCCGATGCAAAAATATGTTTTGTTTTTCACCTGATTCTCATCCAGACTATTTTCCAAATCTTCCCCAGATGCTTCTTTTACATCTGCCAAAACATTTTTCAACATTTCTTCATTCAGCGACCGCAGAAATCCCAATCCATCCGTATTATATCCGACGAGATTCCCGTCTGCAGTCCTCACCACCGTATTACAGGACCCCATTTTCTCACAAAGCGGATCCAGCTCGTCCAGATATTTCACCACTTCCACCTTATTCGGTTTCGTAACCGCAAATCCGGCAAAATTCATATGCCGCAGTCCATTCACGATTTCTCCCAGGTGACTGGAATCCGCCTCCGTGTAAAAATACGCCATATTCAGTCCCGCAGCTTCATATCCCCGGTTCTGCATTCTGGCTGCAAAGGACTGGGCGAGCGGCGTCCCGATCAGTGTCACAAACTTTGTATTAATGTCTATCTTCATACTGCCAACCTCTTTAACAAAAGGGGCAGACATATTCCTTTTACAGATATTGCCTGCCCCCACAATTTCACTTATTCAATTACAGCTTCTCAACCACTTCAGCCGCAAAATTCATAAAGTCTGCCTCGATATACTCAACAGTACCTTCATCCACTTTTCCTGCCATTTCCGGACGGATCGGGATCTGTGCAAGAACTGTAAGGCCATGCTCCTCTGCAACTTTTTCAATATGGCTCTCGCCGAATACAGAGATCTTCTTGCCGCAATCCGGACATTCTAAATAGCTCATGTTCTCAACGATACCAAGAATCGGAATATCCATCTTCTTTGCCATATTCACTGCCTTTGCCACGATCATGGATACCAGATCCTGCGGAGATGTAACGATGATAATACCATCTACCGGAAGAGACTGGAATACGGTTAACGGAACGTCGCCTGTTCCCGGCGGCATGTCCACGAACATATAATCGATGTTTCTCCATAATGTCTGGTTCCAGAACTGTTTTACCACACCTGCAACGATCGGACCTCTCCAGATGACCGGATCTGTCTCATTGTCAAGAATCATGTTTGCGGACATGATCTCGATGCCTGTTGCGGACTGTGCCGGGATCATCAGTCTCTGATCCGCAGTTACGTATGCCATTTCATGAATGCCGAATGCCTTCGGAATGGACGGTCCTGTAATATCAGCGTCAAGAATACCTACACGGTAACCTTTTGCGCGCATCTGACAGGCCATTAAGGATGTAACCATGGACTTACCTACGCCGCCTTTACCACTGACGATACCGATCACTTTCTTTACAGAACTTTCCGGTGCCAGTTTCTCAAGGAAATCTGTCTTGTCCATGTTTCCTGTCTGTCTGCTGCTGCAATTTGCTGTGCAGGAACCACAGTCATGGCTGCAATTTTCAGCTGTGTTGCTCATTGTCTTCTCCTCCAATTTCTATAGCCCGGAATGTTTCCGGTCCTATTTCAATTTTCTTTCCATAACGGAACAGAAATTCTGAACCATTAATATTCTTCAAGGCCAGTCTCGATCAGATGGCATACGGCCTCTAAAGCCTCTGCCTCGTCTTCTCCTGTGCACTGTACTTCGATATCTGCGCCGCATTTCACGCCGGATGCCATCACGTTCAGTACACTCTTGGCATTGATTTCTTTATTCTTATGTAAAATAATAATCTTTGATTTGAATTTCATGGACGTCTGGCATAAGATTCCAGCCGGACGAAGATGAAGGCCAGTCGGATTTACTACCTGAAGTTTTCTCGATACCATAAAAACACGCTCCTTCCTAAAGAACAATTCTATAATAGTTTGTTCTCAATGTCAAGGTTGGGACTGTTTGGAATAGACGCATCCGCAGTAATTCTGACGGTACAAATTGTGTTCTCTGGAAAGCTCGGTAGACCTCTTATATCCGTTCTTCTTTTTAAAGTCCGAATTCAGGAAGCGGACTCCGTACTTCTCTCCCGCCTCTTCGCCGATCCGGTTCAGGCGCTCGGCATCTTTTAGCGGGCTGATGGTAAGTGTCGTTGTGAAATAGTCGTAACCGCCTTCTTTTGCAAGCTTTGCAGACTCAGTAAGGCGCAGTTTGAAGCATTCCGTACATCTTGCACCGCCCTCCGGCTCTTTTTCCAGCCCTTTTGCAGCGGCATAAAAGTCCTCCGGATGGTATTCTCCTTTCACAAGGCGGATCGGATGTTTTACACCACCGGCATTGAGCTCTGCGATCAGCCGTTCCTGCTCACCAACGCGGTCCTCGTATTCCTCCGATGGAAAAATATTCGGATTATAATAAAAAACTGTGATCTCAAAATACTCGGAAAGGTACTCCAGACAGTAACTGCTGCACGGCGCACAGCAGCTATGAAGGAACAGGGTCGGCACCTGGTTCTCTTTTACAAGCCCTGAAATCAACTTATCCAGTTCTTTTTGATAGTTTCGTTTATTCACTGGGAACTTCCTTTCGTAAACATAAGGGCAGCCGGATCCTCTCCCGCTGCCCTTATGTTTGCCTTTTACAGGAAATCGCGGATGCGTTTGCTGCGAACCGGATTTCTAAGTTTTCTTAATGCTTTCGCCTCGATCTGACGGATACGCTCTCTGGTTACGTTGAACTCTTTTCCAACTTCTTCCAGTGTTCTCGGATGTCCGTCTTCCAGACCAAAACGAAGAACGATTACCTGACGTTCTCTTTCTTTGAGGTCACCAAGCAGTGCATCGATATGCTCTCTTAACATCACAGACTCTACATTTCCTTCCGGAGTCACTGCGTTGCTGTCTGCAACGAAATCGCCCAGGTTGGAATCATCTTCCTCACCGATCGGAGTCTCGAGAGAAGCAGGTTCTCTTGCGATCTGCATGATTTCCATTACTTTGTCCTCAGACATTTCCAGAGCTTCTGCCAGTTCTGTCACAGACGGCTCATAACCTAACTCGAGAGTCAGTTTTCTCTGCATCTTGGACATCTTGTTGATTGTTTCCACCATATGCACCGGTACACGGATGGTTCTTGCCTGATCTGCCAATGCTCTAGTTACAGACTGTCTGATCCACCAGGTAGCATATGTACTCAGCTTATAACCTTTTGTATAATCGAATTTCTCTACGCCCTTGATCAGACCAAGGTTTCCTTCCTGTACAAGGTCCAGGAAACTCATTCCACGGCCTGTGTAGCGCTTCGCAATACTGACTACAAGACGTAAGTTAGCCTCGATGAGACGTTCTTTTGCATACTCGTCGCCTTCGGCTTTTCTCTTTGCAAGTCTCGTTTCTTCCTCTGCGGAAAGAAGCGGAACGGTACCAATTTCCTTCAGATACATACGAACCGGATCTTCTGTTCCGATTCCTTCAAGAAGATCAATTGCCTCAAGGTCAATATCTTCTTCCATTTTGTCGCCTGAAAAATCGTCATCAACATCGTCCAGAAGCAGAGAATCGTCATCCACAAGCAATGTGTCATCGATTATCGTTGGAACTACAACAATATTGTTGTTTTCCAGATAACTATAAATTTCATCCATCTGCTCCGGTCCAAGATTGTCTTCGGCGAAAAAGTCATTGATCTCGCCTGCATCAAGTGCATTCTGTTTTGACTTTGCCAGTTCGACAAGTTTTTTGAGCTTTTCTAAAAATACTACTTTATCCACGTTTAGCGCCCTTTCACCTGAAAGCTGTCAAATAGAAGGCCAGTCGAAACTGCCCCACGATGTTTCATTATAAACCATTCCACTACATTTTTCAACATTTTTATTTAATTTTCTTCATATAGTTTGTCTAAAAAATTTTTATACGCGATAAATGCGGCGGGAATCGGATATTTTTCCCGAAGTTCTTCCCAGGTGACAAAGATCATCGGTTCTCCGCCCTCGTTTTCCAGTGCTTTCGGCACTTCGGAAACAGAGACCAGATAGCCGCCCATGTGCCATTCCACATGGCTGAAAATATGCTTCGCATCCGGAAGCGGTTCCATGGTCACTGGTTTTTCAAACATCGCTTCGACTTCGTCTTCCCCAAGCTTTCCCGGGACATTGACAAATTCATAGAGCGAAGCCAGAAGGCCCTCTGCACTTCGCTTTCTTATGGCTATTTTTTCCCCATATTGAAGTAATAATACAGTTTTTTCTTCAATTCTCCGCTTCTTTTTCGGTGTTTTCACCGGAATTTCATCGATGAGCCCCTTTTCTCTGGCCGCACAAACTGTATAGAACGGGCAGGAATCGCAGAGCGGTGCACCGTTGGGAACGCAGACAATGGCACCGATTTCGATGAGAGCCTGGTTAAAATCGCCGGCTTCACCGGACTTGATCACTTCGGAAACCAGGTTTTCCATCTTTTTCTTCGTAGACTGTTTTAAAATATCATCATAGCTTCCGGTCACTCTGGAGAGAACCCGGAGCACATTTCCGTCCACCGCCGGGGCCGCGATCTCGTAGGCGATGGATGCGATGGCACCAGCCGTATAGCTTCCGATTCCCGGAAGTGCAAGGAGCTCTTCCTTTGATGCAGGAAGCTTACCGCCGTGCTGCTCCATGATCACACCTGCCGCCTTCTTTAGGTTTCTGGCACGGCTATAGTATCCAAGGCCCTCCCAGCATTTTAACAATTCCTCATCCGGTGCATTGGCAAGGGCCTCCACAGTCGGGAAATGCTCCATGAACCGGAAAAAGTACGGTTTCACGGCTTCCACACGGGTCTGCTGCAGCATGATCTCGGAAATCCAGATCCTGTATGCATCTTTATTTTCTCTCCACGGAAGCGCTCTCTTATGTTCCCGGTACCAGGAAAGGAGCGGTCCGTAAGAGAAAGCAAGACGCTCTTTGTCTGAGAGGTTCTTCCCCTCGGCAAACAGCGTCTGTAATCCTTCATAAGGTGATGGTCTATACATAACCATATACTCCCCGGACAGAAACTTCGCCGGAAATCACTTCCGTCTCACTTCCGTCCTCTAAACGAACCATGAGGCCGCCGGTCTTGTTGATTCCGGTGGAAACTCCTCTGAAATCTCCGGTCGGAGCCAGGATGCAGACCTCATTGTTCAGATTTACAAGCTTCTGATTGTACTCTTCGATGAGACCGGACATATCCTCCGTCTCCATAAAGATCTTATAGTATTCCTCAAGGGCAGCCATGATCCCTGCGATGATCTTGCTTCTCGGAGTCTTTTCACCGGACTCCAGATAAAGTGATGTGGCTGTGGCCTTGATTTCCTCCGGGAATTCTGTCTGGCAGACATTGATCCCGATTCCGATGATCACATACTTAATCTCCATCTGCTCGGTGCTCATCTCGGTCAGAATTCCACAGATTTTCTTCTTATTCAATACCAGGTCGTTTGGCCATTTGATCTGGCTCTCGAGTCCTGTCACTTCACGGATTCCTTTTTCTGCGGCCAGCGCCATTACAAGGGTCAGCATGGAAGCGTTGACCGGGTTCATGTCCGGCCGCAAAAGGATGCTCATCCAGATTCCCTCTCCGCCCGGGGATTCCCAGCTTCTTCCTCTTCTTCCTTTTCCTCCGCTCTGTTTATCTGCGACCACCGGTGTTCCGTGAGGC
>JAFUMF010000148.1 GCA_017482945.1 Lachnospiraceae bacterium
GTTTTCCGCTTTTTTATTGCAGACGGTTATAATAGTCTAATTTATAATGGAAATTGTATAAAATTATATATAAAAAAGAAATTTTCTAAATAAATATGTGAAAAATGAACATTGCGAATTTGGGAAAACGGGCGTATACTGTGGCTATCCATTAATAAACTGAAAAGGGGAAACATATGAGTACATTATTACCTGTATCAATTGCCCTGCTTGCCGGTCTGATCATGACACGAGTTTTTAAGCCGCTGAAATTACCGTCTGTAACAGCGTACTTGATTGCTGGCGTATTAATCGGACCGTATTGTCTGGGTGCATTGAATGTAGAAGGACTCGGATTTACATCTCTGGAGGCCGTTGGCAAATTGGCGGTTATTTCCGAAATTGCACTGGGATTCATCGCCTTTTCTATCGGTAACGAATTCCGTCTGGATGAGTTAAAACAGACTGGAAAACAGGCAACTGTAATTGGTATTTTCCAGGCACTTGCTGCAACATTATTTGTGGATGTGGCGCTGTATGTGGTGCATCTGATGATGCCGGATAAACTGAGTGTTCCACAGCTGATCACACTCGGTTCGATTGCAACAGCAACAGCTCCGGCCGCTACACTGATGGTTGTTCGTCAGTATAAGGCAAAAGGACCGCTCACAAGCCTGCTTCTTCCGATCGTAGCACTTGATGACGCTGTTGGTCTGATCGTGTTTGCAATTAGCTTTGGTATTGCAAAGACACTGGTAAGCGGAATGATCGATTTTGTATCCATCTTTATCAATCCGCTGGTAGAGATCATTGCATCTTTGATCCTTGGTTCCATTATGGGATGGGTTCTCACTCAGCTTGAGAAGCTGTTCAACTCAAACACAAACCGTCTGAATCTGACCATTGCGCTGGTATTTTTGACAACATCTCTGTCTTCCATCAGCTTTAGCATTGGACCGGTACATGTAGGATTTTCTTCCTTACTCGTGTGCATGATGCTGGGTACAGTATTCTGCAACATTTGTCCGCTGTCCCATGATCTGATGGCTGCGACAGATAAGTGGACTTCTCCTCTGTTTGCGCTGTTCTTTGTGATCAGTGGTGCAGAGCTTGAGCTTGGCGTATTCTCTGATACGGCAATTATCATCATTGGTACGGTTTATATTATTTTCCGCTGCCTCGGTAAGTACTTTGGTGCTTTGGTCAGTGCAAAAGCAACCAACTGTGCTCCGCAGATCTGCAAGTATCTGGGTATTACATTATTCCCTCAGGCAGGTGTTGCCCTGGGAATGTGTGCGACTGCGATGCAGTTAGGAGAAGATGGACGTCTGATCAGAAACATTACACTGTTTGCTGTTCTGATTTATGAGCTGTTTGGACCGCTCATGACAAGACAGGCCCTGATGGCAGCCGGCGATATTAAACCGATGCCGGAGGAAATCAAGAACCGTCGTGAGACAAAACTCGAGGACGCTAAAAAGCATGGCAAGAGAAAACATTATAGTATTTTAAGAGGTCATCATCCCAGAGATGATAAATAAGTAAAAATTAAAGGTGTTCGCTCATCATGGTATTCATGAGGTCGGGCACCTTTATTTTTGATTGAGAGAGGAAAACAGCGGAGAGTAATCAAAAGTCAGTTTGTTTTTTGCTACCCTTTAACCGAATATTATGGTATAATAATCCTGTATTTTGTTTTAATGCCAGAATGCGTGGTGTTTTAAAAATATTATGGAGGATATTGTGTATGGATTTATCATTTTCGCATTTCTGGGGGCAAATGGTTGAGAATCCGCTTCTTATGGTGGCAGTTTTACTGACACTCGGCGTGATTCTTGTAAATGGATGGACCGATGCCCCGAATGCCATCGCGACCTGCGTGGTAACAAGATGTATGTCGGCCCGCAGCGCTATCTGGATGGCGGCAGTATTTAATTTCCTTGGCGTGTTCTTAATGAGTATGATGAACGCCACGGTTGCCCAGACCATCACAAAAATGGTGGACTTTGGAACAAACTCTCATGAAGCGATCGTTGCGCTCAGTGCAGCATTGTTTGCAATTGTTGTGTGGGCGACGATGGCATGGTTCTTCGGAATTCCGACCAGTGAGAGCCATGCGCTGATCGCGGGACTGACCGGCGGTGCCATCGCACTTCACGGCGGCCTGGAAGGTGTTAACGGTGCTGAGTGGGTCAAAGTTCTGTATGGAATGGTGATTTCTGTATTTATGGGATTTGGACTCGGCTGGATTGTCTGTAGAGTGGTTGTCATGTTGTTCCGTAACGTGGAGCGGCGGTATACGGAAAAGTTCTTCCGTGTGGCACAGATTTTCGGTGCAGCATCCATGGCATTCATGCACGGAGCACAGGACGGACAGAAATTCATGGGTGTAATTCTGTTGAGCCTTTTCCTGGTAAATGGTGAAAGTACCGGCCAGGCAGTGCAGATGCCGATCTGGCTCATGGCATTATGTTCAATTATTATGGCATTTGGAACGTCCATCGGCGGTAAGAAGATTATTAAATCTGTCGGCATGGACATGGTAAAACTGGAAAAATATCAGGGATTTTCCGCGGACATTGCGGCATCCATCGCGCTGTTCTTCAGTTCCACATTTGGTATTCCGGTATCTACAACACATGCAAAGACAACCTCCATCATGGGCGTTGGCGCAGTGAGACGATTATCGGCAATCAATTTTGGTGTGGTAAAAGAGATGGCGATGGCCTGGATTCTTACATTCCCGGGATGTGGACTCATTGGATTTATTATGACAAAGATCTTTATCAGTATATTCTAGTGAGAACATAGAACGCGGTATAGATGATTGAATAGAAAAGGAGAAACAATATGGCGAGCAAAGCGGACCGTTTTTATTTTGA
>JAFUMF010000015.1 GCA_017482945.1 Lachnospiraceae bacterium
AATCGATTTGTTAGCTACTCAGTTCACGCATGAAAAAGATTCCTATGATGATCAGTATGATAAAGATGCACCGAATACAACAGTGGCAACAGTTGATGAACTGAAAAGTGCAATTGAAGAAGGAAAATCAGTAGCATTAGCTTCCGACTTGGAAATTAATTCTGTCATAACATTTGGCTCTTATACTAGTATTTCAGAAAATAAGGAATCTACTATTGATCTAATGGGAAACAGTCTTAGCTTTACTCAAGGAGCCTCTATATTACAAGTAATGAGTGGTAATACTCTTAATATCATCGATACAGCAGAAAACGGAATATTGAAAATCGATGCGACAGCCTTAAGTGAGGATATGGGTAAGTCTCATACTGCTCCAATTCTTGCAGCAGCAGATGCAGTAATAAATCTGGATGGTGTTAATATTGAGATAAGCGGCAATACTTCATCGGCTATTGGTACAGCTGATGGTGAGGTAACAATCAATATGAATAATTGTGAAGTAACGGTAGGTGATACTTGTTCAGCTGTGCACATGGAAAATGGTATTCTGAATATGAAAAATACTAAGATTAATATGAAATCCAATGCAACTAGCGCTATAACAGTGGATCAAATTAATAAAGGAAATGCTGTTAAATTAAATTTGGATAATAACAATATTATAGCTGAAAATAAGTCAACACCAGTTGTTTATATCGTTCGGTATGATGTAGATATCGTTCATTCGAATTTACAGTATAATGGTACAACTCTCTATAAAACTGGTGGTAACGGATATACTCGTGTTATTACAGTAAATGGAGAAGTTCAAGAATAAGTTTAATTTATCTCAACTTAAAACACCCGATGGAATGCGTGACGAAGATGGATAATAAAACGGTCTTGTAAAATTTCCTAAAAGGACTTTAAGGTCTTCTATGATAATTTTAGTCATAGGAGACCTTTTATTATGCGAAAAACTGAGAGCAAATTAAGTTGAGAAAAATCAGGCGATTTATCATATATCATACAAACCGTAAAGATAAAAATAAAGATTAGTAATTTTGCACATATAGAGGTCTGAAATGTTCTACGTTATGCTGTATTTGAGGCGGAAATTTTATTAATTGTGTCAATTGCTGCCACAAATAACATATGCTAGGATAATTACACGACATTTGACAAATCCTTTTCAAATCTAACTTTTTCTAATTCATTTCATGAAAATCCTTACCGCTTCGGTAGCGATCATGGTGTACTTTTGAAGGGCAACTTGGAAAAAATGTTTTCGTATACGCTCGACACACTTGATGTGGTCGGATACTTGTTATTATAATTTAAGAAGGAAGGCCGGAAAGATGGGCAAGATCAAGGGGCATGATCGAATCACACAAATTGTAGAAAAGTTTAATTTATTCAGTAATGTATTTATGAGGGTTGTATTTCAAGACCTGTCAGCCTGTCAACATGTGTTGAGGATTCTGACAGGAAATCCCTGCTTGACTTTAATAAACGTGCGGACCGAGTATGAAATTGCGAAATTAAAATCTCATGACTCCAGACTGGATGTGCTGGCAGAAGATTCGGAGGGTGATTTATATAATCTGGAACTTCAGAGGGACCAATATTTAGACCATGCAAAACGAGTCCGGTTTTATAATGCGATGGTAGATAGTGAGATGTTGGAAAAAGGGAAAGACTATGAAAATTTGCCGGATTTAACGGTCTATTACATAAGCGAAGATGATCTTTGGAAAGAGAAAAAAACGTGTTATCAGCTGGAGAAAAAATTGTCAATGACGGATGTTCCGTATATTGATGGCGTCACTATCGTATATATAAATGCAGAAATTGATGACCAATCAGATATAGCACAGCTTATGAACTATTTCCGTACAGCGGATCCTTATGATGATAGCCAAGGAGATTTGTCAAGACGAGTCCATTTTTTGAAATGTGAAGAGGAGGGAACTGCAATTATGTGTAAAGTTACAGATGAATTGGTGGAGTACGGAATGGAGATTGGAGAAGAGCGTGGGATAGAACTTGGCATTAAAAGCGTTGTATTGCGGATGGCAGCGCGTGGAAAAAAGCTGAGCGAGATTCTTGAGGATACAGGTGTTTCTTTGGAACTGGCAAAAGACTGGTTAAAAGAAGCTGCAATTTTTCCAATCTAAAACAGGGAGCCGGACAGTTTAAAATACTGCCCAGCTCCCTAATTTTTATTCTTGGAATTTATTTATCAAAAATCTCAATGCATTATGCATTCTGGAAATCAATCACCGCATTTCCATTTTCATCATAAACGACAGCATCCTTGTCCATGATCAGTCTGTTGACGGTATCGATTAGCGCTTTTGCGGACGGATATGCCGGTTTGTAGTTGGCGATGATTTCTTTTGCGGCTGCGGCCTCGTTTCCAAGCAGTGCTTCTGCAACAAATAACTGTGCTTTCGCGGAATTTGCGCAAAGTCTGTTTGCATCAGCAACCTGGTAGTCGATACCATGAACGGTGCCGGTTGCACCCATACAGGTGAACTGTACGCCCGGCATGATCTGGGTCACATCGCCGAAATCGGATGTGCCGGTCTGCCATGCCTGGTAGTCGAAAACGACTTTATCGTCACCGACCAGATCCTTACAGCACTGCTCGATCAGTTTCATGTATGCCGGATCATGATAGGCCGGAGAATGGCCCGGACGGTCAGAAATTTCAACACCTGCGCCCATCGCAAGGGCAGCTCCTGCCATCGCGCGGTTCAGCTTCTTATTTTCCACCTCAATGGCTGCGATTGTCTTTGCACGGACATGGCTCTCTAAAATAAACTCATCAGGAATAATGTTTACCGCGCAGTTTACGCCCATGGCAACCGGATGGAAGCGGATCATGTCCTTCTCCTGGAAGGTTTCGCGCAGATCATTGGCCGCCTGCATGCCGAGCATTGCCGCGTACTGGGCATTGATGCCAAGATGCGGAGCACCGCCTGCGTGGGAGGATTTTCCTTTGAATTTCACTGTCTTCATAATGCAGCCGTTGTTGCCAGAGTTGCATGTGAAGTCCACCGGATCATTTGGGTTTGAGGAACCGCCATGGACCATAACTGCAATATCCGCACCATCATAAAATCCTCTCCTCATCAGCTCGATCTTGCCGCTGAAGAAGTGGATGACGCCATCGTTTCGGAGCTGCTCACGGAATCCAAGCTGGATCATCTCCTCAGCAGGTACCATCATCAGACGAATCTTGCCGCAGAGTCCATCAAGTGCTCCCGGTGCCTTCAGTGCAGCCGCAACGCCGAGGAGCGCTGCTCCCTGTGCATGGTGGCCGCAGCAGTGGGTCATGCCATTGACGGATTCCGGGTGGTTGGAAATATCAAGGGCATCCAGCTCGCCCATGATCACGAGCGTCGGGCCAGGTTTGCCAGTGTCGATCTCTGTATAGAATCCTGGGATATTTCCCGCCTGAGTCAGCTCATAGCCGAGACTTTCAAATTTCTCTGTCAGGTATTCGTTGGCCTCCCACTCTGTAAAACCAGTCTGCGGATGTGCCCAGAGCCAGCGTTCTGCATCAAAAATCATCTGTTTGTTTGCATCCACGTTATTAACAATCAGTTGCTGTCTGTCAGTCATGACTTGTTCCTCCTTTAATGCTATGGGGATTGATATAGGAAAATTATAGCATTAATACAGAGAAAAGCGAAGCACTTCTTTTGCATTACAAAGGTTACAAAGATTTTAGAATAGTTTTATAAATTGTAGCAGTGAAATATGGTATACTGAAAGAAAACTGGAAGGAGGCGCGTTGCTGCATGAAAATCCGTACAAGACTTGCAATTGCGTTCCTGATCATAACGGTACTTCCACTTTCTTTGATTTACATGACTGTTACAACGCTGAGTGAATACCAGGGAAAAGTGTTCAGCGAGACATATGGATTGGAAGAAGAGGTAGATTTATCGTCAGGTGCATCGATTCGCGTTTTTAGCCATCTGACACAGGCACTTCAGTTGGAAATTAATAGAGAAATCAATCGAAATCCAGACCTTTTCCTGGACGAAAAGTTTCTTTCGGATTTAAATAGCCGTCTGGCTAACTCGTACTCGTTCTTAATCGTGATAAGAGGGGATGAGCTTTTATTTACGGGAAACAATGAAACAACGAAGGATCTGGAGACTGAAATTTCGAATTATAATGAAATCGGAAGTATGGCAGCGTGGGGAAATTATCTGGATAACGATACCGAGCATCTGATCAAACAGCGCAATCTGACATTCTCTGATGGAACAGAAGGAACGATTCTGCTGATCACCAATATCGTTAAAGTGATTCCGGAGGTAGAATCACTCATGATGGAAATGCTGGTTTCCGTTGCAGTGATTCTGATCTTAACGGCGGCAATTATGGTCGCGTGGGTATACCGTTCCATCTGGCATCCGCTCAGACAGCTCCAGGAGGCGACGAAAAAAATCCGTGACGGCAATCTGGATTTCACGCTGGAAGTGGAAGATGACGATGAGATCGGCCAGCTGTGCCAGAACTTTGAGGAAATGAGAATCCGCTTAAAGGAGACGACGGAAGAAAAAATCCAGTATGATAAAGAGAGTAAAGAACTGATCAGTAACATCTCTCACGACTTAAAGACTCCGATCACGGCGATCAAAGGTTATGCGGAAGGAATCCTGGACGGTGTCGCATCTTCTCCGGAAAAGCTGGAGCGCTACATTAGAACCATTTATAATAAGGCCAACGATATGGACCGTTTGATCGCGGAGCTGACCTTTTATTCGAAAATTGATACCAATAAGATTCCATACACGTTTGCGAAAATCAACGTGGCGGACTATTTCGGCGACTGTATTGATGAGGTCGGTCTCGATCTGGAGGCCCGTGGCGTGGAGCTTGGATACTTCAACTATGTGGATGAGGATGTCCTGGTCATCGCAGATGCTGAGCAGATCAAGCGCGTGATCAACAACATCATCGGTAATTCCTTAAAATACATGGACAAGAAAAAAGGAATCATCAATATCCGTATTCTGGATGTGGGCGATTTTGTTCAGGTGGAGATCGAGGATAACGGAAAAGGCATCGGCCAGAAAGAACTCCCATATATTTTTGACCGGTTCTATCGGACGGATTCTTCAAGAAATTCTTCCACCGGTGGCAGCGGTATCG
>JAFUMF010000149.1 GCA_017482945.1 Lachnospiraceae bacterium
AAAAATCTAGCCGCTTATGTCTTAAAATCATTATTCCGTTTCCTTCATTTTTCTAGCCCAAATAATTGCTCTACTGGTTGATTCGCTAATCGGATTGCAATGATAATCTCCGTATTCTTTTTCAATAACAAATCCCGCCTTCAACAGCCAATGATGAATTTGTTCTAAAGATGCAAAATGTTTTTCGGAAGGAATTTCCTGCTCAACATTGCTTCCATCTTTCAGAACCATTTCAAATCTTCGCACAAACTTGTTCATTCTGCTTTTCTCATCATAACTGCTGTCTAACAACGTCATTTTACCGAAATTTCCGTGGCTATCGATTCCTTCCCATACAACATTAGGCTCTGGATGATTAAACCACTTTTCCGGAGATTGGGTATATCCGCAATCAATAAAAACATATCCACCGACATTTAAAGCATTTGCGGCCTTTTGAATCACCAATTCCTGTGCCTGTTCGTAATCCAAATCAGATACAATATTATACAAAAAGTTGGCACCTAAAACTACAACATCAAACCCAGTGTCCCACTCTTCATGGATCACGTCTGCCTTATACCATTCAATCTTTTCATTCGATATTTTAGCAGCGATTTTATCCAGCATAAATTCATCGAAATCAAGTCCAATCACATGATGTCCGGCTTTCGCCACTGGTATCATAAAACGTCCACTTCCACAAGCAATCTCTAACACACGTTTCGGGTTTTCGCCCATAAGAGAGAGCGCAAATTCGACATCATCCGTATAAGTCTCATTCCAATCATACATATCAGCAATCCACTGAGAAATTATTGCTTTTTCGTTATACATTCTTTCCTCCATTACAAATCAGGAGGGTTAAAATATAGTCGCCCTCCTAGTTGACTCATATTTTTTCATTCTTGTATTCCTCATAATAAGCACTCCTTTCTGTCGTCTATTATAGCCACAATGTGCTATGGACCAATTATACCACTCATTTGGGGATGGAGCAACTCGATATCCTACCAACCACCTGGCCACATATACCGCAAAAGACCTGAAGCAATTTCACTCCAGGCCTCGTCTATTTCTGTAAGCTTTACGGTTTTCTCGCCAGCTGCAGATCTATCGTATCATAAAGTCTGAATATTCCTCCATGCCTGTTAATCGCCTCTTCAATCTTAGCGAAAAATTCGACTCGTATTGACTCTTCCATTGCAATATGATCCGAGTATGTTCCTAGTAATGCTACGTATTCTTTTGCTGTAAATGTACGGGTTCTGTAAAACATTGCATGTTGAAGATCTGTAAAACCATATTTTCCTGCAAGCATTGCTCTTGCTTTGGCCTGCTCTTCACTGTACTCTTTGGGTTTCCCTTCATTTACATTATAAAATTTATTGTAATACAAGACATAGAGCTGGTCTATTTCTTCAGCAAGCGCCGGATTTCCTTTGTCCTTATAGGGATGATTCGCAAAACGGGCAAACACTCCACCTCTTTTCAGCATAGAAAACACTTTTGGATAACCAATTTCTTCTGGTACCCAATGAAATGCTGATGCTGAGTAAACCAGATCATAGGTGCCTTCCTCAAAGTCAACATGTTCAAATTTGTCATTGATAACCGAAAACTTTGGATACTGCTTAAATTTCTCTCTGCATCGCTCCGAGAAATGCTTTCCATACTCCACTGCTGTCAGGCTGCAGCCAGTCTTTAAAATCGGTGGTGTGGCCTGTCCTCCTCCAATTCCAACCTCGACCACATGGCTGGACTCGTTAATCGGCATATAAGCAAAAAGCGTACGATATAGTTCATCTACATAACCGGGCCGCATTTTTTCATAAGTCGATGCGACCGTATCAAAAGTCCATTCCTGTCCTTTTATAATAGGCATCTTCTTTCCTCCGTAATATATATTTTCAAATCCAATATGCGCATATGATCGAATAACTAAATTTTAATGGCTGAAAACAAAAAAGTATAGACTTGTAAACGCTGACGTATGAACGGCGAATTATCGTGTAACGGCAGAATCCCTCAACGTTACATCACATGCTTATCCGCATTCACCAGCTTTGCGTCCTTCAACATTCCTATGATATCCCCTGCTCCGCCTAATGCTCCCATGATTCCGGACATCATACCGCCTTCTCCATCGTCTTTGCCACAAGAAATCGATGCCACATTGGAAGATACCAGCTCCACTGCGCTCCTTTGTTCTTCGCTGCATTTCACACTCGCGCAATTTGCCAATTCAAGCTTCTCTAAGATATCAGCCGGAGAAACCTGCTCCGCAATTTTCACGCTTGCCGCATTGGCTACCATAATTCCATCTGGAGAGTAGAGGAACATCGTTTCATCCAGCGTTACCTTTATCTTATTCACAATTTTTCTGCCCTTTTCAATCTTGATCTCCTCAAAAATCGCATCCATTGTATTGAGCAACTCTGCTGCCTTTTTACTTGCAAAAATCGTGCCTTTCACGACCAGCTTTTCTAACTTTTCCAGCGGCTCTATCTGGTCATCCATAAGTGTCAGGTTTCCGTCTACAAATAAGCGGACACCAAACTGCTTCAGGGATGCCAAATTCAAATCTATGTCACCTTCCACCACGGTACATCCTTCCGGTACCTCCACAAACTCTGCTGATTCTTCAAACAAAGAAACGGCTTTCATCAACTGTGCTTCTTCTGCAACTACCATCGGAGTAATAAACAGTACGTTCTTTTCAACGAGCGGCGTCAGATCCACATTTCCAAGAATCACTTTCTCCTCCGCGTAATATCTTCCATTCTCTTTTGCACGAAATGGGAAATATTTGTCCATCACAAATCTGGAATCTAAAATCACGCAATCATCCGGATAAATCTGAACGGAACCATTCACCGATGCCTGGTCCATGAAATCTTCCAGACTCTTCGGACACTTGATGTCACCATTCACAGAGATTTTTAAAAAGTTTTTTATGTTCTCTCCCGCCCCTGGAAGAATATGAACATTTCCATTCACATTCAGAATTGTATTTTTTGAGACCCTGGTATTTGGTCCAACTTCATAATCACCATTGATACTAACTGTATTTATCATTTCACCCTCTGGAATATCAATCGTCTCATCTACATTGCAGGTAATCGGAAGCGCTGCAAAGAGAGCTCTTGTTCGTTCTGTTACCAGCAGCATGTCCGCATTAATAATAATCTGTTCATACTTCGCGTATGCATTTTCGTCCATGGCTCTTGCATCGCAAATATCACAATTAATCACTAATTTCTTTTTATCGAACATTTAATTTTCCTCCAATCGCTTCTTTTAAATGCTTTCTCGCAGACGATAACTTTGACCGTATCGTCCCAGAAGGCATGTGAAAGATCTGGCTCAGCTGCTCTGAGTTGTAGCCCTGCAAATATCGCATGGCAAACAGCACACCCTCCATATCCGGCAGTGACTCAAGCAGTTGTTCCCATTCGAGATTCGCAACATCCTCAGATTCATCCACAGACTCGGGAATCACTTCGACCACTATTTCATATGAATTACGCCGCGTACGGTCAACATATAAATTTTTAATCACCCGGTACAACCATGCCCGTCGTTGTTTTTCTCCCAAAGTCGCCAGAGTTTCCTCATGAAGCATCGCGCGCAAAAATGCTTCCTGCACCAACTCCTCAGCAAGAGACAGATTTTTCGTCATCTTGCTGCACCATTTGACCAGCTCTGAGTAGTACGTCAGATACAACCCTTCAATCATTTCGCCTCTTTCCTTTCTTATGCCTTCACTTATAAGACGATTGAACTTACGAAAGTGTTGAAACTTTTTATTGTACTCTACTTTATCAAACGAAAAAAGCAAACGCAATACCCGGACGATCATCGCGCGGATGGAAAGGTGATCGCGGCCAAGACATGGACAAGGCGGAGTTAATTATATGCAAATCCGTTCATATTTCGTTCATAAAAGTTTTAAAATTCTGTTACAGTCTCATCACGTTTTCTTCATCTTTACAGATTATTATATAACCATAGAACAACAACATCCGATGCGATGCTGCTTATAAGATTTTTTTCATAATACTCGAGCTGGTGATATTGGGTTGCCAGCTCTCCTCCCTTTTCAAATAATATTTTGTTGGAAAAAGCACCTTTCGTCAGGTGCTTTTTTTCATGTTCCCGGTCGGGTGACCTGGGGGAAGAGGAGGATCAGGGCCAGAAGGTTGGGGATAGCCATCATTCCGTTAAAGATATCGGAAATTTCCCACATGGTCTCCATGGGGCCCAAACATCCAAGAAATACGCAGAACAGATATCCGGCCATGTAGATGCCTGAGACGTTGAGGCCGGCGGTCTCGCCCAGGTACGTTACGGCCTGTTTTCCCATATAATACCATGCGATGATGGTGGCGAAGGCGAACAGGGCCACGCAGATGGAAACGGAATAGCCGCCCAGATGGCCCAGGGCCCGGGTGAAGCAGAGACTTGTGAGGGCAGCACCGTTGTCAGCAACCGAAGCCAGATCATTTCCTGCGGCGCAGAGAATGACCACCGCGGTCAGGGTGCAGCAGACCAGGGTGTCGAAGAAGACCTCGAACATGGCCCACTGGCCCTGGATGGATGGTTCCACGTGGTCGGCTCCTCCGTTTAGTGCAGCCATACTGCCGAGACCTGCTTCGTTTGAAAATACGCCTCGGGCGATTCCGAAGCGGACACATTCACTGACGGCGAAGCCCATGATTCCGCCGGCGGCGCTGTCGATGGCGAAGGCATCCTGAAAAATAGCCTGAAATACGGCCGGGATCCGGTCGCGGAAGATCGCAATGACTGCCACGGACGCGGCTATGTAAATAGCAGCGGAGATTGGAACCATTTTTTCTGCGGTCTTTGCGATGGTTCCGGCTCCGCCTGCGATGACTTTTCCTGCGAGCAAGGTCAGGATGATTCCAATGAGGACCGGAGGCATGGAAAATGCGAACTCAAAGGTCTCGGAAATCGCATTGGCCTGGACCATGCTGCCCATGCCAAAGGAAGCTGCCAGACAGAGGATGGCGTAGATCACCGCAAGCCACCGGCATCCGAGCCCACGCTCTAAATAAATCATTGCACCGGAGAGCCAGTTTCCGTCCCGGTCGCGGCGGCGGTAGCGGATTCCCAGCTCGGTCTCGGCATATGCGGTGGCCATGCCTAACACGGCCGATACCCACATCCAGAATACCGCGCCCGGGCCTCCTGCGAGAAGTGCTGTTGCAACGCCAGCGATGTTTCCTGTGCCGATGGTGGCAGCCAGTGCGGTGCATGCGGACTGGACTGGGGAAATCCCCTCCTCTACAGCTTTGTCCCTGCGAAACAAACTCCCAATCGTTGCCCGCCACCATTTCGGGAATCCGAAAATTGCAAATCCCCTGAGTTTTACCGTATAGATCACACCAACAAACAGGAACAGAGCCAGCATCCCCGGCCCCCAGATAAATTCGTGCATCCACTGTATCATGTTTTACCTGCTGCCACAAATGTCCGTGCTCCGATCATCCATTTGTGACAGTCTCTCCCACATATTTTCTCTCTATGTTTTATTCCAATTTCATCTCGGATATGCTATACTGAAATTGTGCAAAACCGACATTCGAACGCAAAGGAGCTGGTGTCTATGCCTGGTTTTACAACTCATTATCTGTTCGGCGTAAAGGCCTACAATGACCAGCCGAACAACTATCTGAAACATGTGATTTCCAAATACCGATGGCTCTACCAGCTTGGACTCCAGGGCCCGGATATTTTTTTCTATAATATCCCGATCCTGCGCCACCGTGACTATCGGAATGTCGGGTCTTACATGCATGAACATCTTGTAAATGCTTTTTTTAAGACCTGTCTGAATGAAATTTCGGAAATCACCTCCAAGCAGCAGCGAGAGCAGGCAATTGCCTACTATGCCGGATATCTCTGCCACTATATCGCAGATTCTGTCTGTCATCCATTTGTGTATGGACGGATCCAGAATGAGGCAGAAAGTAAGGGGCTCGGGATCCATGGTCTCCATGCCCAGCTGGAAAATGATATTGATGCGCTCCTGCTTCGGAAATTTAAAAAGAAAAAGCCGTCGGAATTTAACCAGACGGCAACCATCTGCTTAAACGGACAGGAACTTCAGTTCATCTCCCGCTTCTTAAGCAAATGTATCAATGAAACGTATTATCCGATCACTGAGAAAAACAATTTCCAGGTGACGGATGGAATGGTAAGCCGGTCTATTTATGCGATCCGTTTTGGAGGAAGGATCCTTTCTGACCCGGCCGGGCGAAAACAGTCCACAGTCCGGGCGTTTGAATCGATCTTCTTCATCGGCGCGGTGGCATCGAAAAAGCTGGTGACTGATCAGAAACCGCAGAATGTCCGTAAAATTTTAAATATGGATCATGAGGTCTGGGTCAACCCGTGGGATAAACGCCTTGCGTCCACGGAATCCTTCGTGGATCTCTACAACCGGACCCTGCAAAAGTGCAGCTATGTTTATTATCACCTCAACGCTCTTCTTTCCGGAGAGACGCCTCTCAAGGAAGAGGACTGGAACATGTTTCTCACGGAACTGGGAAATCACTCGTATCACAGTGGTCTGGACGTTGGATGATTAAAAATTATATGAATATCATATGGGAAAAGGAGAAACACAAATGAAACCGATCATCTTAATCACAGGCGGCTCCGCTGCTGCAGCAAATGGTACTCCACAGTGGGCTCTCAACAGAAATTATGCTGAAATGATCACACGCGCAGGCGGTATCCCGATTATTGCAGCTGATGTAGCAGCCGTAAAAGAATATGCAGAACTTGCGGACGGCCTTCTGCTCAGCGGCGGCAAAGACGTTGCAACCAATCTTTATGGTCAGGAGAAAAAATTTGAGAATATCTTCACAGATGATGCGCGTGATGTGCTTGAATGGGAGATGTTAGACGCATTTGTTCCGACAAAGAAACCGATTTTCGGTATCTGCCGCGGTGTTCAGGTTATGAATGCTTACTTTGGCGGAACTCTGGTTCAGGATATCCCGGCTCAGCTTGGCGGCGAGCATTCCAAGGGTGTGAACCATGATATCGAAATTAAAAAGGACTCCATCCTCGGCAAATTATTCGGCGAGTCCATGTTGATCAACAGCTATCACCACCAGGGCCTTGAAGAAATCGCAGAAGGTTTCGTTGCGATTGCATGGTCTGATGCAGGCGGTCACAAGCTGGTAGAAGCAATTGAGCATGAGTCTCTTCCGTACTGGTCCGTACAGTGGCATCCGGAGCGCATGAGCGGCGAAGTAACAAATCCGGTGAACTGTGTAGATTCCATGCCGATATTTGAGTACTTTGTAAATCAGTGCAAGAAATAAAATGAATGGATCTGTTTCCGGGCGGTGAATGGCACACTGCCCGGTGCAATATATCATCAAAGGAGAAGAACTATGGAATATGTAACACTTGGCAAAACTGGTCTTAAGATCTCCCGTCTCGGTTTCGGCGGTATCCCGATCCAGAGAGTAGACGCAGCTACAACAAAAGAGCTTGTAAAAGCAATGGCTGAAAAGGGAATGAACTACATTGATACTGCAAGAGGATATACTGTGAGCGAAAGCTATCTTGGTGAAGCGTTAGAAGGTCTTCGCGACAAATTTGTCCTCGCTACGAAGTCCATGGCACGTACAAAAGAGGCAATGGCAAAGGATATCGACATCAGCTTAGGAAACCTGCGCACAGATTATATCGATCTCTATCAGGTACATAATCCGGGCATGAAGGACCTTGACACAGTTACTGCTCCGGGCGGTGCTTTAGAGGCTCTTATGGAGGCAAAAGAAGCCGGAAAGATCGGCCACATCGGCGTGACCGCTCACTCCGTAGAAGTATTTGAGAAAGCGCTCACATTCCCGTGGGTAGAGACGATCATGTTCCCGTACAACATCGTTGAGAGCCAGGGCGAGGATCTCATTAAGAAATGTAAAGAGCAGAACATTGGCTTCATCGCTATGAAACCGCTGGCTGGCGGCGCGATCGAAGATGGTGCCATCGCTGTTCGTTACATCTGCTCCAACCCGAACGTTACAGTTGTGATCCCGGGTATGTATGACTTAAAGGAAATCGATCAGAACCTGGCTGCAGCTGAGAACACAGCTCCGCTCACAGAAGAAGAGCAGGCGAAGATCGCAGAAGTGAAAAAACAGTTAAGCGGTAATTTCTGCCGTCGCTGCAATTACTGCGCACCGTGTACCGTTGGCATCAACATCCCGAGCGTATTCTTATTCCAGGGATACTTAGACCGCTATGGTCTCGGCGACTGGGCGAAGGACCGTTACTCCGCAATGGCAGTAAAAGCAAGTGCCTGTGTAGAGTGTGGTGTCTGTGAGACACGCTGTCCGTACAACCTGCCGATCCGTGAGATGTTAAAGGTTGCGGCTGAGAAATTCGGCGAATAATTTTTACAACAAAAAACCGCCTGATGGCTCTTGCTGATGCATGGCCGTCAGGCGGTTTTTCTATTTTCGGTTATTATTTCTTCGCAGACGGAGAAATTCTCTCCTCAGTCTCTTTAACATCAATCATCGGACCATTGCCGGAATACTCCGGTAATTTCAGGTCGATCTCTTCGCCCGGTGCGTAGCTCTTATCGATGAGCCATGTACCATCTTCTGTACCAACTTTAACAGTCAGTGCGAACTGCTCCCAGATACCACCGAAGGAATCTACGGAAGAAAACTCCACATCAACGACCTGAACTGCTAAGATATCGTTGAATTTCTGTACCATGTCTGTTGCGTATGTCATTGCAACGTCTTCTGTTGTACCGTTCTTGAGGATCCATGTAAGGTCCAGTGTTAAAGCTGCCTCGTCTGCCACGTAATCCATTTTTACGGATTCCGGATAGAAACTAGTATCACCGAACAGATCCTCTGTTTCAGATGCAACCTGCTCCCAGTCGAACATTGTGATCTCATATGTCTCTTCTTCAATCAGTTGAAGTTTCGGAATTGTATCTTCCTCTTCCTCTAATACTGCACGCTTCTCCGGATCAATCTCTCCGCCCTCGATAATGTTGGACATCTCAAGTTCGTCTACAGTTTCCTGCGCTACCGGTGCCTGTGTAGAAATACTGCTCTGTGTACAACCACTTACTGCAAGTACGCAAAGAGACAGTACAGCCATTCTCTTTAATAATTTCATAATTATCTCCTCCTCTAAATATCACATTCTCGGGACATGACGTATTATAAACGATTCTCGCCCGTTTTTGTACCCCTTTTTACAAAATATCACAAATTATTCAGGAATTTGTAACAATTTGGATCATGAGACAAAAATATCAATCCAAATTTTTTGTATCTTTCACAATATAGATCGGCCTGTCTTTCATTTCGGCGAACAAAATCGCAATGTACTCGCCAATGATTCCTACGATTACAAAAAGCATCGCAAACATGAAAGAAATCAGTACTACGATCGTTGCATAGCCGCTGGGTGCCCCGTACTTGAACCATGTCCAGATGGTGTAGATCATCACAATCAGTCCGAAACATGCCACTGCACAGCCGGAGTAGATACCAAGCTTTAATGGCAGGTCAGAAAAACATAAAATCGTGTTGATGGAAAATTTGAACAGGCTCTTGATGCTGTATTTGCTTTCGCCGGCAAAACGCGGTCTCGCCTCATATTCCAGTACGGTCTTTTCGAAACCGATGTTCTGGACATAGCCGCGGAGGAAACGCACTTTTTCGCGGTAATTGTTGCGGAGCACATCAGCCGCTGCGCGGTTCATGGCGAAGAAGTCCGATGCGTTCGCCTGGAATTTTACATCAGAAAGGCAATTGATGACCTTGTAAAATGCCGCGGATGTAAAGTTTTTGAGCCAGCCGGCTGTTTTATTCTGTGTGCGGACCATGTTGATGACTTCGTAGCCTTCTTCGAATTTCTGGATAATTTCCAGAATACACTCCGGCGGATGCTGCAGATCAGAGTCCATGCAGACGATTCCGTCTCCGCTTGCATGGTCGATTCCTGCGATCATCGCCGCTTCATGGCCGAAGTTCCTGGAGAAGTTCACGATTTTTACGCGTGCATCTCCATCCGCCAGTTCACGGAGAATCTTGATGGACTGATCTCTGCTTCCGTCATTGACAAAAATCAGCTCATAGTCCCAGTTCTCCGGGATTGTCTTTAGTACTTTTCCGGCCTCCTGATAGAACTCACGGAGGACCAGTTCTTCGTTGTAGACGGACACTACAACAGAAATCAGCTTATCCATAAATCTTTATCTCCATGTCAGAATGTTCCGGAACCTGCTTTTCTTTCGGTGGAAGTTTCATATAATCACCGTAGAGCTGCTGGAGGCAGTGTTCCCATCCCTCCGGAATGAAAAGCTCTGTATCTTCAAATGGTACGGTCTTTACGCTGTCACTCCATGCTCTCTCCATCTCCACGTAGTACCAGTTCGGTGCGTAGTTGGAGTAGAAATAGCCAGGGGTCTTCCTATTGGCATTCATTTTGCACAGTGCATTCCACACCTTGTAGGTTACCTGGAACGGAATCAGTTTTCCGATGTTGGAAAGGACGCCGACGAACAGCTTCATCACGCCTTTATAATCGGAATACACGATCTCGTAGCGGTGGCCCAGCGCCAGGCCATAAACGACACAGTGCATCAGCTTTGTCAGTGGTTTTGCGACTTTTCCACTCGGAAGAGCATCCAGAATGAAGATATCCACCCAAAGCTTGCTGATTTTCTCATCATAGAATGCCATTTTTTCGGATTCTGCAAACTTCTGGCTCTTATCATATAAAATACGCGGAACAAAATCAAAGAATGCTTTGCCGTCATGGTACTGGTTCGGCTCAATGAAGGTCATTCCTTCGGAAAGTTCTCTGCGGACTACTTTCTGGAACATCTCATAGTTTTTTCGCGTCATGACAACATCCACGTCGTCATCCCACGGGATGAAACCGCCATGGCGGATCGCACCCAGGAGTGTTCCGGAATCCAGCGCATATTTGATTTTGTATTTGCGGCAGATCCTGTCGATTTCCTTTAAGAGCTTTAAGTTTGCCCCATGGACCTTCGACAAATCATATGTTTTCGTCTCGTTTTCTACGCTCACTGTAACAGTCCCTCTTTAATCACTTTTGCCATGTAGTCGATCTTTTCGTCTGTCATTCCCGGATATACGCCTACCCAGAACGTGTCAGCAAGGATTCGCTCTGTGTTAGTCAATTCGCCTACCACACGGTATCCTTCGCCGGTCGCACGCATCTCGTCGAAGCACGGATGCTTGATCAGGTTTCCTGCAAACAGCATTCTTGTCTGGACGCCTTTGCTCTCCACGTACTGAACCAGTTTGTTTCTGTCCACGCCGTTCTGGCATGTGATTAAGAAACCGAACCAGCTCGGGATGGAGTTTTCTGCCGGCTCTGGGAGGATCAGCTTATCCTGAACATCCATCAGTGCAGCTTTTAAACGGTCAAAGTTATGGCGTCTTCTCTCAACGAAGGACGGGAATTTGTCCAGCTGTGCACAGCCTACTGCTGCCTGCATGTCGGATACTTTTAAGTTGTATCCAAAGTGGGAATACACGTATTTGTGGTCATAGCCCAGCGGAAGCTCGCCGTACTGCTTGTCAAAACGGTGTCCGCACAGATTGTCATGACCGGACGGACAAACACAGTCGCGGCCCCAGTCACGGAAGGAGCGGATGATCTTATTTAATAATGGGCTGTTTGTGTAAACCGCACCGCCTTCGCCCATGGTCATATGGTGCTGCGGGTAGAAGCTGGATGTTCCGATGTCACCGATGGTGCCGGAGAATTTTTCTTCACCGTCGATGATGTATTTTGTTCCAAGGGCATCGCAGTTGTCCTCGATCAGCCATAAGTTATGCTTATCGCAGAACGCTTTCACTGCTTTTAAATCGAACGGATTGCCGAGGGTATGGGCGATCATAACTGCCTTTGTCTTTTCAGAAAGTGCCGCCTCAAGCATGGTCACGTCAATGTTGTACTGTGGGATCGTTACGTCCACAAATACCGGAACCGCACCATACTGGATCGCCGGTGTCACGGTAGTCGGGAAGCCACAGGCTACGGTGATGATCTCATCGCCGCGTTTTACTCTGCGCTCACCAAGGAGCGGGGATGTCAGTGTCATGAATGCGACCAGGTTGGCGGAAGAACCGGAGTTTACCAGGGAGCAGAATCTTACCTTTAAGTATTCTGCCAGTTTCTTCTCGAACTCGTCGGTGTAGCGGCCGGCTGTGAGCCAGAACTCTAAGGATGAGTCTACCAGATTCACCATCTCATGCTTGTCATACACGCGGGACGCATACGGGATGCGGTCGCCCTCTTTGAATTCCTTTTTCTGATTGTGGAATCTATCTGCATATTCAGCTACCATGGCAAGGATTTCTTCTCTTGCCTGGGCCTCTGTTTTATTTTCAAACATTTATCTTTCCTCCAAATCTGCCGGAGCATTGTCTCCGGTTTCTGCTGCGATTTTGCGCTGAAACCGACAGTAATTACCGCTGCGCACCTGACCAGTGCAATCCTCTTCCGGCATTCTTGTTATCTTATCGGAACATGTCCGCGATCTGCTTGTCCATCACAGCAACCACGTCTCCGCCTTTTTCATAGACCTTACACCACTCGCAGGTCAATTCGATGGCTTCTTTCACGCTGTACTGCGGATGCCAGCCGAAGGTGCTCTTAAGCTTGGAGCAGTCCAGCTTTAAGAAATTCGCCTCGTGCGGGCCGCCGTCGTGTTTGTTGATCCAGGTGAGACCCTCACCCCACGCCTCGCAGAACATGTCCACGAGAGTTCCTGTTGTCACACAGTCCCTGTCATCCGGGCCCACATTATAGTAGCCCTCAAATTTCAGATCCTCAAGCTGGGCCTTCGCCACCATCAGATACGCAGCAAGCGGTTCCAAAACATGCTGGAACGGTCTTGTGGAATGCGGGTTTCTTACGATAATTGCTTCCTTCTTCATTGCGGCGCGCACACAGTCCGGCACGATGCGGTCGTTGGCGAAATCTCCGCCTCCGATCACGTTTCCGGCGCGGCATGTGGAAATCGCACAATGGCCGTCTGCAAAGAAGGATTTTTTATAGCTGTGGGTCACAAGCTCGGAACAAGATTTGCTGTTGGAATACGGGTCATAACCGTCGAGGCGGTCCGTCTCTCTGTAGCCGTACTCCCACTCCATGTTCTCGTACACTTTGTCCGTGGTCACATTGAGGAAGGATTTTACGCATGGGAACATTCTGACACATTCCAAAATGTTCACGGTTCCCATCACATTGGTCTCGTAGGTGTAGACCGGATCTTTATAAGAGTCTCGTACGATCGGCTGTGCCGCCAGATGCAGCACGATTTCCGGTTCCGCCTCGGCAAACACTTCTTTTAAGTGCGCCAGATCACGAATATCGCCGATCACAGACTTCATCTTTCCTTCCAGACCTGCCATTGTGAACATGGCCGGATCAGTCGGCGGGTTTAAGGAATAGCCGGTCACTTCTGCTCCGGCATTCACCAGGATCCTGCAGAGCCATGTTCCCTTAAAACCAGTATGACCGGTCACCAGGACTTTTTTTCCTTTATAAAAATCAAATACTTCTTTTAAGTGAAATTTTGAGTTCATGTCAACTCTCCTGAATGTATTTCCTTCTCGGATAAGCCTTTATTTCCAGGTCTTCCACGGTGCATGGCCGGATGCCCACATTTCCTCTAACTGCATCTTGTCTCTCTGGGTATCCATGCACTTCCAGAATCCGCTGTGGCGGTACGCCATCAGCTCGCCGTTCTTCGCCAGATTCTCAAGCGGTTCCTTTTCGAATACGGTGGAGTCGCCCTGGATGTAATCGAATACTTCCGGATTCAGGATCATAAATCCGCCGTTGATCACGCCGCCGTCGCTGTCATTTTTCTCGCGGAAGGAATTGATCTGGCCATTGCCCTCGAGATCCAGAACGCCGAATCTCTGACCGATGTTGACTGCAGAGATGGTCGCGATCTTTCCGTGGCTCTCATGGAACTCTGCCAATGCTTTTAAGTCGATATCAGAAACGCCATCGCCATAGGTCAGCATGAACGGCTCATTTCCGACATATTCCTGAATTCTCTTCACACGGCCGCCGGTCATGGTATGAAGGCCTGTGTCGATGAGCGTCACTTTCCACGGCTCCGCGTAGTTGTTATGCACCTTCATGGAGTTGTTCGCCAGGTCGAAGGTCACATCGGATGTGTGAAGGAAATAATCTGCGAAAAATTCCTTTACCACATACTGCTTGTAGCCAAGGCAGATGATAAATTCATTATAACCATACTGGGAATAATGTTTCATAATGTGCCATAAAATCGGTTTTTCTCCGATCTCGATCATTGGTTTCGGCTTTAAGTGGCTTTCTTCACTGATTCGTGTGCCAAATCCACCTGCCAGAATTACAACTTTCATGGTTTGTCCTCCAAATTTTGTATTTCACCGGACCACATTTTCTGCGCTCATACGAGTACTCCGAATTTTCGTCGGTTACTGGTGGTCCGATTCATTTGCATCTTTAAATATGTTCCAGCCGTTCTCTTTCAGTATTCTCAGTGCCTCTTTCTTGCCAGGTTTGCTGTACTCCAGCTTTTCTTTCAGCACTGCATCATCCTGGTTCTCGAAATCCAGAAGGATCTCTTTCACTTCCAGATTGTAAATCTTTCGGTAAGGCGCCTTGGAAAGCTCAGCTTTCGTTGTTGCCAGGTTTCCGGCCAGAACCACTGCGGTAATCACAAGTGTGAGTCCTGTCACTGCCAGGTTGAGTCCTCTCTTCTTTGCCGAACGAGCGCTCTTCTGTTCTGCTGCTCGCTTCGCTTCCTCAACACGTTCCATTCTCTGCTTCTTCCAGACCAGTGCAAAGGTCAGGAGAATTCCAAGAATGCCCACCTGGAACTGGAGAGCGTATCGGGAGCTCATGCCGTAGGTGTCCTTTAAGAAAATCCAACGGCTTACCAGCACCACCAGATGGTTCATGCCGCCTCCGGCCAGAAGCATCAGCGGATAAATGGTCTTCTTGTAAATTCCATAGTGAAAATTCATCCACAGCGCGAAGAAATAGGACGCCAGGACGCCAAATCCCACCAGATAGAGGAAGAGGTCCGGCACCTCACTCATGTACCCGGATATCAATTCTACTCCAAAAATAATAGAAGCGAAAGACTTTAGCAAAAACTTAAGGAAAAATTCCGGTTGTTGCAAGAAAGTTTCAATTAATGAGGCCTCCACCGCTCCGGAATGTTCGTAAACGGCCTTGGAATCGCTCCAGATATAAAGGAGCAGAGGCCAGATCACGCTCACCAGAAGGATTGCCATCTGCTTGTCTGTGATCTTGCAGCGCTCACCGCCGAAAATCGCAGCCAGTGCGCCTCTTTTCGCTTTGCCATCTGCATATGCCTGACAGCGGTTCTGGATCCAAATGAATCCGTAGGCAATGATCAGCGTCATGGAGTAGATGGCGCAGTACGGACCCGCCACGAAAATCGTGATAAGGGCCGGAAGTACGGTCAGTCTAAGCATATCGTGTTTCGTTCCGCGGTTTCTGTATACACGGTCGAGGACCGTATAGTGATAGAAGAAACAGGCGAATGCCAGGAAATGGACCCAGCCGGTGCTGTTGTAGATCATTTCCCACTTATTCAGGCTGAACATAAATACCATGATTGCAGCATACCAGAAGGGACCGATCCGCTGTTTTTTGCAATAGCTGCCGATGATCAGGGCAGACGCGCCAAAGCTCAACACGCCCAGTACCCGCTCAAAGGTCACACTGTAATCAAAAAACGTAACGTTAATTCCGCGCACCAGATAGTTGATCGGGATTCTTGTAAGAAGATCCGCGACAAAAAACTTATCCGGGTTCCACACATCCGGGAGATAGGAATTGATCAGACGGATGTAGTCGGAATAGATCATGTCGATGGTGGCAATGTGCAAATAATATAAGTAGAACAGGATGCCGATGAGCGGCAGTCCCATGTATACACATTTTTTAAACGGTTTCATTCTTGTCCTCCGGGACAACGACGTTGGATGCAGACTGGGATGTCTGCGGTTTTCTTCTGCGGCGGCGGCGCTTCTTTGATTTCTGATTGGCGCTCTGCTCCGGATTCTGATCCGCAGACTCCGGTTTAACCTCTGGAACCGGCTGCTTTACAGGTTCTGCTTTCTTTGGAGCTTCTTCCTGC
>JAFUMF010000150.1 GCA_017482945.1 Lachnospiraceae bacterium
GGTATGGAAGCTGCAGTCACAGCTGCGAACCGTGGTCATTCTGTAACACTGTTTGAGAAGAACAGCCGTCTTGGCGGTCAGCTGCTTTCTGAGGAATTCATTCCGTTCAAGCAGGATATGTTCAACTTTGTGAAGGTTCTGGAAGGACGTCTGGCAAAAGCCGGTGTTGAAGTCCATCTGAATACAGAACTGACACCGGAGCAGGCTGCGGCCATGAATCCGGATGTTATTATCACTGCGGTCGGTGCAAAACCGATCATCCCGAAGATTCCGGGTATTGATGATAAGAAAGTAGTTTCCCTGGATGCACTCCACCAGAATCCGCCGGCAATCGGCCAGAAGGTTGTGATCCTCGGAGGCGGTCTCGTAGGAAGTGAATGTGCCGTTTATCTGGACGGTCTCGGAAAAGACGTGACTGTTGTGGAAATGAAAGACGTCTGGGGCGGTGACGCATACTTTATGCACAAAGATGCCATCTCGATCTACATGCGCAACAGCAACATCAAGATGCATGTGAACACAACTGCAAAGGCAGTGACCGAGGAAGGTCTCCTTTGTGATACTCCGGATGGCGAAGTGCTGTTTAAGGCAGATACCATCCTGATCGCAGCCGGCATGAAAGCAGACCGCGAAACAGCGACTGGTTTCTATAACGCTGCTCCGCGTGTGTTTGAAGTTGGTGACTGCATTAAGGCCGGTCGTGTGGTCGATGCAACAACTCTTGGTTACTATAGAGCCATTGATATTTAATCGGACATGGAAGTTCTGTCACATCCTGTCCTAAAATCTGACAGTTAGCAAGGAAGCCAATTCCATAACCCAAAAAACATCCCCCAGACAGCCGATCGGCTTCTGGGGGATGCCCTCTTTTATATCATATGATCTTGATTTCTAAATGTTCCAATCTTATTCGTCCATCTTAAGGATTGCCTTGATGCAAACGCCGGCATGGGACTCTTCGAAGGCCTTATTGATCTCGGAGAACGGATAGAACTTCACGAGACGGTCAAACGGGAACTGGCCTCTTCTATAGTAGTCCAGTAACTGCGGAATGAATACCTTCGGGATCGCATCGCCTTCTACGACGCCGATCAGAGATTTTGCCTCGCCCATTAATTCTTCCTGAACATTGAAGGTGATGTCGCCGGTCGCGCCGAGTACGCAGCATGTACCATTAAAACGGCAGAATGCAAGAGACTTGCGTACACATTCACCAACGCCTGTTGTATCGATGGAGTAATTTACGCCGCCGTTGGAAATCTTCTTCACTTCAGCAACCACATCTTCTACTTCTTTACGGTTTACGGTATGTGTTGCGCCCAGTTCTTTTGCCAGTTCAAGACTTGCCGGGTTGCCGCCAACGGCGATGATCTGTGCACAGCCTGCGATCTTCGCAGCCATGATCGCGCTCATACCAACGGTACCGCAGCCAAATACTGCAAGGCTGGAGCCAAATTCCGGACGAAGTCTGTTGAGGACTGCGCCTGCACCTGTCTGGATACCGCAGCCCATCGGGCCAACCAGTGCAAGGTCGATATCATCATATTCTACTTTTACGGCGCTGCTTTCGTTTACTACTGCATATGTAGCGAAAGAAGACTGGCCAAAGAATGTTGCAAGAGGTTTTCCATCCAGTGTGGAAAGACGTGTGGTGCCATCCGGCTGTACGCCGCCGAAGTTGATGGCATTGAAGTTCTCGCAGGCATGCTGGTGTGCTGTCATACAGTTATGACAGGTGCCGCAGAATCCAAAGGAAATGCCAACTTTATCGCCAACTTTGAAACCTTTTACTGCTTCGCCGACAGCTTCTACGATACCGGATCCCTCATGGCCTAACACAGCCGGAAGCGGAACCGGGATTGCCTGGAACTGAGCAGCTTCGTCTGTATGACATACGCCGCAAGCCACGATTTTTACCAGAAGTTCATCCGCCTTCGGGGCAGCCAGCTCGACTTCTTCAATCTGGAACGGTGCACCTTTTGAATAAGTAACGGCAGCTTTGATTTTCATAAGTTTACCTCCATAAAACATAATTAAAAAATTCAATTGATAACAATTTAATTATATCATTCGGTACTATGATTGTCAAATCCCGCGATCCTCTCATCCTCAGCGGAAGCCATTTTGATATATTTCACGGCCCAGACATCAATCGCAATAACAAAGACCACAAACAGAATTCCCGTCCATTCCCACGGAGCAACCAGGCAGAAATCATAAAATCCGTGGGCGATCATCGGCACTAGAAGACTCAGTTTCCAGTGTTTCTTCTGGCCGGCCTCATCGCCGCGGCGCTCTCGAACCTTCGCCTCACCAAAGAAAATGCCCATGAGCACGCCATCGATGGCATGGGACGGAACTGCTGTCAGGGCGCGGATGACTGCGACGTAGATGCCGCCCTCCATGACATAGAGAATGTTTTCCAGCGCGGCAAATCCCAGTGCTGCGAATACGCAGTAAACGACCGCGTCGAACCGATAGTTGAACGCCGGATTTTTCCATGCACGTTTTGCTGCCCAGCGTTTCCAGAACTCTTCTACCAGCGCGACTACGATAAACATGTCAAGGAAGTTATAGAGTCCGCTTCCCGGCTCCAGAAAGATTCCGAGAATTCCCTCAAGCATTACTCCAATGATGATGGTTGGGATCGTCGAAATCATGCCGAAGACAAAAATCTTCGCCAGGAGTCCCTTCGGCTCCTTTTCCACCTGGTCATTTTTGTATATGTAATACATCAGATAAATTGCCGGCAAAACCGCCAGAACTGTAAGCATAAAGCTCGCCTTCTTTCGTAAAAATATTTCGGAAACCAGTTTGTTCTTTACTCACCACTCACATCCTCCATTATAACAAATAGGCGATCGTTTCTCTATAGAAAAAACTGACGTCTATGATACCGAATTTCATAAAATCGGGTATCGCAGGCATCAGTTTTTGTATATATGGGTTATTTCATCGCAGTAAATCTCAAGGACAGACAGCTCAGTCCGCCATCGATCTTTCTGAATTCGGAAGTATCCACCAGGATCACTTCGTATCCCATCTCTTTCACGATTTTCTCAACGGTCGGGTATCCTGCCGGAACGAGGACTTTATCGTTGACCCAGATGCAGTTGGCTGCGTACGCTTCTTCCTCCGGGATCTCGTGGCGGATGTAGGATGCGAACTCCGGCTTCTCAACAAACTCGCCGGATACCAGCATGTGGTTGTTCTCTAAATAATTCACACCGGTCTTTAAGTGAAGCACTTTCTCAAGCGGCACTTCGATCACCGTATAGCCATACTTGCCGAGAATTTCTGCGAACTGCTTGATGCCTTCCTCGTTGGTTCTTGCGGATTTTCCAATGTAGAAGGTGTCGCCGACCATCATCACATCGCCGCCTTCCATGGTGCCGGGTGCCTTGATGTACTCGATACACTCGTCCGGATAGAACTGCTTGATCACCGGGATCATGGCCTCGGTCTCTTTTGTTCTGGTCGCTGCGCCTGGATTGGAGATGACTGCGCATTTTTTTGTGAGGACTGCAGTATCCTCGACGAAGCAGCTGTCCGGGAAGTTTTCGTCCGCCGGAAGTACGGTCACTTCCACGCCGCACTGTTTCAATGCCTCAATATATGCAGCATGCTGTACCAGCGCTTTCTCATAATCCGGCTTTCCAAGCTCCGGTGCGGAGGTGATTCCCTCTGTTACTGCCTTACATGGTGTTTTTACGATAATATTTTTAAACATAGTCTCATTGCTCCTTTATTATATTTATCCCAAACCCTTTTTCAACGATCTGGCTTATAATACCTTCGACAAGAATTCCTTCAATCTCGGATGCTGCGGATTGGCGAAAAACTCCTCCGGTGTGTTCTGCTCTTTGATCAGACCTTCGTCCACGAACATGACTCTTGTCGCCACTTCTTTCGCAAATCCCATCTCATGGGTCACGATGACCATGGTCATTCCCTCGTCCGCCAGTTCGCGGATCAGATCCAGAACTTCACCGACCATCTCCGGGTCGAGAGCACTGGTCGGCTCATCGAACAGCATCACTTCCGGGTTCATTGCCAGCGCACGGACGATCGCCACACGCTGTTTCTGTCCGCCGGACAGCATGGCCGGGTAAGTCTCTGCCTTGTCCAGAAGGCCGATTCGTTCCAGCAGGCGTTTTGCATTTGCCTCGGCTTCTTCCTTTGTCTGCAGTTTCAGCTGGATCGGAGCCAGCGTAATGTTATCTAAAATTGTCAGATGCGGGAACAGGTTGAAATGCTGGAATACCATGCCCATTTTCTGGCGCATTTTATCGATGTCCACATTCACATCCGTCATGTTCACGCCCTGGAACCAGATTTCACCGTCCGTCGGGATCTCCAGCATGTTCAGGCAGCGAAGGAATGTACTTTTACCGGAACCGGACGGGCCGATCACCGCAATTTTTTCGCCCTTCCCGATATGCTCGGAAATTCCTTTCAGAACGCTCAGTTCTCCAAAACTCTTTTTCAGATCTTTAACTTCTATCACTTCTAGCCAACCTCTTTTCCAATTTTCCAACCAGCGTCGTAAGTCCGAATACCAGCACGAAATAAATGAGCGCCACCGCGATCAGCGGGAAATACGGCTGCATGGTACGGCTTCTTACCAGATCGCTGGCACGTGTCAGATCCCCAACGGCGATGAGACCTACAATGGAAGTCTCCTTGATAATGGCGATCGCCTCGTTACAGAGCGCCGGCAGAATGTTTTTCAGCGCCTGAGGGAGAATGATCAACTGCATGGTCTTCACGCGGTTCAGACCGAGAGAACGTCCGGCCTCCATCTGCCCGATATCAACGGACTGGATACCGGCACGGATCACTTCGGATACATAAGCACCGGAGTTCAGACCAAAGGCGATGGTCGCGATGACAACGCCGTCGGAAATTCCCTGTAAAATAATGAATGCCATGATCATCAGCTGGATCGCTAACGGTGTGCCTCGGATGACTGCCACATATGCGGCCATGATCTTGTCGATCACGATGATGATCATGCTGCCGAAGGTCATTTTCTTTCTCGGGTCTCGCTGGGTGGCGATAAAACGGAAAACAGCGATGATCACACCGATGATAATGCCGATCACTGCGGCTCCCAGTGTGATGGTGATCGTATTTCCGAGACCTTTTAAGAAAATTTTCCATCGGTCGTCTACGATAAATGCCTTATTGAATTGAGAGATAAAGTTCTCAAACATAATTCCTGCTCCTTCTCAAAAAATACAGCAGGATAAGACTGTTTTGTCCCATCCTGCTGCGGACCTCTTTATTTCTGGATTACTGCTCAAGAAGAGCTGCCAGTTCTTTGTGTTTTTCGATGCTTGCCTCGATGGAACCATCTTCTACCATCGGTTTGATCACTTCGTTGATCGCTGTTACCAGTTCTGTATTTGTTTTCTTAACTGCGATGCCGTACTCTTCTTTTGTACTGCTGCCATCTTCATAAACGGCTTCGAAGCACTTGAGGCCTTCGTTTACTGCACAGTAGTTCTGAGCCGGGAGAATGTCGAGCATCACTGCGTCCACATCGCCTTTCTGGAGTGCCAGGCAGCCCTCAGCCAGGTTCTTGTACTGGACAACTTCTGCGCCTGTGTCTTTTAAGCATCCGCCGGAGATCTCATCGGAAACAAGGAAGTCACCGGTTGTTCCGAGGTGAACGGCAATTTTCTTTCCTGCCAGGTCTTCGATCGTCTCAACAGAAGCATCGTCCTCTGCTGTGATGATGTACTGTGCGGAGATGGTGTACGGATCGGAGAATGCCATCTGCTCTTTTCTCTCTTCTGTGATTGTCATGGCTGCGATTACCATATCTGCTTTGCCGTTATCCAGGTACTGCGGAAGTGTATCGAATGCCACGTTGATGATCTCAAGCTCTACGCCCCATGCATCCGCGATCGCCTGTGCGAGATCGATATCGGAACCTACTGGAGTATCGGAATCAGCGATATACTCGAACGGTGCCCATGCTGCGTCAGTTGCCATAACAAGCTTTCCAGCTTTTTTAATATCATCGACGGTCTTGCCTGTACTTGCGGAGGAACCACAGCCTGCAAGTGTTGCTGCCATCATTGTAAAACCAAGTGCTAATGCCATCATTTTCTTCATAGTCTTCTTCATAATTTCTGTCTCCCTTATGTTGTTATTTCCGTCGTTTCAGGCGGATGTACTGAATAAATATGATTTATTCTGTATGTTTATACCAGATTATACGGTCGGTATTCAGTTTTGTCAACACTTTTTTTATTTTTATTCATATATTATGTATTTTTATTCATTTGTGTGCATACCCCGGTGTCTCTGCTATTTCCCGGCAATTTTGATTTCTGCGCGGAAATTCCCCTGTTCAATTTGTATTCTTTTTAGTATAATAATATAATTAGGTAATTTGTTTTTTAAGGAGGACTGTTCATGGCTGTTCGTGATACTCTGCTGTTAGCATGCGGCACTGCAACCACCCGCGGCGCTTTGCGGTCAATTTTTGAAGATTCGTTCAATATTCTTGAGACAGATAACAGCCAGCAGACCATGCTGTTTCTTGACCAGAACCAGCGGTGCATTGCTGCGGTCCTGCTGGATGTCACGCAGAAAAAACAAGGCTGTACTTCTGTCCTTATCGAAATGGACAGGCTCTCTATGCTGGAAGATATTCCGGTCATTATGATTGCAGACGAAAATTCTCCACAGATGGTATCCCTTGCGTTTGAGCAGGGTGCATCCGACGTGGTCTTTTCTGACTACGATCCGACCGTGCTTCAGCACCGTGTCCAGAAGATCGTAGATTTATATCGTCATAAATGGCATCTGGAAGATGTCGTAGAAGAACAGGAGGCGATCCTCCGCCATTCCAACGATGCAATGGTGGACGCGCTTTCTTCTATTATCGAGTACCGAAGCGTGGAATCCGGCCAGCACATTCTCCGTGTCCGCCGGTTCACAAAAATCCTTTTGGAGGATATTGCCCGCTGCTGCCCGGAATACAAACTGACGGAGCAGACCATCAACATCATCTCCAGCGCTTCTGCGCTTCATGATGTCGGTAAAATCGCAATTCCTGATGCGATTCTTAATAAACCGGGGAAGCTGACGGCGGAAGAATGGAGCATTATGAAGTCCCATACGCTTTCCGGCTGCCATATTATCGAAACCTTAAGTGACATCGGCAACCAGGAATACCTGCGCTATGCCCATAATATCTGCCACTACCACCACGAACGCTGGAACGGCGGCGGCTATCCGGAGGGAATTTCCGGCGACGAGATCCCGATCTGCGCGCAGGTCGTTGGCCTTGCTGATGTATATGATGCCCTCACAACGAAACGTGTATACAAAGACGCGGTTCCTTATGATCAGGCAGTCAATATGATTTTAAATAACGAGGGCGGTTCCTTCTCGCCGAAGCTTTTGGAGTGCTTTAAGCATGTGATCGGCCAGTTTGAAGCCCTTGCGAGAGACTATGCCGACGGCATGTCTCCGAAAAATGAGGATTTTAATGTGACGCTTCCTGCTCCTGAATATCAGAGCGGACTCGACACCCTGCAGACCTCCCAGTCGAAGTACCTGGCCCTTCTTCACCATGTGGACAGTACGGCCTATGAGTTAGACCTGGATAAAGGAATTTTCCACTCCATTTACAATCCACATCTGGATTTGGCCGACTTAAGTGCCAGTGCGTCCATTCCGGATGCGTTCCGTGTTTTATACAAACTGGTTATCCCAGAGGAACATGATAAGCTGAAATCACTCCTTGCCGACGAGATCCCTGCGTTCATCAGCAGCGGAAACCGCAGACAGGTCCACTATTTCCATATTCACAGTGCTGCCTCTGACCAGGTAAATCCATACCAGCTTACGCTTCTTCGTCCGGACCCCGGCGAGGAGTCCCGCTCCATGATCATTCTCTGGCAGCGAAGCAACGATATGGTGGCCCCGTCCATCGAAAACAGCCCTGGAACCAATCTGTTCCCGAGTGATGCGGTCCATGGCCTTCTGACCGGACTGATCCGCTACAGAAATGACCGCTGGTTCACTCTGGAGAGCCGTGTGCCGAAGCTGGCAGCGCTGTTAGGATATGAGGAAGAGGAACTTCTTACCCGGTTCGGCGGTCATATGATCGAGCTGGTCCTTCCTGAAGACCGCGAAATGGTCCGCCGTGTCATTGACCAGCAGCTATCCAGCAGTCCGTCCATCGCCCTTGGTTTCCGTCTGCGCCATAAAAACGGCAGCACGATCTGGGTATTAAATAAGAGCCATCTGATGGTCGAGGCCGATGGAAATGAGTACCTTTACGGCACCCTCACCGACATCACCTACAGCCAGAAGGTGCAGCAGGAGCTCTATTCCAATCTGGAACGTTACCGAACGATCTTAGAGCAGATGGACAGTATCATCTTCGAGTGGAATCCAGAGACAGACCGCGCGTATTTCTCCAATCAGTGGGAAAACTTCTTCGGTTATGAACCGCTGCGGACAAACGTAATGGAAAACCTTGCGACTGCCTCCCACTTCCATCCGGAAGATCTCCCGAAGATCATTCAGATGTTCCAGGATATGAAGTATGGAAATCTCAATTATAAATGCCTGGAAGTTCGCATTGCCAATGCATTCGGCCGTTACCACTGGATCCGGATGAGAAAAACGGCTGTGCGCGATGAAAACGGCAAGCTGTTAAAAATAGTCGGCCTTCTCATCAGCATTGATGATGAAAAACAGGCTGCCAAAGCCTTACAGGAGCAGGCGGAGAGAGATTCTCTCACAAAGCTTCTCAATAAACATACCGGCCGCAAACAGATCGAATCTTACCTTTCCAGATTCCCTCAGGGTGCCAAATGTGCGCTCCTTGTGATCGATCTGGACAACTTTAAACATGTCAATGACCGGTTTGGTCATATGTTCGGCGATGCGGTGCTGACACATGCCGCCAGAGAGATCAAGCGGCTGTTCCGCTCCCAGGACATCATCACCCGCATCGGCGGCGATGAGTTCATGGTCCTCATGCAGGGAATTTCTGACCGCACACTGATCGAGAACCGCTGCAATCAGCTGATTTCTGTATTCCGGAGCCTGTTCCAGGCCCAGCTTCAGAATTCTCCGCTTGGATGTTCCATCGGTATCGCGCTTTCTCCGGAGCACGGAACCAGCTATACCGAGCTCTTTAAGCGGGCCGACCAGGCATTATACCGTGCAAAACACAACGGAAAAAATACTTACGCATTCTACGACCGGAAGGACAGCTCATTCTTCGTTCAGAAAGTATCCCTTACAGAGATCAGTGCCCGTATCGATTCTGATGAACAGCCTGGTCTTGCTGAACAGAGTCTCGTGCAGTATACCTTCCAGCGCCTTTATGAATCCGGCGATATGGAATCTACGGTGAATGATATTTTGGAAATTGTGGGACGTCAGATGAATGTCAGCCGTGTTTATGTTTTCGAAAACAGCTTGGATAATAAGACATGCCGGAATACCTTTGAATGGTGCAACGAGGGAATTACTCCCGAGATCCAGAACCTGCAGTCCATCAGCTACGAGACTGATGTTCCTGGCTATGAGGATAATTTCGATGAACATGGAATTTTCTATTGTCCAGACGTAAAAATGCTCCCGCCTGTTACTTACGAGATCGTTAAGGCCCAGGGAATCAAGTCCATGCTTCAGTGCGCGATCCGCAATAACGGTGTCTTCAGCGGATATGTGGGCTTTGATGAGTGTCATGATAACCGCTACTGGACAAAGGAACAGATTTCGACTCTCACCTTCTTCTCTGAGGTGCTGTCCATGTTCCTGTTAAAGAAACGGGCCGAAGAAGAAGCAGCTCATCTTGCTAAAGAACTCTCGCAGCTTCACAGTGAACAGAAGTAATCACTGTTGCAATAAAAAACGGATATCCTGAAAGCGTCTCTGCTTCGGATATCCGTTTTTTCTATGCTTATTCTGCCACTTCACTGTATTCTTCCTCTGGCACTTGCCACTGAGAATATTTTGTTCCTTCCAGCGCACTGTTCATTAATACGATCAGCTCCATAACACTGCGGAAATTCTGGGTCTGTTTTTTATCAAGCCAGGTAATGGTTCCCTGCCAGCTGGCATTGCGGCGGAAAAGAATCTGTACAACAAAGGTGCTCATCTTTCCCATCCGCGGCCTCACGTCGGCCGGCACATCCAGCCAGTAACCAGTCAGGGGGAAGAAGGTGCGTACCTTATTGAAGGATTGGGGGATATTTTCCACGTCGAGACTCTGCTCCACTTTCAGAAGAAGCTGTGTCATACTCTGAAACTGTCCGGATTCTTCACGACACGGATTATGGTACTGCCCTACGGGTACGCCATTCTCATAGGAGTCTATATAGATTAGGAAGGTTTTTACATCATAACGTTGGGGAGTGTATGCCATATGCTCTTCCTCCTGTCACTGTAGTTTCTTTATGATAGAAGAATACCATGTGGCAGTTACAAAAGCAGTTACATTTTCTTCTTCAAAACAAAAAAAACTGCCGAAATTTTCATTTCGGCAGACAAGCTGTAACTCCATTGGAGCAAGATTTTTTGTTTTAAATCAGGCTTCGTTTTAGCTGATCCGGATGGTCCGCATACTCTAACACGGTCTCTTTTGTGATTTTTCCCTCCCGGTACAGCTTCAAAATATACTGGTCCATGGAAATCATTCCCTCTGCGGCTCCTGAAGAAATCGCATTGTCGATCTGGTGACCTTTGTTGTCACGGATCATACTGCGGATCGCGCTGTTCATGTGCATAATTTCGAAGGCCGGGACCTGGCCGCCGTCTTTGCCCGGAAGAAGCTGCTGAGACACCACTGTTTTCAGTACAGTGGAAAGCTGCATCCGCACCTGGGCCTGCTGCTCGCTCGGGAACGCATCGATGATTCGGCTGATGGCATTCACGGCTCCATGGGTGTGGAGGGTCGCAATGATCGTATGACCGGTCTCTCCAGCAGTCATCGCCGTATGGATCGTCTCTGCGTCACGCATTTCTCCAAGCAAGATCACATCCGGCGCCTGTCTCAAGCACGCCCGGAGCGCCGCCAGATAATCGGCGGTATCGATGGCGATCTCTCGCTGGCTCACGATGGATTTCTGGTGTCTGTGCAGGAATTCGATCGGGTCCTCCAGTGTCACGATATGGCATTCTCTTGTCTGGTTGATCCGGTCGATGATGCAGGCCTGTGTGGTAGATTTTCCACTTCCTGCAGTTCCGGTTACAAGAACCATGCCGGAGTCTGTTTCTGCGAGGTCCATGACCTGCTGTGGGATTCCCCACTCCTGCCAGTCGGGGATATCAAAGGATACCACGCGGATCACGGCCGCCATGGAACCCCTCTGGCGATAGGCGTTGACTCTGAAACGGGCTACACCGGGAAGTGTCAGGGAAAAATCATCATCCCCCTGTTCCAGATATATCTTCATCGGACGGTTCGCCAGCGCATAAATCTCCGACACCAGCTTTTCTGTATCTGGTGGAAGAAGTCTTTCGCCGCCCATCGGCTTGATCCGTCCATCCAATTTCTCACAGGCCGGACCGCCTGCCACAAAAAATACATCAGACGCCTCGTCTCTTACCGCCTGTTCTAAATATTCCATCAGTGTTGCCATGTTGCTCTCCTCACTTTTTCACACAAATCTAACCGCCCCAGACAGAAAGCTCACTGTCTTCCATCGTAGTCTCAGCCACTGCCTGCCAACGGAGGACCATCCAGCTATCCCCGTCGCATTTCAGCTCCACATGGAGCGTCTGAGTATCGGAAATCGGGCATGCGTACCGGTAAACATCCGCTTCTTTCACTACACCCTCCGGCATCTCGCCATTTCTCAGCCTTGCGAATATCTCCTCGGCCCGGGTGTCTGCCTCATAATAAGAAGACACTGCCTCCACCGACGCACTGCCGAGCCTCTGGTCTGCAAGTACGGTGCTCAGGCTCAGCAAAGCAAACACCGTCAGACATAATACTGCAAAAATCACCAGCAGGGAACTGCCCCCCACCACAGGCAGGGAAAATCCTTGTTTCTTATTCATGATCTTCCACCTCCTGCCAGGCCACCGGGATCTGGAATATCGTTTCTCCGTTTTCCGTCACCGAAATCCGTGCTCGCTTAAGTCCCGGGATCTCTGAAGTTTCCTCACGAACCTCTACACGGTAACTGCCGGCTTTTCCGTCACCGGACTCCATCTGCTGCCAGTTTTTATCATAATCCAGGAACCAACATTCATCGCCGCTCTCCCAACCGGCCGGTTCCAGAATCTCAGAAAGCACTCCTCCATGGCTTTTGATCTGCTCCGCCGCATTCTGAGAAAGAAGCGCAGCCTCAGACAATGCCTCATTCTTTCTTGAAAGCCGGTCCGAAAGCCCGAAGATCTGCAGGCACATGACCGCCGCCAGCGCAAAGACCAGCACCATCACAAGCTGCTCCATCAGTGCCAAAGGTGTCTTACTCCTCATCGGATGACCTCCTTTCCACTTCTCGGGTACAGCCGCACTTCCTGGGTCGTACCATCAGGTGCCGTAATCTCTGCGCAGATCATTTCCCCGTCCTCGCGGACAGAAAGCGCCTCTGCCTCCAGGACCTTTTCCCCGGCATCCGGCATCATGCCGCCATCCGCCGCCGCAAAAAGCTCCCTGATATAACCGTCATAGCAGTAAATCCATGTTTTATAAACGGTTCCCTCGATTTCTTCTGTCACAGTCAGGGCACTCAGCCCCTCAAACTCCTCGACTCCGACCCAGCCGGCCACGTCAGCCTGCCGCACCTTGGTTGTCAGATACTGGGCCGCCGTCCGCTTTTCGTACGTCGCACGATCCCGCTCTGTCAGCCGTTTGTACACGTCGGCACCTGTCAGAAGAACCAAAAGGATACACACTGCAAAAAGCCCGAAGAGCAATAAAGCCATCAGGCCTCCCATTTTCGTCTTATTTTGTTCCCTAGTCTTCATGGTCCAATTCCAATACTGTAATATCCGGCATCAGATTGGACGCGATCACCTGGTAATCCACCATGTACCGCTCCTCATCAAATCTGATTCCGTAATGTTCCTGCATATACTCAAGACTTGGCGGATACACGCCCTCCGCCGCATAACAGGAAACTGCCGTCCGCCTGAGTGCGTCCTCCAGCTGCGCTTTTCCCTCTGTCCTGTGGCCGCTCTCCAGATTGGAAAGTCCGGTCAGGAAACAAAGAACCACAGCCAGTACGAGCACCGGCATCACGATCACTGTAAGTCTGTTCTTCTCTCTCATGTTCCTATCCAATCGCAGTCATGATGTTCATCAGTGGCAGCATCACCGACAGCAGAATAAAACCGACCAGCACCGAAGCCGTCATGACCATGGCCGGCTCCACCTGGGCAACCTTCTGTTCGATCGCGTAGCCTGCCTCCTCAGAAAGACGGTTCGCGATCTCATCCATCACGGTGTCCCCGCTTCCGCCGCGGATTCCAAGCTCCAGCATCCGGCACGCCGATGCAGGAAGTACGTTGGTCTTTTTCAGCACATCTGCGATGTTTTCTCCGCACATCAGTCCATTGGCACACTCACTGCATCTTGCCGCCGCCCCCGGCACTTCCTTTAACAGATCACCTGCCAGCTGTACCGCCTCCTCGATTGGAAGACCGCTCTTTAGTCCCATGGCCAGCGCCTGTGCAAAGTGGGCGTCGTTGATCATTCTGGAAATACCTTTATCTCCGTATTTTTTCCGCCACCAGTCCAGGACTTTTTTCCTAAAATCCGAATTCTTTGCGAACATCAAAAGTCCCACTGCGATCACAGCCAGTAACATACAGATTAGAGGCATTGCTGCCTCTAACATCTGTCCCAGCATAAGAAGCCCTCCGGCCACACCGGTAAGACTGCCGCCAAGTGACGCATATACCTCATCAAACACCGGCAATACCTTAACAAGAAGCACGCCGATCACCGTGATCATCATAAGCATCAGGATCGACGGATAGGTCAGCGCACTCTTAATCTGCCGGTTCATCTTTTCCTGTCCGTCATAATATCCGGCCAGAGCCAGAAGCGCCTCTTCCAGGCGTCCTGTGCTCTCGCCGACTTTTACCATTCCGGTCACATAAACAGGGAACCGCTCACTTTCCTCCATCGCCTGGGACAGGACTACACCCAAATCACTCTTTCGTCCCATTTCCTCCAGCAATGCTTTCCGTTCTCCGTCCGCTTCCTCCGCCATCAAAAACAATCCGTCTCCCAGACCGATTCCGGCATGGAGCAGAAGGGAAAGGCTCCGGCAAAGCTCACTGATCTCCCCATGATTCCATTCTTTCTCTTTCATCATTCCTCCGGGCAATTCCACTCTGACTCAAACGCCCTCTATTAATAAAGATATTTCGTCGAGTAATTGGTTCCATTTCCAATATACTCTAAGATCGCCGCATTGTTGTTATTAGAAGACGCAAAGGTCGGGTCCATGCGGTGCCAGGAGCTTCCGTCAAAGTAGATCACACCATCGACCCATCCAGTCTCTTCCGTCCACACATTGATCCATGCATGGTAAATACTTCCTGCATAACCGACCACAAGTTTACACGGAACTCCCTGGCTGCGGAGCATTCCTGTCATCAATGCCGCATAATCGAAACAGATTCCCTTATTCTCAGCTAACACCGTATCCAGCACCGGAAGATATCCGCTCTTCACATTTGCAGCTTTTTCATTATCATAAGTCAGGTTCCGAACCACATAATCATAAACAGCTTCCACTTTTTTTAACGGCTCTGTCATTCCGTTTGTCAGTTCCGCCGCTTTCGCAATGGTATTCGGTGCCTTTTCATAGTCCACGTACTGGTTCGGCCGGATAAACGGAGCGAACTCATCGCTCAGCGCCGCAGAGAACGCTGTAGAAACAACCACAGCATAACGGTCACCGGACACGTTCTCGAACACAGAGACCTGATAGTTTCCATTTCCGTCAGAAAGTGGGAACACCGTCCATTCTTTCGCGTTCACGTTGTACGTATAAGTTGTTGTCGGTCCCTTCACCTGCGCTTTCAGGCGCTTGGAAGTATCCGCTGTATACTGCACCATGACATAACCATCAGAAGTATTGGAGTAATCGATGACGGCATTGTTGCTGCGCTTTTCTGCAATTCCGCTGGCCTCGACTTTTGTCTCACTGACCACCGCCGGTCCTGCTCCCGGTGCCCCGCCCAGTGCAACTGCCTCATCCTCAAGGATCACTTCTTCTATTGCTACCTGGTCAATAAAAATGGGTTCATCACTTGTCACGCTTGCCTGAGTTCCACAGCCGGTCGCGATGGACAGACATGTGAGCAAAGACAGCGCGATCACCATTCCTTTTCTCATACAATACCTCCTCTTGCCGGAACCACATCTCCATCCGGCCCTTTTTCTTTCATCACGCTCTATTTTCTCAATTTTAGTATAGCAAAGCTACCTGCAAATGGGAAGAAAAAAAGTGTTTCTTTCCACTTAAAAAGTGCTATAATAATCCATAGAGTATAAACTTTTATTGGGATTTATTTATCATATATTTGCGTTTGTACGCAGATTCTCTGTAAAGGAGTAACGACCATGACATCATTACATATCCGTATGTTCGGGGATTTCACCTTGCAGGCCGGCGAGGCCCAGATTTCTGACGGCGATAACCGCTCCAGAAAAGTATGGCTCCTGCTTGCCTATATCCTCTGTCGAAGAGGCCGCCAGGTATCCAGAAAAGAACTCATCAGTCTTTTATGGGGCGATGAATCCAGCAACAATCCTGAAAATGCGTTAAAAACCACCTTCCACCGTGTCCGCACACTCCTCGACCAGTTATGGCCGACCGCCGGTCACCAGCTGATCAACTGGAAAGATGGCGGTTATTCCTGGAATCCGGAAGTTCCGATGACCGTCGATGCCGATGAATTCGACCGTCTCTGCCAGAAAGATGGAAAAGACGAAGAACAGTGGCTGAAAGATGCCATGGATGCGCTCGCCCTCTATCAGGGAGACTTTTTAAGCAACCTCTCTTCGGAAACCTGGATCATTCCGGTAACGACCTATTACCATAATCTTTATATCCAGACGATTTTGGACGTTGTTCCCTTACTCTCCGCCCGCGAGCGCCATCAGGAAGCTGCTGATCTCTGCCGCAGGGCCCTGAATGTGGAACCGTACCATGAACCGCTCCACCGCCTGTTGATGCAGGCACTATTGGATCTTGGTGACTTGAAAGGTGTTGCCGCTGTTTATGAAGAATTAAGTGAACAGCTCTTCTCAGAGCTTGGGATCAAGCCGAGCGACGAGACAAAAGCCATCTACCGCACAGCCACCCAGTCCATCAGTGACCAGTCACTTCCGGTCGATACGGTCCTGGAATATCTTCAGGAAACCGATGCCGCATCCGGTGCGCTCCAGTGCGAATTTGATTATTTCAAAATCCTCTGCTTTGCCGAGGCACGCGCCATGGCACGAAGCGGAAAAGCGACCCACCTCACACTTCTCACTGTGACCGGAGGTTCCAAGGAACTCTCCAAGAGAAGTCTTGATACCGCGATGGAACATCTTGGTGAGCAGATCCGCCTCAACCTCCGCCGCGGAGATACCTTCTCCCGCTGCAGCGTATCTCAGTATATTATTATGCTGCCACAGGCCAATTACGAAAACAGCTGTATGGTCAGCCGCAGGATCTTAAGCGCCTTCACAAGACGCCATCCGCATTCCCCGGTAAAGATCAACTTTGTGGTACAGCCGCTTTCTCCGGACACAACCAACCAGTAATGTTATCCGGCTTCTCCCGACTTTCGTGTTAGGAGGAGCCGTTTTATCATTCTTCATGTACTCCCAGCACCACATCATTTTCTTCAATTTCCGACTCCGGCTTCTGAACGATCTCGCCCTCCAGTCTCGCCTGCACCACCCAGCGGCTGCTGTAACCGCGGCCGGTACATGTGGAAAGAGTGATGATCTTATCATGGATCGTCGGAACCACGCCGGTGTCAATATCAGAATACCCCATGCAGTTATCCAGGAAGATCTGCATATATTCCTCATTGGCAAAACCGATCTGGTAGGTGCTTCCCTGAAGAGTCGCCTCATACGCGGCAAAAATCTCATATCGGTGAGCACCGTTGTCATCATAGATGTAAACGTACGGATGCTCCGCCCAGTGTTCCTGATCATTATAATATTTCAAAGATGCGAACATCGATCCGTCATTCATTCGGTGGCCATAGATCACAGTATTAAAATCGGTCAGGTCATCGCTGCAAAGATTCTCAATGAAGATGGATCCCGCAATGCTGGAGACCTTCTCCCAAGTCCGTTTCAGATAATAATCGCCCTCGGTTCCGATCATCAGCGGATAAGAAAGCTTCGTATCCGGGATTGCGATCCAGCCGACCACGTCCTCATTGACTTCCCGCAATGCCTCCAGATTGGTCTCACTCAGTTCTTCCATATATGGATCATCCTCGACCGCGACCTCCTGCCACACATCAAAGAGAACTTCCTCTGTTTCCGGTTCCGTTGTCTGCGTCTCCGGCTCCGGAGCTTCTGTGGTCTCCGGTACTGTGGTCTCCTCGACCTTTGCGATTTCCTGCGCACTTTCATATGCATCCGCGCTCTGGCTGGACTGGTTCTTCTGATAGAAAAACATACCGAGACTGCCGACCATGATGATGATTAAAATGATTTTCAGCCATTGTTTCTTTTCCATCCAACTCCTCCTTCGCCCAGACAGCGCCTGGTCTGATTTATAGCTATACTATATCAATCCCAAGTTACAAAAGTGGTTACATCTTGTGCCAAACTATGCAAAATCTATTATTTTTTGTATCTGTTCCCCACTTCCCACAAAGGGGAACGGCGGAACCAACTCGTTGGCTCCGCCGCGTGTAAAATATTATTTCAATTATTTTGTGGGCCGTTCATTCAGGAATCCTATTCGTCTTCCTTGCGTTTTCTGTCTACCAGGGACATCGCCGCTAATCCTAAACCGGACAGTGCGGATAAAATCATCCACAGTGCAGAAACATCACCAGTTGCCGGAAGTGTCTGAAGAACCAGATTTCCTAACGGAACATCTTCGTCAAGGATCAGGACATCGTCATTGAGTAACTGTACGTTGTTACCCGGATTGCTGTTGCCTGGGTCATTGTTGCCTGGGTCATTGTTGCCCGGGTCGTTGTTTCCTGGATCGTTGTTTCCCGGATCGTTGTTGCCTGGGTCATTGTCACCCGGGTCGTTATCCGGCTTGTCGTTCTCTTCTGGCTTCTCATCCTCGTAAGTGTACTGAGTCTTCTGCTCGCTGCTCCACTCACGTGTTGTCTTTGTAACTTCCTCTGTTACTTCTACTACTGTCACGTCTGCGTAAACGGTTGTTACTGTTTCGCCTTCTACAACAGTCTTTGTGTCAACTTCTGTTGTATAGTCTTCACGAGTGTCAACGCGGGAACCAGTACGTGTCTCTGTGTAAGTGTCGTTCTTTGTTTTTGTGCTGTCGTTTCCATTGTGCTCGAGATCGAATGTAGGCTCTGTCACTTCGAACTTCATGTCAACGCTGAGGTCTACTTCGTGCTCTAACTTGCTGAGACCGATGAAATCCTGAACTGCATCATTCTTATAGATGTAAACGCCGTCTGCCAGGTGCTGTGTACCGGACAGGTTCAGAGTGATATTTACGCCTTCTGCCAGCTCAATGTCTTTGATTGTGTAAACGCCGTTTACCGGAACGATCTTACCATAATTTGATTTGCTGTCATCGCCTGCAAGACGTCTGGTCTCGATTGTTTTGCCATTCTGCATGATCTCAACAATGAGGTCACCACTGATGGAGCTTGTGCTCACTGCCAGTGTGAAGGAAAGATCTGTCTCGTAAAGCTCATTGCCCTGTGTGTCAGTCTTTGTTGTTCCATCTGCGTTTGTAGCTTTCTTATCAAGAACGATTGTTGCGCCCTCGATGTCAGCTTCTGTGATCTTCTCTGCAATGCCAGCGCCTGCATCGTTGTTTGCAAGGTCGATCAACAGGTTGCGGAGAGTTGTGATATTTGTCTTATCCCGGCTGCTTACGTTTGCACTGTCGTTGAATCCTGCCTCTTTTGTCTTCGGATTATATGGAGTATATTCGCCGAAAACAATGTTGTTATCAGCAATCTGCTTAGTTCCTGTTGTGCCATACTCCCAAATCGCTGCCTGTGTCGCTGCCAATGCCTGACCTGCTGTTAATGTGTCCGCAACACTCTTATATCCATTTCTGATAAGAAGGTCTTTTACAGCCTCTAAGCTTCCGATACCGCTCGTCGTTCCCCAGAAACCATTCTGTGCTACGCTATTGAGCTTCACTACATCGCCGTTATTGTTCGCATAGAGGGATCCGCTTGTCATTTCATACTCACCGTAGTAAGCGCCATTGCTCAATGCCTTTCCAAGCTCTACACAATAAACATAACTTGTATTTCCGCTGGCATCCTTAATCGCGTACTGACGAACCTCGTGGCCTTTACCATCGGTGTCCCTGATTAAGAAATTACTGTATAAACCGTAACCGATGTATTTCATGCCGTTGGAATTTCCATTTCCGCCTACAAGAATCTGACCTGTATATCCGCCATCATCCCTCGGGTTGGCACGAATATCGTTGCTTCCATTCGGACCATATTTGTTAAAATCTACATCAATATCTACATTGTCTCTTAAATCACCATGGTCTTCGCCGGCAAGCACTTCATACATATAACCCTGATACATGAAGTAAACTTTGCCATCCTCAGTCTCAACCATCTCCCAGGAGTCATTCTCGGTTACTTCGATGATCTCACGCTGTGTTTCCTGCGTTGTTCCGAGAACCACGTCTGTATATGTGGTTGTTCCTTTGATCGTTGTTACCGTTGTAGTTGTAGTCGTTGTGTCTGTCGTTGTTGTCTGTGTTGTCGGGTCTGTTGTTGTGCTCTTATTTACCACGATTGTCTTACCGAATAAAGATTCGCTTGTTCTGGAAAGCTCCACGCCATTGGCATCGGTCTGAACCGTTGTGGATTTATAGCCAACGTGCTTACCGTTTTCGATGATATCCTCTACTGTTGTAACTGTCTTTACGCCAGTCTCAGTATTTGTGGATTCGCTCGCCTGCGGTTTTTCCGGAAGAACAATGCTCTCAACCGGAGCGTCATTCACAGTTGTTGTCTCGCCAGTTGCTTCACTCTCGCCCTCATTGTGGCTGTTCTCTGTTTTAATTTCAGTAATGGTGTAGCCGATCACGTTGCCTGCATCGTCTTTGATCTCCTCGATCTTTGTCTCAACGGAACCGATCACCTTACCGGATTCGTCTGTTAAATCTTTTGTTCCTGCTTCCACACCTGCCGGAAGATCCGGAGTAGATGTTACCGGCTCTCTGTCTTCACTGTCAAGTACCTGATCGTCGCCCTTTACCGGATCGCCAGTCTTTGTAGTTGTTGTAGTTTTTGTCACCTCGTAACCAATCACTTTTCCAGTCACGCTGTCTTTGATCTCTTCCACTTTTGTTTCGATTACAACTGGATTTCCCTCTGCGTCTGTTGTATTCTCTTTACCAGCCTTCGGAATTTCAACCTTATTGTTCTCGATATCGGACCAGTCAACGTAGATTTTCTCGGAATCAGTCGGTTTTGTTGGAGTTAATGTTAATGTAACATCCTGAGTCTCCAGCGGATCCTCAACTGTGATACTTTCGCTTTCAGCTTTATCTGTGTTGGACTCTCCAGCTACCCACTCATTATCGGACCAGCTGCCATTTCCAAACGCTCCGAAAGTCTCGTCTCCGGTCTCTGTTTTACCAGTTGTTAATTCCGGATCGCCGTCAGTTGTTGTCTCGCTGCTGATTGGAGTTGTATCTGTATCGATCACCTGATCTTCTTTTTTCTCAACTTCTGTCTTTGTAACTTCTGTTGTTGTGGTTTCCTGACCAGTGATATTGCTGGACTCTTCGATTACCTGACCCTTTGTGTTGGTTACAGTATTCTCAGTCTTTGTCTCGCTTCCTGTCACAATTGTTCCACCAGTTGTACCTGGCTGAATCTCTGTCTCAGTTTCCTGGGATGTGGACTCTGTTTCCTGCTCTGTGGATCCTGTCTCCTGCTCTGTGGATTCTGTCTCCTGCTCTGCTGCCTCAGTTTCCTGTGCAAGAGTCTCTTCTTCTTTCCACTCGCTCTCAGTAACAGTCGTCTTTGTTGTATTACCAGTGCTCTCGTTTGTTGTCTCAGTAACTGTGATCGTTACAACCGGAGCTGCATTCTCATCTTCCGAAACGATAACGGCGATTGTCGGTTCATTCGGATTCTCCTGTGCCTCAGAAGCAAAAGAAGAAATGCTTACAGAACTCATGATCAAGCTTACGCTAAGAGCCGCTGCTAATGTTTTCTTAATTCTCTTTCTATATTTTCTATTTACCATATTTTCGTCCTCCTTAAAATTTAGAAGTTCGAAATACGTGGTAACCGGGCGGGCCTGGCATTTTATGCTGTAGCTCCCTGGCTTTGCGTCCCGGGGTTTCCCTCCGGTTTGCCATTTCAGTAATTTCTATTGTTTTATAGCTATAATATACCAATTGCCAGTTACAAAAGCGGTTACATTTCAAAGATTTTTTTCAAATTTAAAATTTTTTTGTACCCTCGGGAAGAATAAAGAATGTGCCTTGGCACATTCTCGCGCTGCCGCGCGGCTGCTTAAGCAGCCAAACTACCTCGGGCGCGGCATGTGCATCCTGGCCCGCCAGGGCCTTTTTGATTTCCAGGGAAGAACTTTCACGCATTAGCATGACAAGTTCTTTCCTGGAAATCAAAAAAACTCCACCGTTTGCAAAGAAACAGTGGAGATTCTTGTAACTTTATTTCGATTCCGGCAATACACTAAAGAATGCGGTTTCGTCTGATAAGTCTGCTGTAGAGGCACCGGCGAAAAGCGTGCTGTAGGATGCGGCCGCACA
>JAFUMF010000151.1 GCA_017482945.1 Lachnospiraceae bacterium
GGAGCCGCAGCCGAAATTCTTTCCGGCCACAACGAAATCTCCCGGTCTTACGTCTTTTGCAAAGTTCTCCATGCCCGGGTAGTATTCGAAGGAATACTGCGGCATGTTCTTCGGGTCAGTTTCTGCAAGATATTTATTGTGATAGATCAGGTCGGTATCCACGTCATCGGAGAATACCCACGCTCTTCCTTTTAATACGCTCATGTCTTCTCCTCCTAGTTCAGAATCTCACGCGGATCTGTAATGCAGCCACGAACAGCGGTTGCCATCGCAGACATCGGGCTCATCAGGTATGTATGGCTTCCTTTACCAACCTTACCGATAAAGTTACGGTTGGTCGTGGAACATCCGATGTCACCGGACGGGAGTGCGCCGTAGTGCTCCGCTGTACAGAGGGCACAGGTCGGGTTTGTCACGACCACACCAGCCTTTAAGAAACCTGCAAGGAGTCCTTCTTCCGCCATCTTTAACTGCACTTCTGTTGTGCTCGGGGTAATGATGGCACGCATGCCAGGAGCAATTTTTCCGCCGCCGGCCTGAAGCACCTCGTAAGCCGCCTTAATATCCTCGAAACGTCCGTTGGAGCAGGATCCGATGTGGATCTGGTCAACCACGGTTCCTGCAACTTCTGCCACCGGCTTTACATTGTCTGGAGCATCCGGACAGGATGCAAGCGGTACCAGATCTGTCACATCATATTTTAATACCTTACAGTACTCAGCATCCGCATCAGCAGAAAGTGCTGCCACGCGTTCTCTGCACTCTTCGCCTGCACGCTCGCACATCCAGTCAAGAACTGGACCATTCGGCATGATTAACGGCACTTTACCACTCATTTCTGTTACCATGGAGCAGAGAGTGATGCGCTCTGCCAGTGTTGCGTTTTCGATCGTCTCACCTGTGAATTCCACTGCAAGGAAGTCCATGCCGCCTGCACCGAGGTCACCGATGATTCTTGTGAGGAGGTCACGCATGCAGACACCTTTGGCAAACTTGCCTGTCACTTCGATCTTCATAGTCTCCGGTACACGGAACCAGCAGGTACCATTGATGTAAGCAGCTGCGATATCAGAGTTTCCGTTTCCTGTGGCAAATGCGCCAACTGCACCGAGGAGGTTCATGTGGCTGTCTGTTCCCAGGACCACGTCGCCCGGTTTGATAAGACCAGCTTCTAACATTACGTGCTGGCCGATACCATGGTTGATATCAAATACGTGCTTGATACCCTGTCTCTTGGCAAATTCACGGATGATCTTCTGGTTGTTGGATACTTTTTCAGAGTGGGACGGTGCCTGTAAATCGAAAGTGTATGCGATCTTGTCCGGATCCCAGACCTTCGCGTCCTTACCCATTTCTTTTTCAAACTGGAGCACAACATTGGCACCACCAAAGTCACGGGCGGAAGCCAGGTCTACGTTACACCAGACTCTCTCGCCGACCTTCACTTCGCGGCCTGCTGCACGCTCCATAATTTTTACAATCGCGGTCTTTCCCATAGTTTCATTCCTCAATTCAAACTTAGTCTCTTACGTATACGTAGCCTTCCATGATTCTTCTTGCTGTTCTGTCAAGAAGACCGGATAACACTTCATGTGTGCCATCCTCATGAATCTGAAGCTCTGCGTAGGAGTGCATGATGCCCCACGGATGACCGATGCGGATATGCTCGTTGCGGTCTGTTCCTGTTACTTCCTTTACGATATCATTTACAATTGTGCCCGGTGTATTTGCTGCTGTTACAGTACAGATCGCACCTGTGCCCATGTAAGCGTCGATCATCTTCATATTTACAGAGAAAAGGCGTGCTACGATATCTGTGTCTTCTTTACCAATCGCTTTGCCGCTGCCTGCTGTATAATCAACCGGCTTTGTAGCAAATGCAATTTTCGGAAGTGTCTGGCTGTTCTTCTTAGCATCCTCCAGGTCTTTTGCATAACCAAGTAAGATCGCACCTGTGCCACGGATAATTTCCAGGATCCGGCAGATCTCTTGGCAGTTCGGAAGCGCATTGAATTCGGACGGGATCTCAGTTCCTGTCACGCCGAAATCTTCCGGATGAACGAAGATAACCGGGTTGCAGGCATCTACAAAGCTGTACTCGTATGTCTTTCCTTCGATTTCAATGTAATCTTTTACATTTCCTGTCGGAAGAAGTTTTCCGGATGCAGCGCCCTGCGGATTCACGAATTTTAATGTCACTTTTGCAGCAGTTCCCGGAACGCCATCAATTTCAAAATCACCTTCTGTCACTGCGCGGCCGTCTTTGACCGGAACCTGTGCGATGATTTCTTTCTGTGTATTTAAGTTGAAAATATGTACCTCTGTCATTGGCTCAACTGCCTCAACAAGTCCCTCGTCGATGGCGAACGGACCTACTGCGGAAGAAATGTTGCCGCAGTTCATGGTCTTTCCAACGATCGGAGCCATAACGTCTACCTGGCCGAAATCATAATCCACATCGATGCCCGGGCGCTCGCTCTTCTTGATAATGGCAACCTTACTTGTGGATGTGTTCGCGCCGCCCATGCCGTCGATCTGACGTCTGTCCGGGCTTCCGAATGCACTTAAGATCACTTTGTCACGTGCCTCCATGTCCTGCGGAAGGTCCTTGTCATGGAAAAATACGGCTTTACTTGTGCCTCCGCGCATATATACACACGGAACTTTTCTGTTTGGCTTATACATTTTTGTTTCCTCCTGTTTCGTTCAAAATTTATGAAATGAATTGTGATATAATTTCGTTTATTATATA
>JAFUMF010000152.1 GCA_017482945.1 Lachnospiraceae bacterium
ATAATATTTTTTGTAATTTCTAAGTAAGCAGACAGGTTATCTCACCATGTAGGTATCAAGTAATTCGTTCTTCATCTTCCAAAGAGAATCAGAAAGGTCCACATGTACTTCATGCGGGTTTCTGAGACGTCTTGTCTCATCCCATAAGGTATTCTTTTCTTGACGGCAGTATTCACGGATTTCCATTACAGACGGAGATTCGTATACGCATTCACCGTTTTTAAATACCGGAACCAGAAGTTCGCGCATGGTGTAGGTACCCGGGGAGAGGAGAGTCTTCTTCCATGTCTGGATCGGGTCGAAGAGCAGGAGCGGCTCGTTTTCGTCGAACTTGTCGTCAACAAGACAGATCAGGTCGGCAATGATCTTGTGAGTGTCTTTGCCATAGATTCGGTAGATAGTCTTGTTGCCTGGGTTTGTGATCTTTTCTGCATTTTCAGACAGTTTGATCTTCGGAATGAATTCGCCTGTTTCCTTATTCAGGATCGCTGCAAGCTTGTAAACACCGCCGAATGCCGGACAGTCTTTGGAGGTGATCATGGAAGTACCAACACCCCAGGAGTTGATGGTCGCGCCCTGGTTCTTTAAGGACTGGATCAGGTACTCGTCCAGGTCATTGGATGCAGAGATTACTGCATCTTCGAAACCTGCTGCATCTAACATTTCCTTCGCTTTCTTGGAAAGGTAGGAAAGGTCACCGCTGTCTAAACGGATTCCGTAACGCTTGGAGGTGATTCCCTTTTCGCGCATTTCCTGGAATACCTGGATGGCGTGCGGAATACCGGATTTTAAGGTGTCATATGTATCAACGAGGAGGATGCATGCGTCCGGATATAATTCTGCATATTTGCGGAATGCAGTCAGCTCATCCGGGAAACTCATGATCCAGCTGTGTGCGTGTGTTCCTAAGATCGGCACGTCGAACATTTCGCCTGCGAGGATGTTGGAAGTACCGATACAGCCGCCGATCATGGCAGCTCTTGCACCGTAAATACCGGCATCCGGGCCCTGTGCACGGCGGAGACCAAATTCCATAACGCCGTCACCGTGGGCAGCATGTACTACACGGCTGGATTTTGTGGCGATCAAGGACTGGTGGTTGATGATATTTAACATGGCAGTCTCGATTAACTGGGCCTGCATGATCGGAGCAACGACCTTTAACATCGGCTCTCTCGGGAACATAACGGTTCCTTCCGGAAGTGCATAGATATCGCCAGTGAAACGGAAGTTTGCCAAGTACTCTAAGAAGTCCTCGCGGAAATATCCGGTCTTACGGAGATAGTCGATGTCCTGTTTTGTGTAATGAAGGTTTTTGATGTAATCGATGACCTGATCAAGGCCGGCGGCGATGGAGAAGCCGTTTCCATCCGGATTGCTGCGATAGAAAGCATCGAAGATTACGGTCTCATTGACATCTTTTGAATAGAAATAACCCTGCATCATAGTCAGCTGGTAAAAGTCTGTCAGCTGGGTCAGGTTGCGTGAACTCATTTCGCGTGTACTCATAATACGTTCCCCTCTTTCGGTAAATCGAAGTGTCGAAGTGTAATTAGGTGTATTATATCATAGATAGCAGAAAAGGCAAATTTCACGTTAATTAATTAACAAAGACTGGACGGAAGTCAAATATAAGGGTTTTTTGGAAGGAAAGACCTTGACTTTATGCATTTTAGTCTATATAATGATATCGCTCGAAGTATATTTGAAAAAGCGTTGATGGAGACAGTAAATTTGTATGAAAGCCAAAGCGAGCCGGGGATGGTGAAAGCCCGGTGCCGGATGCAGATGGAAAATCCCTCCTGAGCTGGCGGCTGAACACGAAGAGAAGGTCCGGATGAGGTCCGGTGCAGACTCTTAAGTAAGCTGGCCCGGTTTTCTACCGTTAAAAAGAACTCATATGTCGGTATGCAGTAATAGGTGGTTAAAACGAGTCTATAGTTTCGTCCTGTTGCAAAACAGGGCGTTTTTTTATGAAAGGAAGAAATCGTTAGACTCCATCCTTTCATAAGGGCCCTATTCGGGCCGTGATGCGCGCTCCGCTTAAAGGAAGATGATCGCCAATGGTGGTCGCGCTCCGGCGCGAAAATTCGTCAGGACGAATTTTAATAGAAATAACGCATACGACACATCTGCGAATGATGGTTGCCGGAAACGAGAAATTCGGTTCATTCGCGTAAATTGACAGCACTGTGAGGAGAAAGCAGTGCACAAAACAAGATTGGAGGAAATGTGTCATGTACCAGAAAGTGTCAACAGATTTAAACTTTGTCGACAGAGAAAAACAGATTGAGAAATTCTGGAAAGACCAGAAAATCTTCGAAAAGAGTATCGAGAGCAGAAGAAAAGGTACTCCGTACGTATTCTATGACGGACCGCCAACAGCCAACGGAAAGCCACATATCGGCCACGTTCTGACACGTGTTATCAAGGATATGATCCCGAGATACCGTACAATGAAGGGCTATATGGTTCCGCGTAAAGCTGGTTGGGATACACATGGACTTCCGGTTGAACTGGAAGTTGAGAAGATGCTTGGTCTGGACGGTAAAGAGCAGATCGAAGAGTATGGTCTTGATCCGTTCATCGAGCACTGTAAGGAAAGTGTCTGGAAATACAAAGGAATGTGGGAGGATTTCTCCAGCACCGTTGGTTTCTGGGCAGATATGGATGATCCATATGTAAC
>JAFUMF010000153.1 GCA_017482945.1 Lachnospiraceae bacterium
CTTTTCCGCTGCTTTTTCAATCCAGTACTGGCCATGATCACCATTATTATCGGTTACCTCCTTGTTGAGAATCATCATGCCATAATCATACATGGCGGAAACATGGCCCTTTTCTGCCGCCTTTTTAAACCAGACTGCCGCTTTTTCAAGATCTTTCGCAGTTCCTTCACCGTCATAATACATTTCTCCGCAAGTATATTCAGCGTAGTTGCATCCGCCTTCTGCTGCTTTGAGGAAAAGCTCAAAGGCATCCTTAACCATGCCTTTTCGATAAAGAACATGCGCACGATTATTCATTTCATCGGGAGTTTCCTTAACTACAGGTTTCGTAACTGAAGTTTCTGTAACGACAGTTTTCTTAACAACAGTTTCTTTAACAGTCGTATCCTTAGCAGGGGTCTTCTTTGCAGTAGCCTTCTCAGCCGCAGGTTTTTCCTTTGCATACGATGAGGATTTTATCTGAATAAACTGTGCATTTGCTTCTTTTTGAGCTTTTTCAATATCTTTTCCGAGAGCATCCTCTTCCTGACTAAGAGAGTCCATTTTTGAAAGAAGGTTTGCTTTACAAATGGCAAGTAAAAGGGAAGCCACTTCCGTACCATATTTTTTAATATGATACGTTTCGACATTTCCATCAGAGTAATAAATTTCGAGAATATCAGCAGTGCCTTTTGCTTTTGTTATTTTCGAGAGTTCAATAGGATCTAAAGGGAATTCCGAGGAATAGAGCTTCTTTTCAGTAATGAGGAAGCCCTTTTTTCCATTCGAAAACATCGTGGTATCAAGAAGCGCAACAATTTCTTCGTCTGAAACTTCAAGAGCAAATTCTTCTTCGGCATTTACGATTTGTTTGCGACTTAATTTGGAAGATGGAACAAAATTCCGATCCGCGTATTTTTTATATGTTTTTACAATCTGTTCTATTGTTTTACGGTCGCTTCTCATTCTATCACCTCTGAGTTCTTTTCTTATAATTTTACTACTAAGGCCGTTTTTTGTAAATACGATAGGGAAGAGCAAATCACCTCTTTTCTATTGGTTGGAAATATGTTAATATTAAAGTTAAGGAAGTGAAATGAATACATAAGCTGTCGCCGATTGTACAACGGTCGCGGCGATAATTTCTACTCTAGGAGGTAATTGATATGTATCGAATTCTCGAACTTAACCCGCAGTTAGCACCATTCGAAGGAGACATCAACCTTCGTATGCATTTATATAACAGCACCAAGAGCCGTCTTCTTCCCGATGGCGGTACATTAAAAGATTTCGCCAATGCGCACGAGTATTTTGGTATCCACCATGTGGAGAATGGCTGGGTATATCGCGAGTGGGCACCGAGCGCAAGTGCTCTCTGGCTGACAGGCGAATTCAACAATTGGAGCAAGACTTCCCACCCGTTAAAGAGCATCGGAAATGGAAACTGGGAAATCGAGCTGAAAGAAGAGGAACTCTGGGAGGGCTGTAAAGTCAAAACTGTCGTTGAGGCATTTGGCAACATCACAGAGCACATCCCGCTTTACATCCGCCGCGTGACACAGGACCCGCAGACGATCACCTGGTGTGGTGAAGTTATGGATGACCACAAAGTGTTCGAGTGGACGGATAAGAAATTCAAAGGTGAGAAATCCCTTTATATTTACGAGGCCCACGTTGGCATGGCGCAAGAGGAAGGAAAGGTTGGTTCTTACCGTGAATTTGCTGACTACACACTTCCGCGCGTGAAACAGGCTGGATACAATACGATCCAGTTAATGGCAATCATGGAGCATCCGTACTACGGAAGCTTTGGTTATCAGGTTTCCAACTTCTTCGCGGCTTCCAGCTGGTTCGGAAAACCGGAGGATTTAAAATATCTTGTAAACAAGGCTCATGAGATGGGAATCCGTGTGCTTCTTGATGTGGTTCATTCCCACGCAGTTAAGAACACAGCCGAAGGCATCAACATGTTCGATGGAACAACTTGGCAGTTCTTCCATGATGGTGATAAGGGCGAGCATCCGGCTTGGGGTACAAAGTGCTTCGATTACGGCAAAGACGGCGTTATCCACTTCCTTCTTTCCAACTTAAAGTTCTGGATGACTGAGTACCACTTCGACGGTTTCCGCTTCGATGGAATTACATCCATGCTGTACCATGACCATGGCCTTGGTTCCAACTTCGACAACAACAATAAATATTTCTCCATGAATACTCATGTGGAGGCAATTACATATTTACAGCTTGCAAACGAACTGATCCGCCAGGTGAATCCGAAGGCGATCACGATCGCAGAGGATATGTCCGGTATGCCGGGTATGTGTCTGCCGATCGAGGATGGCGGTATTGGATTTGACTATCGTTTGGCTATGGGTATGCCGGATATGTGGGTCAAAGCTGTAAAAGAATCTGTCGATGAGGGATGGCACATCAATGGTATGTGGGGCAATATGTGTCTCAGACGTCCGGGTGAAGGTACGGTGGCTTATGTTGAGAGCCATGACCAGGCGCTGGTTGGTGACCAGACCATGATTTTCCGTCTGGCCGGTGCGAACATGTACACAGATATGAATAAGGATTGCCATAATCCGATCATCGATCGTGCGATCGCACTCCATAAGATGATCCGCCTGTTCTCCATCGGTGCCGGTGGTGAGGCGTACCTGAACTTCATGGGCAATGAATTTGGTCATCCGGAGTGGATCGACTTCCCGCGTGAGGGCAATGGCTGGAGTTTCCATTACTGCAGACGTCAGTGGAGCCTCCGCGACAATGGTTTCTTAAAGTACCAGTGGTTAGGAAACTTTGACGAGGATATGATCGCGCTGACCAAGAAACATAAGATTTTTGAGCAGACATTCGGCGATTTAAGACTCTCCAAAGAGCCGGAGAAGATGATCGCGTTCTACCGCAAAGGACTGCTGTTCGCGTTCAACTTCCATCCGACACAGTCTCTGACAAATGTGCTGATCCCGGTTGAGAATTATGCAGATTATACCGTTGCAATGTCCAGTGATGATGAGCAGTACGGCGGATTTAATCAGGTTGAGCATATCAAATATCCGGTCAAGAGATTTAACGGCCAGAACTTCATTGAGATTTACCTTCCTGCACGTACCGCGATCGTACTGGAAGAGGGAAGAAAGCGTCCGGTGCCGAAGAAAATTTTAGAGGCGGAAGCGATGGCAAGACAGACGGTTGTGACGAAATAAGTAGCGATCGTATAAAAGAAGATTGATCAATATTGTCGGTGGCTGGGGGTGGAAGAACTCCCGGCCATCAACTGTTTTTACGAATGAAAGTGTTACGTCTGATGTCAGACGGAGGATATTATGTTGAAAAAAAGTGAATTTCGGAAAGCGTTTGTGGACACGATCCCGGTCATGACCGGCTATATCGTGCTTGGTATGGGATTTGGACTGGTTCTGGACGCAAAAGGATATGGGATCATCTGGGCATTTGTGATGAGCGCCTGGATTTATGCCGGTTCCATGCAATATCTGGCGGTGGATCTAATGGCGGGCGGCGCATCGCTTTTGACGGCGGCCATTACAACACTGATGGTCAATGCCAGACATTTATTCTATGGAATTTCCATGATCGATAAATATAAGCATGTAGGAAAGAAAAAGCCATACTTGATTTTTGCACTGACAGATGAGACCTATTCTCTGGTCTGCAGTGAACATGCAGGCGAGGGGATGAACGATAGAAGCAATTACTTTTTTCTTGTGTCCTTGCTGAATCAGTGTTATTGGGTTTTGGGCTCTGTGCTTGGATCTGCGCTTGGTGCAGCGATGACCATCAATACGGAAGGTGTTGATTTCGCATTAACGGCTCTGTTTGTGACCGTATTTGTTGAACAGTGGCTGAGCACAAAAGATCATCGTCCTGCAATAATCGGAGCTGGTTCCTCAATCGCATGCATTCTTATATTTGGCTCCGGAAACTTTTTGATACCGGCAATGCTCGTTATCACTGCAGCATTAACACTCTTGAGACCACTGAAAAAGGAGGGAGTACATGAATAACACACATGCAGCGCTTATGGTGCTTGTCATTGGCCTTGTCACGGTTGGAATCCGGTTTCTTCCGTTCTTAATTTTCGGAGGAAAACGAAAAACACCGGAACTGATCACATATCTCGGAACGGTACTTCCCTATGCGATCATGGGTATGCTGGTAGTATACTGTCTGAGAAACACTTCCTTTTCCGGAAGTTCCCATGGAATTCCGGAGATTGTTTCCTGTATTTTGGTCGTTGCTTTGCATCTTTGGAAGCGGAATACATTGATCAGTATCGTTGGAGGAACGGTGTGCTATATGTTTCTGGTACAAGCCATTTTTTAGAAAAAGAGAGGATATTTATCCGGAGTTTCTCATTCCATAATTTTGCCACAGAAATATTAAGCAAATTGTAAACACTTCAGACGAAAAATGTATTATACTGTAGTTGCATGTGGGAGAGAACAGGGAGTCCCTGTGCAAATGGAAAAGAGCATGAATTGCAATTTACAGATAAATAAGGAAGGCAGATATTATGAAAATGAAAAAAATGATGATCGCGCTTCTGGCAGCAAGTCTTTGTGCGCAAAGTTGTATGGTATCTCTGGCAGCAGAAGGTGTTGGACCGGGATATGAAATCGCAAATAGAAAAGAGAATAACTATGGACCGGCGTATGGTCCTGGCGCGGCGCTTTCTGCGTGGACCAAAATCGGAAATTCTTATGTGGATGACAGCGGAAACGCCATTGAGGGCGCACTTCTTCGTGGTGTCAGCGTATCCAAATGGCAGGGAAATGTAGACTGGGCGAAGGTCGCTGCGGACGATGTTTCCTTTGCGCTGATCCGAATGGGTTCCTTCGGCTATGAAGGCGAGTACACCATGGACGAGACCTATGACAGAAATATGCGCGAGGCGAAGGCAAACGGTGTCCATACAACACCATATGTATATTTGCAGACAAAAACCGTAGAAGAGGCGAAGGCGGCAGCAAGATATGCGCTCGAAAAGGCCGCTCCGTATGATATTACATACCCGCTTGCGGTGGATGTGGAGTCTCAGTATATCATGGATCTTTCCAGACAGGAGCTGACTGATGTGGTCAACGCGTTCTGTCAGGTAGTGGAAGATGCCGGATACACTCCGATCATTTACAGTGACTATTATAAATTCAGAGATGAGATGGACACAAGCCAGTTCAAATACGATCTCTGGCTCGCAAGATACGGCGGCGACCACAATATGGAAGGCCGCACCATGTGGCAGTCCACAGACAAAGGCGTGATCGACGGTATCGACGGCAATGTCTTCCTGGAGTTTGCGTTTAAGGATTACGGCGCAATGGAAGTGACCTACCGCCATGACTGGACTCCGGGAACATGGCAGCTGATCGATGGAACATGGTACTTTGACCATGCGACCGGCCATTATACAGGCTGGGTGAAACCGGACGGTAACTGGTATTATCTGGATCCGGCAAATAATGGTGCGATGGTGGCTAACACGACGATGGTGATCGATGGCGTGAGCTACACATTCAGTGCCAGCGGCGCGATGCAGTAAGGAAGGTGCCGGAGTCAGGTCTTTCGGTTTGGCGGCATGAGTGGAAAAAGAAAAGCCTCAGGAGGATTATTCCTCCCAAGGCAGATCAACTAAAATATATTCATGATGGACAGCAGGCAGGATTTTTTCCAAAAGGTCTGCTGTCTTTATTTTTAAGCTGGACGTGTTGATGCATGGATGGCAGCCGATGTACTCGTCCTTTAAAACATCCTGGTCGATCAGGAGCTGGACATGGTTTTCTTTGTCATTTGCAAGGCCGAGGACGCTGACGGAGCCAGGTGTGATATCCAAGAATTCTTCCATGAATTCGTCACCTGCGAATGACAGGCGGGCAGAATTGATCTGTTTGGAGAGATTCTTGGTTTTAAATTTCTTATTGCCCGGCATCATAAGCATATAAAATTTGGTTTTCTGTGCATTGCAGAGGAATAAATTCTTGCAGATGTGGATACCAAGGATTTTTTCCACGTCCATGCAGCATTCGATGGTTGCAGTCGCATCATGGTCCAGTCTGGAGTACGGAACGTGAAGAGAGTCTAAAAGCTCGTAGGTGCGGATTTCCTTCGGAAGTCTGGAAGAAAGATTTTCCGGGGCACCGGTATATAAGGTCTGATCAATATAAAAGTCCATGTTGTGCGGATCCTTTCTAAAGTACTGGCGTTTTTTTACTAAAAAAGTTATAATTTATTATTATAATAGAAGAAATAAAAAAATCAAGGCAATTATGGAGATAGAGGGAATTATGGAAGTGAAGAAGAATAGAGAGACGAATAAGGCAGTTGGAAAGAAGAGCGTAGATTCCAAGAAACGCCCGGAATTTACGAAGAAAACAGAGGGGAAAAAGAACTCGGAACCGAAAAATAAGAGTCTCTGCCCGAATTTTAAGAAATGCGGTGGCTGCCAGTATCTGGACATGCCGTATGAGGCCCAGCTGAAGAACAAGCACAAAGAAGTGACTCAGCTTTTAAAGCCATTCTGTGCAGTTCATCCGGTGGTCGGCATGGAGGATCCGTATCACTACCGCAATAAAGTTCATGCCGTTATGGGACGTGATAGAAAGGGAAATATTATCTCAGGTGTTTATAAAGAAGGAACTCACACAATTTTACCGGTGGATGTCTGTCTGATTGAGAACGAGAAGGCGGATGCGATCATTAAGACCGTGCGTGAACTTCTTCCATCATTTAAAATGAAGGTCTATGATGAGGATACGGGATATGGTTTCCTGCGTCACGTACTGATCCGAACAGCCCATAAGACCGGTGAGATCATGGTGGTGTTGGTGACTGCATCTCCGGTGTTCCCGTCTAAAAATAATTTTGTAAAAGCGCTGAGAAAGGTCCATCCAGAAATCACGACTGTGGTCCAGAATGTCAATAACCGCGGTACCAGCATGGTTCTTGGCGAAAAAGAGCAGGTGCTTTATGGTCCAGGATTTATCGTGGATGAGCTTTGTGGAAAGAAATTCCGGATTTCATCCAAATCCTTCTACCAGATCAATCCGATCCAGACAGAGAAGTTATATGATCTGGCCATTCAGGCGGCGAAGCTTACAGGAAAAGAGACGGTGATCGATGCCTATTGTGGAATCGGCACCATCGGTATTGCTGCGTCTTCCGGCGCAAAAGAAGTCATTGGCGTGGAACTGAATAAGGACGCGGTCCGTGACGCGGAGATCAATGCGAAGATGAACCAGATTAAAAATGTACGGTTCTACAACAACGATGCCGGCAAGTTCATGGTCCAGATGGCGGCGCAGGGAGCGAAGGCAGATGTGGTATTCCTGGATCCGCCAAGAAGCGGAAGTACGGAGGAGTTTGTAAATGCTGTGGCGATTCTTGGACCGAAGCGTGTCGTTTATGTTTCCTGCGGACCGGATACGCTGGCGAGAGATCTGGTATGGTTTAAAAAGAAAGGTTACCAGGCCGAAGAAGCATGGGCCGTGGACATGTTCCCGATGACTGCGCATACAGAGGCAGTAGTATCGCTGGTGAAGAAAGGTTAATAAAATAAAATGAGTTTCGGGGAGTTTGCCTCGCACAATGATGAAGTGTTCCATCGTGCGGGGAAATTCCCCGTTTATATTTGCCAAAAAGTCAGCATACTAATCCTGAGAAACATCGATTTCCAGGAAATGAACCAGTCGTAAGTACGGCAGAATGAGAGGATGTATGCAGAATCATTTGAAAGATCAGACCAGCCCCTATCTTCTTCAGCATGCGGAAAATCCGGTGGAGTGGTATCCGTGGTGTGAGGAGGCGTTTCGGCGGGCGGAACGAGAAGATAAGCCGATTTTTTTGAGTATCGGTTACAGCACCTGCCATTGGTGTCATGTGATGGCGCACGAGAGTTTTGAGGACAAGGAGATTGCTGGGATCCTGAACCAGTATTTTGTATCCATAAAGGTGGACAAGGAGGAGCGTCCGGACATCGACAGCATCTACATGTCGGTCTGCCAGGCATTTACCGGAAGCGGCGGATGGCCGACCACGATTTTTATGAGCCCGGATCAGAGACCGTTTTTCGCAGGGACCTACTTTCCAAAGACAGCCAGGTATGGACAGCCAGGTCTGAAAGAACTACTTTTGGCGATCCATGAAAAGTGGAGCAAGGACAGAGACATGCTGATGCAGTCAGCGGAAGAAGTGATCGCATTTCTGGACCGGCCGGCGGGAACGGCTGAGGATGTGGATGAAAATCTGATTGAATGGGCGGTGGAGCTTTACAAAAGGTCCTTTGATCCCCAGTATGGTGGTTTTGGAAATGCACCGAAATTTCCGACCCCTCACAATTTACTGTTTCTGATGCAATATTATGAAAAGAGCAAAGAGGAAGATGCCATGAAAATGGTAGAGAAGACTCTTCTCCAGATGTACCGCGGCGGCATCTTCGATCACATCGGCGGTGGTTTTAGCCGGTACTCAACGGATCAATATTTCCTTGCCCCGCACTTTGAGAAGATGCTCTACGACAATGCTCTCCTGATTCTGGCATATTGCAGGGCATATCAGATCATGAAGAAGCCGGTGTACTGTAACGCGGCGGTAAAAACAGCTGAGTATATTCTACGGGAAATGACTTCCCCGGAGGGCGGATTTTACAGTGCCCAGGACGCAGACAGTGAAGGTGTGGAAGGAAAATATTATTTATTTGAACCACAGGAAATCACGGATCTGTTGGGAGAAACACTTGGCACAGAGTTTAACCGCAAGTATGATATCACAGAGCGGGGAAACTTTGAAGGAAAGAGCATTCCGAACCTCTTGCAAAGCAGCATGGCCGGTGATGATTTCAGTGATTGCATGGCTGCTGTTTACGAATACCGAAAAAAACGGTATGCACTCCATCTGGACGATAAAATCCTGACTTCATGGAACGCATTGATGATCGCAGCCATGTGTTCTCTATATCGGATTACGGGAAACTATCGGTATCTGAGAGCAGCCCGAAACGCGCAGAATTTTATCGAGAGGAAGCTTTGCGAGTCTGAGACCTTATATATCAGTTATCGGGACGGCAGGCGCAGCGGAAAAGGATTTTTGGACGATTATGCCTACGAGGTGTTTGCAATGCTTGCCTTGTACGAGGCGACTTATGAGGACAGCTATCTGGAGAAAGCAGAAATGTTCTGTGAGAAGGCGATTTCAGATTTCTACGACCATGAACATGGCGGATGTTTTCTTTATGGAGCGGAAAATGAGCAGCTGATCCTGCGGCCCAAGGAAGCCTATGATGGGGCGATTTTCAGCGGGAATTCGGCGATGGCATATAATCTTGTGCGGTTGTATCTGCTGACAGGAGAGGACCGGTATCAGGAACTGGCGGAACAGCAGCTAAAGTTCTTAAGTGCCGAGGCCAAAAGCTATCCGGCCGGACATGCCATGTTCCTGGTGGCACTTTCCGATTATCTGGACCCGACGGATAAAATCATGATCGCGATGGACGGTGATGAACTTCCGGAGTTGTTGGCCTGCAAGATCCCGTTAAAGACGGTGGTACGTGTATTGCGAACACCAACAAAAGAGTATCCAGTCAAGGATGGGAAGACGACCTACTACGTATGCCATGGCCGGGCATGCAGACCGCCGGTCCATGAATTGGATCAGAGTCTTCTTATATAAATTAAAAAGCGGAGTAAAAAACTCTGCTTTTACATAACAATTCAACCGCTGGTTCAATGACATTTGGCTCAAAATGTTGTATGATATTGGTACGAGGCAGATGACATGAAACGTGGACTGGAGGGACTTTATGTATCGGATTTCTAAGGTAGAGACAGGAAGACGAATCCGGCGGCTGATGGCCGAGTACGGTGTCACGGTTCGGGAGGTACAGGAAGAAATGGAGCTTGAGAGCCCGCAGGCAATCTACAAATGGCTAAATGGCAAGTCTATGCCAACGACTGAGAATCTGTTGATTCTCGCAAAGCTTCTCCGGGTACCGATGGAAGAACTGGTTGTTACAGAAGAGGAAAATGAGTACGAAGCAGAGAGAAAAGCCGAATGGGAAAAGAAACATCCGCCAGTTTTTTTGGCGTACCGGTTCTGGATGGCGAACCCGGTGCGAACGGCGGATGGAGAACGATTATCAATTTTTGTAGAGGATCTGGCGCAGGAGCGTCTTCGAGTGCTTAGCTGTGCCAATTAGTCTAAAAGATCCGTATAACTTACCCCAAGAACTTTAGCGATGGTCTTAATTTCAATATCAGTGACAAAACGAGTGCCGGCCTCGATGCGCTGTACTGCGTTTTTATCAAGGTCCAGACCCTGCATCTGCAAAAGGTCAGCCAGTTTACGCTGGGAAGTTTTCTTCGGCATGGCAAGGCGAAATGCTTTGATTTTTGCACCACAGATATTGTTTAAACCATCTTCGGTCTTATTTTTGTACATAGAGTTCCCCTTTTATTCGATGTGACGTTTACTGATTGTCAATACGTTAAATATATGCGAATATGTTTGCCAACATGACATTCACTAAATGTCAAAAATGAAAAAGAGGTAAAAAGAAATATCTTTGATAAAATTTCCAGGGAAAATTGGTGAATAGAAAGATACGATGTGGATAAGATATGACCAGAGGTGATGGTATGGAATCAATCTGGTCAAAAGAGCGGCCCCGGATTCTGACCGACAATCGGCCACTTCCGAATCGAGCGGAAGTTGTAATTATTGGAGGTGGAATGGCGGGGCTTTTGTGCGCATATTTGTTAAAGGAGGCAGGAGTGGCTCCTATTGTTCTGGAGGCAGATGTGGTATGCAGCGGACAGACAGGAAATACGACTGCGAAAATCACATCCCAGCATGAGCTGATTTATGATGAACTAACAACGACGTTTGGAACAACGACAGCAAGTCAGTATGGTAGTATCAACCAGAAGACAATTGACGAATATGAGAGAATCATAAAAGAGAAGCGCATGGACTGCGAGTTTCGGCGGCTTCCTGCTTATCTCTATACGAAGACGGAAGATGGTGCGAGAACACTGGAGATGGAACGGGTGGCTGCGAAAAAGGCGGGGATTTCAGCATCCATTGTTTATGAAACGGATTTGCCGTTTTCTGTAAAAATGGCACTGAAATATGACAGACAGGCGCAGTTCCATCCACTAAAGTTTTTATCAGGAATTGTTCCGGAGCTGGAGATTTATGAGCATACAAGAGTGCTGAGGGTCAATGGACAGGAAGCGGTGACGGAAAAGGGAACGGTTACGGCTGATCATGTCGTAATGGCCACCCATTTTCCGTTTGTCAATTTCCCTGGCTTTTATTTTGCCAGGATGCACCAGGAGCGGAGTTATGTTCTTGCGTTGGAGGCAAAACAGCCGGATGGAGCAACAGTGCAATTGGACGGCATGTACTATGGAATTGATTCGGATGGATTGTCGTTTCGAAGTGCCGGAAATCAAATCTTACTGGGCGGCGGAAGCCACCGGACCGGAAAAGTGCAGAAAGAAAATCCATATGACGCATTACGGCGTGAGGCAGCGGCCCTGTGGCCGGGATATCGGGAAACTGCCCGCTGGGCGGCCCAGGATTGTATGACAATTGATAAGCTTCCTTATATTGGAAGATTCTCGAAATCCAGACCAAACTGGTATGTGGCCACCGGCTTCGGAAAATGGGGCATGACCAATTCCATGATCGCAGCGATGGCAATCCGGGACATGATCCTCGGACGGACTGATCCTGACTGGCAGTGTGTTTCGCCCGAGCGGAAACTGACAAAGAAGGCAGTCGGAACACTTATGAAAGAGGCCGCCGCCACAACGAAGAACTTCTTGACTCCGGAGCGACCGAGGTGTCCCCATCTTGGATGCCGGCTCGTGTGGAATCCGCATGAGAAATCCTGGGACTGTCCGTGCCATGGATCACGGTTTGCGGAAGATGGAGGAATTATTGACAATCCGGCGCAGAAAAATAAGAGTGTCTAGATCGGAAGAGAAGGACATGGATGAGATGAAGAGAATGGAATAGAGGTTATGTGGGACCACGGAGAGTCGGTTTGTTGCCGGCTTTCGGTGGTTTCTTTCTTGCAAAGAGTGTGGGAGTATGTTATGATTTTGGTGCAGAGGTCTTCTGCGCTTTGTGCTTTCTGAGGCACGTCTGTTTATCTTTTGGGCATGCGAGTGTCCTGACTTTTGCGGCGGTTCGCCGTGGGATTCGAAGTTTTGATGTAACAATTTAACTGGCGGTTCATTGTCATGGGATTTGGTGGATGGTATACTGGAGTTAGGAGGAAAGATTCTTCGTTTTTAACGTAAGTTGTACTTATTGTCTGTCCGCCAATTGTTATGAAATGGCTGCGCTCATGAGAAGGAGGAATTTTATTGAGCAAGGATGCGGCAGAAAATCGACTGGAGGAGTATGATGATGTGTTCGCGGATATTTTTGACAACCTGATTCTGGGAGGTCGGGGGATTGTGAAGGCGGAGGATCTGATTTCACGGCCTACGAGGGCGTACATGAGGAAGACGGATGGAGAGATACGGAGCGGTATGCGGGATATTCGAAAGGAGAACCGGCGGAATGAACAGTTCCGATTGATCTGTGGGATGGAGAATCAGACAGAAATCGATAATACCATGCCGGAGCGACTCATGGGATACGAATATGCGGGCTATGAAGAACAGGTGAAGCAGATCATGGACGAGAATAAGGCAAGGAAGCGGTCTGCAGGTGCGAAGAGGATTTTCGGGAAGCAAAAGCTTGCGCCTGTATTGACCGGGGTATTGTACTATGGGGAACGCGAGTGGAAAAAGCCGAGACATCTGCATGATCTTTTGC
>JAFUMF010000154.1 GCA_017482945.1 Lachnospiraceae bacterium
ATCTGTTGCCGAATGAACAGGTGGTTACCAGACTGCCGGGCGGCAGTGAAGAAGAGTATGAACGGTATGCAAAACCATGGCTCATGGGATTCCGGACGGAACAATGATCTGCCCGGGCCATGGGAAGCCGTATCAAATGAGCGAGGAGGTGAGGTTGCGGCATGACTTACGATGATTTACTGAAAATCGGTCCTTATGACCTGAAAGCCGGTGAGAAACGAAAAATCTATGCAGAACTTCTGAGCGGGCTGACTGACCATCACCGCGAACATTGCGCGCCCTATGAGAGGGCTTGCAGTTTGTTGGGAGATAAAAAGGGATCGCTTCGATCCGTGGAAGAGCTTCCGATGGTTCCGGTATCATTGCTGAAAAAGGCGGATCTGATGAGCATTCCCAAAGAGGATATCTTTAAGACCATGACCTCTTCAGGAACGACAGGACAACGTCCATCGAAAATTTATCTGGACAGGAAAACCGCCGAGTGGCAGCAGAGAACATTGGAACGGATCGTCAGTCATTTGATCGGAGAGAAGAGACTTCCGATGCTGATCATTGACTCTCCGGACGTTTTGCGCGACCGGAATCTGTTCTCAGCCAGAGGAGCCGGAATTCTGGGTTTTTCGATTTTTGGGACTAAACGCAGATATGCGCTGACGAAAGAAATGAAGCTGGATCTGGAGACAGTCGAGGCGTTTTTAGAGGAAACAAAGGGAGGACCTGTTCTGGTCTTCGGATTTACTTATATGATCTGGCAGTTTTTCTATAAGGAACTGAAAAGACTGGGAAGAAAAATTCCGCTGGAACATGGGATTCTGATTCATGGCGGCGGCTGGAAGAAACTGCGGAATGAGGCGGTGTCAGCAGAGGAATTTAAAGACGGCTTGAACGATGTCTGTGGAATCAGCCAGGTGCGAAATTACTACGGAATGGCAGAGCAGACCGGATGTATTTCTATGGAATGTTCCTGTGGACATCTGCATGTGAGCAGTTATTCCGATATTTTCGTCCGGAATATGGAAGATTTCTCCTGTTGTGAGCATGGAACCGAAGGTGTCATTCAGGTAGTGACGCCAATGGCTGCGTCCTATCCGGGACATTCGATCCTTACGGAAGACAAGGGAATCATTCTTGGCGAGGATGACTGCCCGTGTGGAAAAAAGGGAAAGTATTTTAAGATAACCGGCCGGATCGCAAAAGCGGAAGTCAGGGGATGCAGCGATACATATGAGAGTCTGTAAGTCTGATAAAGAGAATGGAGGAGTAACGGTGATAAACATCGGAAACGAGGCGGATCGAAATCGAGAGGTAACAGGTGGAATGTACATTTGCGTCCCGCAGCCCGGAGTGGCTTTGCTTGCGGGAGCGAAAGAACTTTCGACTGTGGCAGTGGAGTCATTTGAAGAAGAGGCGATGGAATTTCTCACAGAACTCTCGGATCGAATCAGAGAGATTCCAAGAATGCAGGCCAGTGAAGAGTTGAAATCGCTGGGATTCTGGTTGCGGCGGCCCCATTTGTTGGAGATGAAAAGCAGCCAAACGAAAAACAATTCCCGCCGTGGTCTCGGGCTCTCCTTCCATATCGCCCCGTCCAACGTCCCACTCATGTTCTTTTATTCCTGCGTCATGGGGCTATTGGCGGGAAATACCTGTCTGGTCCGTTTGTCAGACCGACGCACAGAGACAGACATGGAACTATGCAGACTCATCGACGAAGTACTGTCTGAGGAGCGCTTTTTTAACATGAAGAACCGCCTTTCGTTTATCAGTTACAACAGAACCAGAATAGACCTGACAGAGTACTATAGCACGAACTGCGATGCCAGAATCATCTGGGGCGGAGACCGGACAATCGAAGCGATCCAGAACGTTTCGATCAAGCTCACCGCGTCGGAACTGGTCTTTCCCGACCGGACATCGATGGCGGTTTTGGATGCAAAATCCGTGCTGGCATTGTCGGAGGAAGAACTGAAAATCCTGGCAATCCGATTTTACAACGATACATACAGCATGGACCAGAATGCATGCTCCTGCCCAAAACTGATTTTCTGGAGGGAACCGGATTTGGAGACAGGAGCATATGCTGCAGAGCGATTCTGGGCCGCGTTGGCGGAGGCGGCGGAGCGCTACAACCTTTCAGAAAACAAAATAAGCATGAAATATGGATATTTATGGGAATGTATGTGCTTTGGACCGGAAATCTGCCAGATCAAGCGATGGAAAAACCGCCTTTACGTTGCGGAACTTGCGGGTATTCCAAAAGAAGAAATGGAATTGGGACAACAGTTTGGAAACTTTTATGAATACCATATGAAAAATAGTGATGACTGGGCCATGGCAGTCACGGAACGAACACAGACGTTGACATACTTTGGCGTGAGCCGTGAGGAACTGCGGAATACCGTTTTGCAGAAAGAGCTGAAAGGCGTATCCCGCATCGTGCCGGTCGGTCAGGCGCTTTGGATGGAATTAAACTGGGACGGAAATGACTTGATCAGTCAGTTGTCCCGATTGCAATAGAGACGATGATTCGTGAAATGATTAGAGAGAGTAAGGAGAACATCATGGGATTTTATGAGGCAAAACCGGAATATCGGGATCATCTGATGTTAATGGACGACAATGGAATGCGGGTGACTTACGGCGGGTTTGAGGTGTTCTGTGATACCGTGGGAAAGAAGCTGGAGACGGGTACCCTGATGGTGATTTTCTGCGAAAACTCCATCGGGTCCGTGTTTTTCTACCTGACCTGTCTGAATAAAGGAATCGTACCGCTTCTTCTGGATAAAAATATGGATTCAAAGCTGGCAGAGGGACTGATTCAGACGTACCGGCCGGATTACGTGGCGATGCCCGCAGGAAGTTCACCTGCGAGTGAGACTTGCACCGGGAAACCGGTGGCAGCAGGATACGGATATGTGGTCATACAATGTGAAAAAGAGGAGAAGACCAGGCTCCATAAGGATCTGGCCCTGCTCCTCACAACCTCAGGCAGTACCGGAAGTCCTAAACTGGTGCGCCAGAGCAGAGAAAATATTATCTCCAATGCGGAGGCAATCGCGGCGTATCTGGAACTGGACGAATCAGAACGTCCGATCACAGTACTTCCGATGAATTACACATATGGCCTCTCTATTATCAACAGCCATCTCCAGGTCGGAGCCGCCATTCTTCTTACAAATCATACGTTGTTCGATCAGGAGTTCTGGACCTTTGCCAGAAAGGCCGGTGCCACTTCACTCAGCGGCGTTCCGTACACCTTCGAGATGTTAAAGCGACTGTCCTTTTTTAAAATGGAACTTCCGGCACTGAAAACACTGACTCAGGCTGGAGGAAAATTATCAGAGAAGCTCCACCGGGAATTCGCTGAGTACGCAGAAAAACACGGAAAAAAGTTCGTAGTCATGTACGGTCAGACAGAAGCGACGGCCAGAATGGGGTATCTTCCGGCAGAAAAGGCGATCACAAAATGCGGAAGCATGGGAATTGCGATTCCGGGTGGAACGTTCCGGCTGATGGAAGATGAAAGGACGGAAATCACAGCGCCGGATACCGTGGGTGAGCTGGTTTATGAAGGAAAGAACGTGACCATGGGATACGCGCAGTGTTGCGAAGACTTGGCGAAGGGCGACGAGCGAGGCGGTATTTTGTATACAGGAGACATGGCAAAGCGCGATGTAGACGGATATTATTACATTACAGGAAGAAAAAAGCGATTCCTGAAAATGTTCGGAAAACGAGTCAATATGGATGAAATCGAACAGATGGTAAAATCTGAGTACGACGGAGTCGGCACTGCATGCACCGGTGTAGACGACCATATGAAGATCTATGTAGAAGGGGAAACGGAGGGATTGTGTACCCGGATCGAAACCTGGCTTGCGGAAAAAACAGGAATTCACCCGCGTGGCATTCAAGTTATTTCAATCGCAGAAATTCCGAAAAATGATTCGGGAAAGACGCTGTATCACGCACTGTGACCAGGAGATGGAAGGAAATCCCTGAAATAACATAATAGAGTGAAAAACAAAAGAACAAAAGAGGTCCCACTGTCTGAGGTGCGGATGGCTGTCGATTTATGATATAATTTGTAATGATATAGCCAGGCGCAAAGAACGCCCGCCCGAAGGTATCGGGTGTGGAAAGGCAGGGGGATTTTTTTGGATATTAAGGTAGATGTTTCACTGCAGACCAAACAGGTCTTGTCGCAGGTACAGATGCAGTCCCAGTCTCTGGAGGACATGATTATCACACAGCTCTCCTGGGGAAGACTTGGTGAACAGGAAAATTTTCATCGAGTCTGGAAGAGTGCCGGAGTCTCCAGGTAGAGGGCATGGACCGGGAAGAAATGCTGAAAAAAGTGATCAACGGCCACTTGAGCGATGTGGCGGGAGGTAAGATCAGTAGCATATCAGTACGTTTTCCCGGATATCTTCTGGCGCCGATTGGCTGCCTGTTGATCCGGAATCTTTTTACCTCAGGAATTTCATCCGGCGGTGGAAATGGCGAGGACGTGAGCCGCAATACGGTCAAAGACCGGCTGAAGGCATTGGTGGATGGCGAAAATAAGAAGAAACCATACAGCGACGAACAGCTTGCCGGTATGTTGGAGAGCGAAGGAATGCCGATATCCAGGCGAACGGTAGCTAAATACCGGATGGAAATGGGAAGCGGAGGTGCGTTCCAGAGGCGGGAAGAATAATGGGGATCTGACTTTTATAGTCAGGTCCTTTTTTATGCCCCGCGAGCTGGTGAGGATTGGATGAAATCTCTGAAGTTGCTTTGCGGGGCATAGGATATCTATTAGATGCGGTAACATGTATTGCCCGGAGAGAAGGAGACTGGAAGAATCTTCGTTCCGGCAAACTCTCTTTCCTGATGGTAAAAAATATATTCGAAGGCTTCCTCTGCAATTGCTTTGGTATCCTGGTGGATAGAGGTAATCTTTGGAATGAACGAATCGTTATCAACAGCATCAATGCCGCAGATGGAAATATCCTCTGGAATTCTTACGCCTAGCACATTTGCACGGATAATAAAACCTTTCGCCATTTCATCATTCGAAGAAAGAATTGCGGTAGGCATGTTTGGCAGTGCATAGAAGTGATCGAAAGCTCCAAGTCCGCTGCTGATCGAGTAATCTCCCATATAAATATATTCGTCCGGGATGTCCAGTCCGAGTGAATTCATATAATTGCAGAATACTTCCCTGCGTTCTTTTCCGGCGATACAGTGCTTTTCGGCAGAAATGAAGCCGATTTTCTGATGATTCAGGCGAACCATGTGGTCTACGAGCATGCGGATTGCACTTTCATTATCAGAACTGATTCGGTAAAAGTTTCCGGTAGCAGCATGAGGACCATCGAGAAGAACTGTAGGTATTGCGGAGGAAATGGAATTTAACTGGGAAAAACTGGTCAGGATAATGCCCGCACAGTTGATGGATTTACAATACTGATAAAGATTCTGCTCCAAATCTTGTCTGCCATTGGTGTAAAAAACTGCAACAAAATAATTCTTTTCGGTAGCAAAGGATGTCAGGTAGTGCAGAATATCACAGTAGAACATGTTTTTAGGGCTGTCCATAATAACACAAATGACATTTGAATATGGTGAAGAGGTTCTGGGACTATAGGAAGTCTCTTCAATGACTTTTAAAACTTTCTGAAGTGTTTCTTCCTGCAATTTTTCCGGAGTGCGAAGCGCTCGGGAAACAGTAGCGGTAGAAACTCCGGCAAGTCTTGCAATTTCTCTGATGTTAATTTTATCTCCGGATTGATTCATGTTTCATACTCCTTTATGTAAAACGATGTAATTATTTGTGTAACAATTACATTATAAGGCGGATTTGATAAAAAATCAATAGAAAAAACAGCCAAAAATGAAAGAATTTATTCCGATAAAAGGAATTTAATGTTTATCCGAAACAGCAAACAATGCTTTTGTTACATTGTTATTAGAATTTGATGAAATGTGTTACATGTCATAAATTGTAAAAAGTGTACAAAAAAGACCTAGTAAAGATGTATAAAACGTACATTGACAAATGATGAAGGGTGTCTTATGATGTAAATGTATCATAAATGAGCGAAAATAAATGTAACGTTACACAAAAAACGGGAGTGGAAGAAATGAAACAAACCGGGGCAAAAGAAAAAGTTGATACAAATAACGAAAGGTAGGGTGAAACAAATTATGGCAATCGTATTTATCGTATTTTTACTTTGTACGGTAGCAGTCGCGGGAATCGGATATGTAAAATCGAAGGGCGGCGACACGAGTACGTCGGATGGTTACTTTTTAGCTGGACGTGGACTTTCAAGTATTGTAATTGCGACATCAATGCTTCTGGCCTGTCTCTCAACGGAGCAGATCTCCGGACAGGCAGGTATCGCATTTATGAGTAATATGAGTGGTGCGGTATGTTGGGAGGTTGGATGTATCATCGGTATCGTGGCAATGGCACTGTTTTTTGCACCACGATATTTAAAGTATGGTGTTACTACCATGCCGGAGTTCTTAGGAAAATCTTATGACAAACCGACACAGACTCTGGTTTCTCTCTTGCTGATGCTTTCTTATGTGGCTACTGCAATGCCGACTGTACTGTACTCCGGAGCAATCGTTTTCAATGGAGTATTTGATATCGGCGGTTTATTAGGAATCTCTGATTTTGCAGCAATCACACTGATCTGTGCGGCAATCGGAATCATCGGCTTACTGTATACCGTATTCGGCGGTTTGAGAATGGTTGCTTTTACAGATACCGCATATGGAGTACTTCTTCTTTTAGGCTGTGTGTCTGTTCCGTTCTTCGCACTGTATGCTCTGGGCGATGGAAGTATTGCAGGTGGCTTTACAAATTTACTGGCAAATGTCCCGGCTGAAAAACTCAGTGCAATTTCCCCGGCAAATGCGTCTGCACCGGAGTTCCCGTGGCCGACTCTCTTCCTGGGTGTTGCAACCATGTGGTTCTACTACTGGTGTACAAGCCAGATGATCATTCAGAAAACATTTGCGGCGAAATCTCTGAAAGAAGCGCAGAAAGGTATTCTCGTCTGTGCGGCATTTAAACTGGCTGGTCCGCTTTATCTGGGTGGATGCGGTATCCTGGCATACGCATTATTCGTTGGCACAGATACCTTTGATGTAATCGTAAATTCCAACGGCGATCTTGCATACACCATGCTGATCCAGAATGTTATCCCGAAACCGATTTTAGGTTTTGTATGTGCAGCGATTTTCGGTGCTGTACTCAGCTCCTTTAACGGTGCGGTAAATGCAACAAGTACGCTGTTCTCACTCGATGTGTATAAAAAATACATCAATCCGAACGCAGAGGAAAAGAAAGTCGTAAAAGTTGGACAGATTGTTAGCTTCGTTCTTGCAGCAATCGCAGTTTGCATCGCGCCGTTTATCATGTTTGCATCTGGCGGATTATACAATCTGATGCTCGATTTAACTGGATTTATCAACGCACCGATTCTTGCAGCAGTATTATTTGCAATGATTTTCAAAGGCAAATGCCCGCCAAAAGCTGTAAAAACTGTTATTCCGTTCCACATGGTGATGTATCTGGTGCTGATGTACATCGTAAAACTTCCGATTCACAGCAACTATACAATCGGTATCATGTTCTGGATCGATATGTTACTCATGTATGTGATCATGAAGAAGCAGCCGCGTAATGATTATGTGATTGAAGCAGATAACGTAGTAGATGTTACTCCGTGGAAACACGCAAAGACAGCAGCAGGTGTTCTGCTTATGTGTATCGTAATTTACTACATTGTATTCTCTCCGCTTGTACTGGCAAAATAGATCGTGAACCATTCTGCTAAACAGGAAAAGTAGTGGAGATATTATAAAAGATATTGAAAACTGAATAGCATTTCGAAGAAAAGGAGAATTGTAATGAAAGCAAATATCGCATTTATGTATGGACCGAAAGACTTAAGAATTGAGAACGTAGAAGTTCCGGAATTAAAACCGAATCAGGTGCTTGTAAAGACAAAAGCCTGTGGTATCTGTGGATCTGACGTGCATTGCTTCCTCGGCGAATCTGCTGAGGGAAGATACGATATCGCTCCGTATACACCGGGTCATGAAGTTGGCGGTGAGATTATTGCAGCAGGCAGTGAGATTAAAGGATTAAAGGTTGGCGACAAAGTAACTGCTGACTGCGTAATGGCTTGTGGAAAATGCTACAACTGTAAAGAAGGTTTGATGCCGTCTGCATGTCTCAACATGAGAGAACTTGGTTTCCGTCCAGACTCCCCGGGCGGTTTTGGAGAGTACATGGTAATCGAAGAAGAATATGTACATAAGATTCCGGATGACTGGTCCTATGATATGGGCGCTTGGGTAGAGACTTTCTCCATCGGTTACTTCGGTATCTGGGGTAACGGTGGTTACATTGACGCTTCTGATTACTGTCTGGTTATGGGTGCAGGCCCGGTTGGTTTATCCGCAGCTATGGTTGCAAAGACATCTGGTGCGAAGGTTATCGTGTCTGATATGAACGCAGTGAGAAGAGAGCGTGCATTAAAATATGGTGCAGACGTTGTTCTGAATCCGGCGGATCCGGACTACTACGCACAGATTAAGGCTGCTACAGACGGTCACGGTCCGAGCGTAATCGCAGAGGCATCCGGAAGCAATGCAGCATTACAGGCAATCTTTGATGTGGCAGGACACAGCTGCCGAGTAAATTTAATCGGTCATTCTATCGGTAGAAAGGTTCCGGTAGAAATCGGAAAAACAATCTGGAGCACATTAAAGATCAAAGGATCCGGCGGAACAAAGGACTGGGCTCAGAGAACGATCCGTTTCATGAGTGCAATTAAAGATAAATATGATTTTGACGCTTTGAATTCCCACCACATTCCGTTTAAAGATCTGGATAAAGCGATGGATCTTGCAGTAAATCATCCGGAAGAGGCATTCAAGGTAATGCTGACATTCGAGGACTAATTTGTTACCCATCAAAGAATTAATATAGAAAAAGGAGAACGAATATGGCTAGAACAACTTACAAAAAAGAAGTTATGGGCGAGACCTGGTATACAACGGATTACCCGACAATCCATTTTGATAACAGTCCGGTTGGTCTTATGAAAAAGGAAGTATGGGAGGCCTCTGAGGAAGAAATCGACAAAATCCTTGAGGAGTATGGTCTTCCGGCAGAGTCCGAGCTTGGTAAAGCTGGCTGCTACATCCAGAATACACCAAGACATATTGCAATGGAAAAACGCCGTAAAAACGACGTAGTTCTTATTCCGATTGGAACAACTGAGAATCATGGTATTCACAATCCGTCCGGTCTTGATACATACATGGTTACACAGATTTGTGAAGGCGTTCGCCGTTACACAGCTAAAAAAGGTTATGAAGTAGCACTTGCACTTCCGCCGATCAATTATGGTGGTCATCCGTACCATCACGTAGCAATGCCGGGAACTTACATGGTTACAGAAGAAGTGGTAAGAGAGACTTTAATTTACACCATGCTCGGTCTTTGGGATGATGGCTATAGAAAATTCATCCTTGTAAACAACCACGGACATAAGTGGATGCTTGAATCCGCAGTTCAGGAATTCTTCAAACGTTACCAGCTTCCGGCAATCGTTTCCGAGCTTGAGTGGCACCGTGCGATCCGCGAATTCTGGGTACCGATCGATGAGCCGGATTCCTTAACAACACATTTTGTACATGCTGATGAAGCTGAGACAGCAGTTGCGAACCTTCTCTTTGGTGACATGGTTGACATGAGCGTTTGTGTAGATGCGCAGCCGAAAGCTATGGCATTAAAAGGCCATTATGACACTTCTGTAGACTCCTATGGTCGTCCGCATACTTGGTCTGAAGGTGAAGGTCATAACGTGATTGAGCGCTACGGTACTCCGGAAGGTGTTGTAGGTTATCCGTCCCGCGGTGACGCTTACAAAGCAAAACGTCCGATCGCTGCAATCTGCAAATATATCACTATGATGATTGATGATATGCTTGAGAGCTTCCCGGCAGGCACAGCTCCGGTAGAGGGATTCACAACTCGTCCGAAGGAAGAAGTAGAAGGATGCTTCAAAGAGCCGCTTAGCGAGGGTTGGGTATCTGTTCATGAGCTTCCGAAACGTGGTATCTTTACTCGTTAATTAAGACATATACCGATGAGGCCAGAAGTAGAGAAAAGCTTTCGGCCTCATCCCCCCCTTAAAAATGGAGAAGGAGAGAATAGTTATGATGGATGATGCAAAGAAAAAAGCGCTGAAGCGTTTTTCAATCCAGACCCAAATGGAAATTGTAAAGATGATTTCCCGTGTACCGGCAGGTCATATCGGCGGTTCTCTTTCCATCACCGATTTGCTGTCCGTACTTTATAATAAACATATGAAAATTGACCCAAAGAATCCAAAGTGGGAGAACAGAGACTGGTTGGTACTTTCAAAAGGTCACTGCGGTCCTGCGTTATATGCCACTCTGGCACTGAAAGGATATTTCCCGATGGAACAGCTGGAAACATTAAACTCTCCGGGAACGAATCTTCCGAGTCATGCAGACAGAAATCGTACAGTAGGTATTGATATGACGACAGGTTCCTTGGGGCAGGGTGCATCTACCGCAGCCGGTGTGGCGGTTGGCATGAAAATGGATGGAAAAGATAACAAAGTATATCTGATTCTGGGCGATGGAGAGCTGAATGAAGGCCAGGTGTGGGAGATGGCCATGATGGCCAGCACAAAGAAACTGGACAATTTGATCGCTTTTGTAGACTATAATAAACTGCAAATCGATGGACGTACAGATACAGACGAGGTCTGTAATTTGGGCGATATCTGCGCAAAATTTGCTGCGTTCGGCTGGTATGCACAGAGAGTGGACGGTCACGATATTGAGGCGATTGATGAAGCAATTGCCAATGCAAAAGATCATAAAGGAGATCCGTCTGTGATTGTTCTGGATACGGTGAAAGGAAATGGCTGGAGCAGAATTGCCGATACCGCAGGAAGTCATAGCAGAGGTGTATCTCCGGAAGAACTGGAAGAGGCACTGGCTGAGATGCAGACAGTGATGGACAATATTTAAGGAGGGCGATGTCATGAGTAAAATTATACTTTCGAAAGAACGTGGAAAAGATGTATCTGACATGCGTACTGCTTACTGTGAAGCGATGATAGAAATGGCAGAAAATGATGAGCGAATCGTTGCACTGGACGCGGATCTTATGACAGCTATGGGAATGAAGCCTTTTGCGAAAAAGTTCCCGGAGAGAACTGTTGATTGCGGAATTCAGGAATCCAATATGATTGGTGTTGCCTGTGGACTCTCCGTATGGGGAAAAGTTCCGTTTGCACATACATTTGGACCGTTCTGTACCAGAAGGGCATGTGACCAGATTTTTATGTCAGGTGCATATAACAGAGCGAATGTAAAAGTGGTTGGTTCAGATCCGGGTATTACTGCTGCATATAACGGTGGTACTCATATGCCATTTGAGGATATGGGAATTATGCGCGGAATTCCGACAATGACTGTTGTAGAGCCTACTGATATTGTAATGTTGAAAAATCTTCTTCCGAAGATTGCCGACCAGTATGGCATGTTTTATATGAGACTTGTGCGAAAAGGCGTGCGCAAGGTTTACGAGGAAGGTTCTGAATTTGAAATTGGAAAAGCTGTAAAACTGTCAGATGGAAATGATGTGACGATTATTGCCAGCGGATACTGCGTGGCAGAAGCGCTGGATGCAGCAGAACTGTTAAAAGCAGAAGGAATTAGTGCCCGAGTATTAAATATGTTTACCTGGAAACCGTTAGACGAAGAGGCAGTGCTTGCTGCGGCAGCAGAAACAGGAGCAATTGTGACAGCAGAGAATCACAATGTAATCAATGGTCTGGGAAGTGCAGTCAGCGAGTTATTGGCAAAGAAGAACCCAACAGTGATGGAGATGGTTGGTGTTCAGGATGAATTTGGTGAAGTTGGTCCGGAAAGTTATTTAAGAGAGCGCTTCGGATTGACAGCAGAGTATATTGCTGAGGCAGTAAGAAAAGTATTGAAGAGAAAATAAGTCAATTTTAATAATATACCGCATGTACCGGTTATCGTCGTGGAAATGCAGCTTGATCAGGTTTATTAGTCAGGAGGGCAAATAGTGAGCAGTAAAATAAATACAATTGGTGTTTTGACTAGCGGCGGCGATGCGCCCGGTATGAATGCAGCGGTACGTGCAGTAGTACGCCGTGGCATTGCCAAAGGTAAACTGATTAAGGGAATTAACCGGGGCTACGCTGGTATGCTCAAAGAGGAAATCCAGGATATGGATGCGCGAAGTGTCTGCAATATTCTCCAGAGGGGCGGTACGTTTCTGGAATCGGAACGGTGCCCAGAGTTCGAACTGGAGGAGATGCAGGATAAAGCGATTGATATATGTAGAAAACATGGGATTGATGCACTGGTAGTCATTGGCGGTGATGGTTCGTTTCGAGGAGCACAAAAACTTGCAGGAAAGGGCTTAAATGTCATCGGAATTCCAGGAACCATTGATGGTGATATCGGATGTACCGATTATACTATTGGTTTTGATACTGCAGTCAATACAGCGATGCATGCCATCGACAATATTCGCGATACGGCTTCATCCCATGAAAAGTGCAGTATCATTGAAGTGATGGGGAGAAATGCCGGACATATTGCACTCTGGTGCGGCATTGCAAATGGTGCCGAACAAGTATTGATTCCGGAAAAATTTGATTATAACGAAGTGAAGGTTCTCCAGAAGATTGTGAAGAATCGAGAGAATGGAAAAAAGAACAATATCATCATAAACGCAGAAGGTATCGGTGACACACCGAAGATGGCGAAGCGAATCTCTGCAATTGGAAACATTAGTATTCGGACAACGATATTAAGTTATATTCAGCGAGGTGGCGTGCCTACCTGTAAAGATCGTGTATTTGCCTCCGTCATGGGAGCAAAGGCGGTTGACCTCCTTTGCGAAGGTGCCTGCAACCGGGTGGTCGCGTACAAGGACGGACAGTTTGTGGATTTTGATATTGATGAAGCACTGGAAATGAGAGGAGGAATCTCGGAGTATATGTACGAGATTCTTGAAGATCTTTCGATGTGAAGGGCCAGCAATCATGTGTTCTCTGGTCAAGATATTTAAGGGTTTGGAGAGCATTCGCGAAGATACGAGGATGTGAAATTATGATTCAAATTATTATGAAACCTGAATTACATAAATTCAGTACATGCAAAGAATTTGCCGAGGAGTTTCAGATTGGGGAGAATGATCTAATTCTGACCAATGAATATATTTACCAGCCGTTTTTTGGACAACTTGATTTGAAGTGCCACACGGTGTTTCAGGAGAAGTACGGAATGGGCGAGCCGAGCGACGTGATGGCAGAGGCGATTCTAAACGACATCGCAAAACTGAACTGTAAGCGCATCATTGCCATCGGCGGTGGTACAATTATTGATCTGGCGAAGGTGTTTGCTGTAGCTGATACGACTGACATCGATGCATTGTATGCGAAGATGCCGAATTTGACAAGAACCATGAAGCTCGTTATGGTTCCGACCACATGTGGCACCGGCAGTGAGGTGACCAGCATTGCAGTACTTAATCGTACTCGTATGGGAACCAAGATGGGCCTGGTAGCGCCGACCATGTATGCGGATAGCGCAGTTCTTATTCCTGAATTACTACAGAGCTTGCCGCTCAAGGTGTTTGCGACCAGTTCGATTGATGCCCTGGTTCATGCAGTAGAATCCTGTTTATCTCCGAACGGAACATCTTACACGAAAGCGTTTGGCTATAAAGCAATTGAAATGATTATCAACGGTTATCGTAAGCTGGTGAAAAACGGACTGGATACCCGCAAGGAGCTAATGGAAGATTTTCTGATTGCCTCTAATTTCGCCGGTCTTGCATTTGGCACCGCTGGTTGCGGCACAGTGCATGCGATGGCTTATCCACTGGGGGGGCAGTATCATGTAGCACATGGGGAAAGTAACTATGCTGTATTTACCGGTGTCATGAAAGAATACATGCGTCACAGAGAAGATGGTGAAATCGCTGTTATGAACGACTTTCTGGCAAAATTACTTGGCTGCGATGTGGCAAAGGTGTATGATGCACTGGAAGATTTATTGAACATGGTGTTACCGAAGAAGGCGCTCCGGGAGTATGGTGTGAAAGAAGAAGAACTGGCTGAGTTTGCTAAGTCTGTCATTGACAACCAGCAGCGGTTACTTAAGAATAGTTTTATTCCAATGACGCAGGAAATGGTTTGTAAAATTTATAGAGATTTATATTAAGAAAGAATAGGGTTGTTAACAAGTATCATTTGGTACCTCCTATAGAAATCCCCTCGCGAAGCATCGGTTGAAACAATCGATGCTTTTGCGTAGGGATTTTTTGGATATGTGTTGGGAGCAGAGACTGTTCTGATAGATTGGCTTCTCATAGAATAGCTAAGCATATGAAAAAGCCCGTGTCGGGGGAAAGGATTCCGACACGAGCTTTTTCTTACAAGGGGGTATATCAAACAAATAGGAGGTTTGTCAAAACTCACATTTCATTATACAAGGAAATTCATTACTACAAATCCCCAGATCGGCACGAATGCCAGCATGATGAAGGATGTGATCCATCCTGCAATCAGGAGAGTCTTCATATCATTGGATCTTGCGAATCCAAGGTGAGCCGCATAGTTTGCAGACGGATAAACGATGGAGGTAATACGAACTGCTGCGATCAGTACGATTGCCCACGCTGTCATCGGGATTCCCATACTGGATGCGATATCCCAGAATGCGCTCTGGATGATCTGCATCTGAGTTACTACGGCACCTTCAACACCGAAACCACCTACGAAGGAAGCAATTACCATTAACAGGTACTTGCCGTTTCCGCCGATGAGGCCAAGGATCAGTTCAGAAAGAGCTTCCCAACCGCCGCCGAGGGTGATGGTATCGATCATAACACCTGTGAGCAGGAAGGAGAAGAACATACCGCCCATCTTGCCCATGCCCTGACCGAACATTTTGATGGTCTTTTCAAACGGCTGGTCAATGAATAATCCTACAACAACGCTTAAAAGAAGGATTACGAACATTACGTATTTCATATTGCTGCCTGTCATTAAACCGTAAACGAGACAGCCGATAAAGGTTACAAGGAAACCGATACATGCATTGCGCTGACGTGCAGTTGCATGGAACTCTGCCGGAACATCGATCGCTTCGTATTTTTCACCGGCAGCTTTTGTTTTCTTCTGAATAAAGAAGGAAAGGATTAAGCTAACGATAGACCATGCAATGGAATACGGGAGTGCGGAATAGAGCATATAATCCTGATAGCTTAATCCACTAACACCAAGGGCAGCAGCTACTGCGGAACAGAAAGGACCGATTGTTACACCAACGAGACCTGCGTTGAACATCAGGAAACATACGGTTGTCGGTGTAAGACCTGCAGCAGCAACGATTGGAAGGATAATCGGAGCAACAACTGCGTTACCGCCGTTTAATGTACCGATTAAACAAACCATGATAAGGGAAACGAGGTAGCAGGCGAAGATACCTTTCTTTTCACTGTCTACGCCGATTTTCTTCACTACGAAATTAACAATAACTTTGTTGATACCGGCTGCGTCCATGACAAGTCCAAGACCGCTGCCGAACATGATGATGAGGCCGACCTGGCCAAGTGTACCGCCCAGGTTATCTACGAGGATACCTGCGAATTCCTTCGGACCCTGTCCCATAAGAACACATCCAAGGAGGGCTGCAATTCCAACGCTGAGTGTGTAGTTTTTTCCTCTTAATGTGAGAACTAAGAAGAGAAGCATAGGAATCATCGCCAAGAGTGATGGTGCTGTTACGATAGCTGGCATAATACATTCTCCTTTGTGATTTTTGTTTACCTTTTCATTTTTCACGATGCTTGTGAATTTCCGGAATTCAGATGCATGTTTCTTTTGATGAGCTTAGTATACTCCATAAGTTATTAGGTGTAAAATATGTGATTCGCATATTTCCATAGGCAACACCTATGAAAGATCGGATTATCATTGAAAAAATATTAGAAAACGAGTATAGTAATAGTATAACAAAGATGCGAAAAAAAGAAAGCTTTGTCAGAAAAGAAAAGGGGATTATGGTATGCGTCTGGAACAGTTACGATATATTATTGAAATTGCAGACACAGGCTCGTTTACGATGGCCAGTGAACGATTGTTTATTGCTCAGCCCAGCATTAGCCAGGCGGTGACAGCTCTGGAAAAAGAACTGAATGTCACACTGTTTACCAGATACCGCACCGGCGCAGTGCCGACGCAGGTGGGACTTCAGGTCATTGCCCATGCGAGGGAGATCATGCGGTCTGTGGGGGAGATTGAAAAGCTTTCTGTCAATGATTACTCGAAGATTAATACGATTATCAATGTTGGCGTTATTCCGACACTGAGTGCCGTTGTCCTTCCACATGTAATTTCTTCCTATAGAAGTATTTTTCCGAATGTGGCGATCAAGACTAAAGAGGAAGGCACACAAAAAATCGTAAAAGACTGTCTGAAAGGCGATATTAACCTGGGACTGATCGCAACCCATGGAAAAAGAATTCAAGAGCCGGATATTTTGTACCAGCACTTGTTTGATGGAAGATTGATGGCGTATGTGGGGGCGAGATCTTCGCTTGCAAGTCGACAGAAAATCACGTTCAGGGAACTATTGCCGTTTCAACTGTTCTTATACGGAGAAGAATTCTCCCTACATAAATATTGCCTGGAGCAGATCAGCCAGTATGGTCAGCCGAATGTCATGTCAACGACTCATAATCCGGAATCCATCAAGCGATTTGTTTCACAGACCGAGGCCGTTGGATTTGGTCCGGATATTTCCCTGATGGGAGATATTTATGTGAAATCAAGAACCATTTTCCCGATTGAGATCACGGACGCATCGGAGATTGAGTTTGGATTAGTGACCAGTAAGAAGAGAAAGCCGGATGTGGCAGTGGATGCGTTTATTAAGGAAATCTTGGCTTATCTGCCGAGACAATGAAATATTCTTGGTATAGTAATGGCGAATTAAAATCTCTACATTTTGTCGATTATACTCGACAAAATGTAGAGATTTTTCTTGTTTGTCCAGTATAAATGCGATATAATAAATGTGAAAATAAGAAAGAAGGGGCTGATTGGTATGATTAAACGTGAATTATATATGAGTCAGATCCGTCCATTTATTGGTAATGAGTTGATTAAGGTTCTGACCGGTATCCGACGTAGTGGAAAATCTGTGATGTTGGAACTGATTCAGGAAGAACTTTTGGAATCCGGCACGTGCGCGGATCAGTTCATCTCATTTAATTTTGAGCAAATGAGAAATGAGCATTTATGTACAGCACAGGCGCTTCATGAAGAAGTTATGCGTCGCTGTGCTAATATTAAGGGAAAAGTCTACCTGTTTTTTGATGAGATTCAGGAAGTTACAAATTGGGAAAAGTGTGTAAACTCACTCCGTTTGGATTTAGATTGCGATATTTATATTACTGGATCCAATGCAAAACTTCTTTCCGGCGAATTGGCGACCTATCTTGGTGGACGTTATGTTGAATTTGTGATTTATCCGTTTTCCTTTTCTGAATTCATCGAGCTGTATCAAACGATTGATTCTGATACAACACTGGCTCAATGCTTTCAAAAGTATTTGCTTGCGGGCGGAATGCCGTATCTGGCAAATCTTCGGTATGAAGAGGAACCGGGAAAAAAATATCTGGAAGACTTGTTCAATTCAGTTGTTCTGAAGGATATCGTTAAAAGAAATAAGGTCAGAGATGTCGATTTACTGGAACGTATTATTTCATATGTAATGGCAAATGCAGGAACAACATTCTCTGCAACTTCTATTTCCAAATTTCTCAAAAATGAGCAACGCACTGTGTCGAAGGACACTGTTTTAAACTACCTGAAATATTGTGTGGATGCATACCTGTTCTATCAGGCCAGTCGTCAGGATGTTCAGGGAAAGCAGATTCTTGCAACAAATGAGAAGTATTATATTGCAGACCATGGTATTCGTGAGGCAGTTTATGGAGGCAATATGAAGGAAATCAACCTGATCCTGGAAAATATTGTTTACATGGAGTTAAGGAGACGCGGCTTTACGATTACTGTAGGAAAAGCAGGCGATAAAGAAATTGACTTTGTATGTGAAAAGCGAGGACAAAAATTATATATTCAGGTAGCGTATCTCCTGGCATCTGAAGAGACAATTGCGCGAGAGTTTGGTGTTTATGATATGGTTAGAGATAATTTCCCTAAATATGTTGTATCGTTGGATGAGTTTGATATGAGCCGTAATGGGATTAAGCATCGCAATATTCGGGATTTATTAATAGAAACAGAATGGAATTAAAAATGAATGGGTGTACTGCCAGAGTTCTTGTAAATAAGGGCTCTGGCAGATTTTTTATATATAGGCGCCGCCTATGGTTTCATCATAATCGCATATTTTACAACAATCCTCCAATCCGATACAATAAAACCAAGCAAACAAACACGGCATGCGCAGCCCGTTCCATTAACGAGAGGTTACATTTATTATTAATCGGAAAAGGAGAATATGAATATGGCAAGAAATCACTGGACAATCCTCGGAGAATTAGATCCGGAGTTAAACGACAAGATCACAGCATGGAGAACTCATCTTGTAAACGATAACGACAAATTAGAGCGTAAAACACGTGAGCTGATTAATGTGGCTATGGCTACAATTTTAAAACAGGACGCTGTGATTGTAGCACACGCAAAGATGGCGTACCAGTTCGGCGCAACCAAGAATGAAATCCTTGCAACAGTAGAACAGGCACTGACAATGGGAGGTTTCCCTTCTTTCAGATGTGCAATGTTAGCGTTGGATGAGTTCTTCAAAGAAGCAGAATAAACGAACGGAGGGGTAGCGATGCTGCAGCTTGTATTTAAGCCTGAGTTACATCAGTTTGATACAGTCAAAGAATTTGCAAAGGAATTCGCTCTCGGTGAGGGAGACCTTGTAATCACAAACGAATATATTTACCAGCCATATTTTGGCGATCTTGATTTAAAGTGCGATGTTCTCTACCAGGAGAAATACGGAAGAGGCGAGCCAAACGACGAGATGGTCGAGGCCATGATCGCAGACATGAACAAGATGGGAGCCCACCGCCGAGTCATCGGCATTGGCGGTGGTACCGTTCTCGATATTTCCAAAATTTTCGCACTGAAGTACTTAAGCCCGATTGAAAAGCTGTATGATAGAGAGCTTCCGGTGGAAAAAGACAAAGAACTGCTTCTGGTTCCGACCACTTGCGGCACCGGCTCTGAGGTGACCAATATTGCGATCCTTGCATTTTTAAAGAGAAATACAAAGTTTGGACTCGCGGACGATGCGATGTATGCAGACAAAGCGGTTTTAATTCCGGAATTTTTAGCAAACCTTCCATACCCGGTATTTGCGACCAGCTCCATCGACGCACTGGTGCATGCTGTCGAGTCCAGCCTTTCCCCTAAGGCAACTCCGTTTACTAAGTTATTCGGATATAAGGCGATCGAAATGATCTTAAAAGGATATCTTAAGATGATCGAGTATGGTCCGGAGGCAAGAATTCCACTGTTGAATGAATTTCTCATTGCTTCCAATTACGCAGGACTTGCATTTGGTACGGCAGGATGTGCAGCGGTTCATGCCATGAGCTACCCGCTTGGCGGAACTTTCCATGTGGCACACGGAGAATCCAACTACGCGATCTTCCGCGGAGTCATCGATAATTACCTGGAAATCAAGAAAGACGGCGCCATCGCAGAGTTGGCTTTGTTCATCGGCGGAGTTCTCGGTTGTACGGCGGATGAGGCATATGATAAAATGTTTACAGTGCTGGACAAGATTCTCACAAGAAAGACACTCAAAGAGTACGGCGCAGATGAGGAACTGCTAAAGGCATGGACCGATGAGGTCATGAACGGCCAGCAGAGACTGATGAAAAATAATTTTGTAACATTGGATGCGAATCGTGTCCTTAAAATTTATCGTGAATTGTACGAGAGATAATTCGTTAAGGAAGAAAAAGGAGATAGCTATGAGTGAAAAGACAGTAACCATGCAGTTGGCCGAATATTCAGTGGCAGACCATTGGGATACTTTTACAGAAAGAGATATCCAAATGACGAGACTTTCTTACGTTGACTGGGTGGCATCTGCCATCACTGGTGTGACAGAAGAGAGTGCGTTAAAGCTTATGGAGCTGGCAGAGGAAGAACACGTGAGCGGTGATTGCGTGATCATCGGTCAGGGCAAGAAAACATCCCCGGCCAATGCGGCTCTGATCAACGGAACCGAGTCCCATGCCATTGATTTTGATGATATCCATGATTTCCTGTCCTTACATCTTTGCTCCCCGGTTCTTCCGGCAGCATTGGCAGCAGCAGAGTATAAGAAGGCAGACGGAAAATCCCTGATTAACGGTACCATCAATGGTATGCAGATTATGGTTGCGCTTTCTGCAGGAATTATGCCGGAGCATTATAACAACGGGCGCTGGCATGCGACCGGCACCATCGGTGTATTTGGCGCAGCGGCAGCGGCTGGTGCGATTTTAGAACTGAATCCGGAGCAGATGTGTAACGCGTTTGGTATTTGCGCGGGTCTTTGCTGCGGAATCCAGCTGAATTTTGGAACTATGGCAAAGCCGATGGCGGCAGGTATGGCAGCGAAGAACGGTGTCATGGCAGCAATTCTTGCAAGCCGTGGATTTACCGGAAGAGCAGACATTTTTGATACAGACTTCCTTGACAATATCGCGACCAAGAAAGTCGACCTGAATCAGATCATCGAGCGCTTAAAAGGCGGCTACGGTGTTCACGAACTCCGCTTTAAGAGATACCCATGCGGTGCCCCGACCCACAGCGGAATCATCAACTGTAAGAAAATCCTCGCTGAGCATCCACATGCGATCGAGGATATTGAAAAAATCGTATTTGAACCGTATCCACGTGCGATTCGTCTTGTAGGCAACATGGATCCACAGACTGGTCTTCAGGGCAAATTCAGCATCGGCTTTACAGCAGCAGCACAGATTGTTTTCGGACAGGTTACCATTGAGACATTCACAGACGAGAATGTAAAGAATCCGCAGGTTCAGTACTTGCTCCCACGCATGGAACTGGTGGCATGTGACGAGTTTACACCGTCCCGCGGCGGCCGGGCGACCATGTACTTCAAAGATGGAACCAGCTATACCAACTCTACATATCTGCTTGGGCACGATCTGGACCTGAACGAGGCAGAGGCAGATGTATCCGGCAAATATGCGGAAATCATGAATGCGAGAGTTGGTGTGGAGAAGGCAGAGAAGATTTATGATTTTCTGATGAAGCTGGAGACACTGGATAGCGTAACTGAATTGAGTGAAGTCCTGTAGATCGGTCGAAAGAGCCGCAGAGGAGACGGCGAGGCCGATTTGGCAGGAGCTGGAGGCAACGAAAATGACTTTAGAAGAAAAGAAGTATTGGATAGAAGCCTATAAAAAATATCCGACCGGCAATGTGTCCGATGCCATGGATAATCTCGAAATCCGCCGGGGAGTGGTTCTGGGACTCCATGCATTGGACAACCACCAGCCGAAAGCAGCCGGATTTGCGCTGACGGTCCAGCAGATGAGAAGAAAAACAGCTTATGACGGAAAGAATCTGGCGCGTCAGGGCGGAATCATCGATTCCGAGACACAAGAAGGTGACATTCTGGTCATCGACATGGGCGGCATCATGGACGTGTGTACCGGCGGAGCACTGCTTGCAGTCCGTGCTCAGATGCGCGGCGTAAACGGTGAACTGACTAACGGCTGTCTGCGTGATGCGGACGAGATCGCGGAGCTTGGTTTCCCGGTTTATTGTGCCGGGACCGTCCCGGTGAAGAGCGCAAGGGATGTGGAGACCATTGGCGTGAATGTTCCGGTCATGATGGGCGGTGTGCAGATTTGTCCGGGTGATCTGATTCTCATGGATCGCACTGGTGTTGTGTGTGTGCCGCAGGATCGTCTGGAAGAAGTTCTGGCGGAAGCTGTGAAAATCAATGAGCGAGAAGACAAAATGGGAACATTGATCCGGGCAGGTCATTCCATTAAAGAAGCCAGAATGATTAAGTAGGGATAAACCGAAATTTGCAAGAAAATCGATATATATTGAGGAGGAAACAAATATGTTATTCGAAGTAATCGATCCGAGATTTGAAGAATTAGTAGATGTAAATGCGGTTCTGGAACCAATTTCCGTAGGCCATAAAGTTACCGAAGGCATCATCTGGTGGCCGCAGCAGAACAGCCTGATCTTCTCTGACATGGGAGTTGGCAAGGTGTATAAGTGGGATCCAAAAACATACGAGACCACAGCAATCAAGTATCCGAGTAATATTTCCAACGGCAATTTCGTTGATCCGGAGGGACGTATTGTAACATGTGAACATGCGACAAGTTCTATCACACGTATGGAGCCAGATGGACGTTATATCAAGACTCTGGCAACACACTATGACGGCAAAGAGTTCAACAGCCCGAACGATGTGATTGTTGACTCCAAAGGCCGTATCTGGTTCACAGACCCGACATTTGGCCGTACAAGCCCGCTTGTGGGTGTAAAACGTGACCTTGTCATGGGATTCCAGGGTGTATACTGTGTGAAGGAAGATGGAGAAGTGGTGATGGCCCGCAACGATTTTGAGCAGCCGAACGGCCTCTGTATGGAGATCGGTGAGAAGACCATGCTAGTAAATGACACGCCGAAGCTTTGCATTCGCCGTTTTACAGTAGAAGATGACTGCACATTAAGCGGCGGTGAAGTGGTTTGTAAGTGTGACGGACGTCCGGACGGAACAAAGATCGATAAGGATGGAAACATCTGGACAACTATCAGTGGAAACATGCAGGTATTTGACAAGAACGGCGTATTACTTGGAAACATCAAGGTGCCAGGCACATGCCGTAACTTCTGCTTTGGCGGCGAGAATAATGATGAACTGTATTTTGCGTGTGAGACCATTTATCGTATTAAGCTGAAAACACAGGGCGCAGAATTCTTTAAATAGGAAAGATAGAGGTGAAGCGGTTTAGGCTTCTAAATAAAGGAGAATGTATATACTTTGGAGCGGAATTCATAAGAGTTCCGCTCTTTTTTAAAATAAAAGAGAACATATGTTTGTTTTTGCCAATTGACAAAGGAGGTGTGTGGTGTTATTCTAAAAGAGAACAAATGTTCGAATGCGAACGATGTGAAGATAAATCAACAATACTGGAGCGTCATAAGGATGGTGATCGTTTGGAGCGGGTAATTTTTCATATTGATGTGAATTCTGCATTTTTAAGTTGGGAAGCCGTTTACAGGCTTTATCATCTGGGTGGGAAGCTGGATCTCAGGACGATTCCCAGTGCCGTCGGCGGAAATCAGGAAAAGCGCCATGGAATTATTTTGGCCAAGTCTATTCCTGCGAAGCAGTTTCATGTGCGGACGGGGGAGTCGATTGTGGAGGCGAAACAAAAATGTCCGGAGCTGGTGATCGTTCCGCCTAATTATGAGTTGTATAATCGGTCTTCGAAGGCATTTATTGACCTTTGCAGAGAATTTTCTAATAAAGTTGAGCAGTATTCCATTGATGAGGCTTATGTGGATATGACCGGATGCATGGGGGATCCGGTTGAGCTCGCGAAAGAATTGAACCGGAGGTGTAAGAAAGAACTTGGGGTGGCTGTGAATGTGGGCGTTTCTAATTGCAAATTGCTTGCGAAAATGGGCTCCAGTTCAGGAAAAAAGGACAGTGTCCATACGTTGTGGCCGGAGGAGATTGAAGAAAAACTGTGGCCGCTGCCGGTGGAGGAGTTGTTTTTTATCGGAAATGCGACGAAAAGGAAATTGAATGGATTTGGGGTCAGGACGATCGGGGAGCTGGCAAAGCTGGATGACCGGTTTTTGTATGCGAACATGAAGTCTCATGGCCTTTTGATCAAGCAGTATGCCAATGGACTCGACAATAGTGAAGTGATCACTGAGTCGCCGGCGAATAAAGGGTATGGAAATTCGCTGACGACACCGCGGGATGTCTGTGATTCTGTGGTTGCGAAGCAGTATCTGCTTTCGCTGGCGGAGACGGTGTCTGCAAGGCTTCGGGCAGAAGGGGCGAAGATCCGTGTGGTCTCGGTCAGTATCAGGGATTATGATCTGAAGTTCTGCGGGCACCAGAGGACGCTTATGACGCCGACGGATCTGACGGTGGAAATCTATGCGGAGGCCTGCAGATGTTTTGACGAGCTATGGAATGGGACTCCGATCCGCCATTTGGGGATTCACACGTCTCAGGTCACAATGGAGGAGACCAGACAGATCAGCTTTTTTGACCGGGTCGATTATGAGAAGCAAAAGAAGGTTGAGACAGCGGTAGACATACTTCGGAAGCGGTTTGGGCAGGATATTGTAAAACGGGCCTGCTTTGTGTCTACGAAAGAAAAGACCTGCGAGATTGACCATATGAGCGGCGGAATCAGCCGGGATAAGCGGACGGTGGACTATTCGAAAGAAGAAATTAGATAGGAAGAGATAAATTAGGAAGAGAGGGATGTTACATGGCAGGATTTGCAGACGCATCGAAAGTACCGGATGGGATCGACAGTGGCATCCCGAAAGGAAAAATGTACCACATTGCATGCAATACATGGTTCACGTCTTCCGGTGAGATCATGCCATTATCTTTTAAATTTGAAGGGATGGATGGGATGATTCATCGGGTCGGAGATTTGAAGATTGAGTATGTGGAGGATAAGCGGTTTTCCGGGATTTCATCGAAGGAATTTTGCTGCAAGGCTATTATTGGCGGTATTTTGCATGAATTTAAATTGATTTTCTTTTGTGAAGCCTGCAAGTGGGTCATGATGATTGGGGAGGAGGCGTAATTCGTTTGTTGAAAAGCGGTGGTTTTATGGTAGAATAGGGAAAACGGAACCGTCATTGTGAAGGAGGCAGAGCAGAATGAGAGAAATCGTATTTAAAATGGAGCGTCCGGGGCTCGTTGAGGAAGGACAGATCGTGGATGTCAGCGAGTCCGTGACTCCGATCAATGTGAATTATATGATCGAGCCGGCGGTCGCAATGTCTGGGTTATTTAAGTTCAATGAGAGGCTGAAAAGCCGCCAGGGCGTGGTAAAGTCCATTATTCAGAATGACCGCGGATATTATGTGACTGTGGAGTTTGATGAGTAAAATTTGACTTATTTGTAGGGCAGAAAAGGAGACCTGAATGAAATTTTTTCATCTTTCGGATTTACATATAGGAAAACAGCTGCATGGTTTTTCGCTGATTGAGGACCAGAAGTATATTTTGAATCAGATTTTGGGATTGATCAAAGAGAGGAGGCCGGACGCGTTACTGGTTGCCGGTGATATTTATGATAAATCGGCACCAAGTGCGGAGGCAGTGGCTGTATTTGATGAATTTCTGACGGAATTGGCTGGGATTCAGGATGGCCCGGTCGTGTGTATGGTTAGCGGAAATCATGATTCAGGAGAGCGGCTTTCTTATGGCAGCCGTTTGTTTGCTGAACACAAAATCCATATCGTGGGAAATGCGCCGGGGAAAGACGATCCGGAAGTACAGAAGATTATGTTAGCGGATGAAGAGGGAGAGGTGGCTGTGTACCTTCTGCCATTTTTCCGACCGTCGTATATCAGGGAAATTCCGGGGATGGAAGAGGTAAAGTCCTATGAAGATGCAATGCGGGCACTGGTTGCAGGGGTGGAGCTTGAGGACGATGTGAGAAATGTTCTGGTGTGCCACCAGTTTTTTACAAGCAGTGGAAAAGAGCCAGAACGGTCGGATTCGGAGATAATAAACGTTGGCGGACAGGATCATATTGATGTGTCTGCAGTGGCAGCCTTTGATTATGTGGCAGCCGGACACATTCATCGTCCGCAGAATATCGGACCTGGGAATGTGAGATATTGCGGTTCTCCTCTTAAATATTCTGTCTCGGAAGCCGGATGGGAGAAATCTGTGACAGAAGTCGTACTGGGGAGAAGGGGAGATGTGACGGTGGAAAAGATTCCTCTGGTTCCGCTTCATGACGTGCGGAAGATTCAGGGAACGCTTGCGGAGCTGACTTCTCCGCTGGTGCTTGCCGCGGCGGATCCGGAAGATTACGTGAGTGTGGTCCTGACAGATGAGGAAGATCTTTATGAGCCAGGCCAGGCATTGATCCGGGCATATCCGAGACTATTGGAATGGCGCGTGGAAAATTCCAGAACGAGACATGAAATGCAGGATGTCATTTTAAAAGAAGAGAAAAAAAGTGTTCTGGAGCTGTTCGGGGACTTCTACGAGCAGATGCGCGGAGTTCTGATGAACGAGAAACAGGCGGAAGTGATGGAGAAGGTTGTAAGGGCAGTGGGAGGTGACAAGGAATGAAGCCATTGAAGCTTACTATGAGCGCGTTTGGCTCTTATGGAAAAGAGACTGTGATTGATTTTACAAACGTGGACCATGGCCTGTTCCTGATCACCGGAGATACCGGTGCCGGAAAAACGACGATTTTCGACGGAATTACGTTTGCGATTTATGGGGAGACCAGCGGCGGGAAACGAGATGGAAAGATGATGAGGAGCCAGTATGCTTCTCCTGCGGATGAGACATTTGTGGAGCTTACATTTTCTTATCGCGGAGAGGTTTATACCGTGCGCCGCAGCCCGGAGTATATGAGAGAGAAGAAGCGGGGCAGCGGGCTTGTGAAAGCGGCGGCCACTGTGGAACTGACACTTCCGGATGGAACTGCGTTCCGCGGGAAGATGAAGGAGACGGATAAAAAGCTGTGCGAGATCATGGGAATTGACAGGGAACAGTTTACCCAGATCGCCATGATCGCCCAGGGAGATTTCCTGCGTCTGCTTCACGCAAAATCAGAAGACAGAAAGAAAATTTTCTCGACGATTTTCCATACGGGGCTATATCGAAAAGTAGAAGAGGAGCTTTGGGAAAAGAGGAAAGAGCTGAAAGAAAAGATCGGCGGAACAGGGGAGCGGATGCGTGCCCATGTACAGGGGATTCAGGTGCCGGAGCTGGTGGATGGTTTAGAAGAAATCGCGGCGGCCAGGGAACAGCTTGTTGGGATTAGAAAAGAAGAGAATCCGGATATTTCTGCCGTTAGGGAGATTCTGGAACTGTTCTTGACCGTCGATCTGGAGCAGCTTAGCCATCTGGAGAGACCATTGACGGAAGTAGAGGAGCAGTGTGGAAGACTGCTTGAAAAGCGTGGTCTGGCAAAGAGCGATAATGATATCCTGGAGTCGTATGAGAAGGCGAAATTACAGTTGGTTGAGAAAAGCTGTGTGGAACAGAATTATAGAGAACAGAAGCGTCTTTTGGAACGATCAGAGCGCGCCTATCAGGTGAAAGGATATGCAGATCGGGCAGTGCAGGCAAAGAAACTGGCTGACACGGCAGGTCGTTCGGTGGAAGCTGCGAGAAGGTGCGTGGAAGAGGCTAAAAGTATTTTGGAGAACCACAATGGTGCGGCTTTTTTCAAGGAACCAGAACGATACAGTCAGCAAGAAAGCAATTCTTTTATTTCTGAGTGGAAAGCGGATTTAAAAAATCTGGAAGCGCTGGAAAAAAAGAAAATGGAGCTGGACAGACAGGAAACTCAGTTAAGGAAGGCCGAAGAAAACTGCCAAAGGAAGGCGGAGCAGTTGGAAAAGCATCTGATAGTGATGGCAAAGTCCAGAGAGCATTATGGAATTCTTCAGGAGCGATTCCTCTGTGAACAGGCAGGAATTCTGGCGAAAGAGCGGTTGATCCCGGGTGCGCCGTGTCCGGTCTGTGGTTCCATCGAGCATCCGGCCCCTGCGGTACTGCCTGAAGATGCGGTGACTGAACTTCAGGTAAAAGAGGCCCAGAATGCCTGGGAGAGAACGCGAAGTGAGTGCGAACGGATGAGTCTTGCGCTTCAGGGCGAGAAATCAAGGCTGGAAGAAGCAAGGGCGCAAATAGAAAGAACCAGATTGGACATCCCTGAAAAGTTAAAGGAGAAGAAAGAGGCAATCGCGTCTGCGGTTTCGGCTGCAGAACGTTTTGTCGCGGAAAGAGGGAACTTCGAAAAGAAACAGACCGAATATCTTCATGTTAAGGAAAACTGGAAATTGGCAGAACAGGAAAGTCTGGCCGCAAGAAAAGAGGCTGGATTCGAAGAAGAAGCCGATTATCTGGAAGCAATATCCAGGTGGAAGACAAGAAGCGAACTGGCGGATCAAAAGAGGGAAAACGAACAGTATTTCTCGGAGCTTCATGGAATTCGGACAGCAGTACAGACGTTGAAAGAGCAGTCGGAAGGAAAAGAATACACCAACCTTTCTGCGCTGGACGAGGAGTTGGATGGCTGGAAAAAGAAGCAGTCCGAGCTTCTTACAAAGAAAGAAACGGTTTCCGCTCTTAAAATGAGCCATGAGAAACTTTTGAAAACACTGGATGCTGAAGAAAAAGAATATAGTGGGCTTTTGGAAGAATTCCTTTTATATGACGGTCTGTGGCAGGCCGCAGGCGGCAAAATCAAAGGACAGGTCCGCATGGATTTTGAGACCTATGTACAAAGAATGTACTTTGAAAAGATCCTGGCGGCGGCAAATCGGCGTTTTCTGACCTTTACCGATGGAAAAATGAAACTCAAGAATCGTCCGGTGGAGGAAATGGGACTTGTAGGTGCTTCTGGTCTGGACTTGAATGTATATGTGATGGCGACGGGAAAAGAACGTGACGTAAAGACCTTATCCGGCGGCGAATCGTTCCTTGCATCGCTGGCATTGGCGCTCGGACTTTCTGATGTGGTCCAGAGTCAGGCTGGTTCGATCCGATTGGAGTCCATGTTCGTGGACGAAGGTTTTGGAGCCCTCGATGATGGAACGAGAGACCAGGCAATGAAGGTATTGAATGATCTGGCTGGAGATGATCGTCTGGTCGGAATTATTTCCCATGTGAATGCCCTGAAAGATGGTATAGAAAGAAAGCTGACCGTAACAAGAGGTCTGCAGGGAAGTGCAGTATCCTGGAATTGAGAAAAGATTTAGGAGTCAATATGAAACGTATTTCGAGTTTTGAATTAAAGGAGTATCTGGATGAAATTATATCTTGTGATGCTTTTGAACTTCATAAATCAGAAACACACGATGGAAAACAGAATTTTTACATTCCCTACATGATGAATGATGCCCTTGAGTGCTATTTGGTTCTTGAAGATGGTACGATGACCGGGACGTACCGGGAAGATCTGGACGCTGAAATGTCAGTAGACCATGTCAACGCAGACCATGGGCTGGCCCTCATCTTCCGTCAGGGAATGGAAAATATTTTTACGATCTGGTATGAAGGCTGTTATTGCGAGCAAAAATGTTACCGCTATGACCAGATCGGCCATTTCTGGGTGGAGGGAGAGGAACACTGGCGCCGCCTTGTTTATATCATCGGAACCATTTATGACAAATATCGCTATATGGGAGAAAGGGTCTGCAATGAAAAGGAAATGGAACTAATGCCATTGATGGAGTTTGCTCCGTTCCGCTATTTTTCGCCAATCCACGAAGCACTGGATGAGTATTATGATGAGAGCGAAGAGGGGTTCCTTTGCATGCAGAATCTGGCGAGAGAAGCCGGAGATGAGGACTTCCTGCGGATGATGAAATTATATGAACTGACTCCGTTCAAGCGTCAGGGGGTGGCAGCTCTTGTGAATGCAATGATGAGCCCGAAACGCAATACTTTATATGAAGTAATATTTGAAAAAGTGCGCCAGGCTTCTTTGGAATACTCGGAAAGGGTTTATCCTGCCGAGCTGTCAGAAGAGATTCAGAAAAAAAGGATGCAGGTGGACGAAATCCTGAGGGCACATGGGTTTTCGGGAAGCTATCCTTATTTTTACAAAGGTACGATGCAGATCCTTGCGATGGAAGAGCATCCGTTTACGATCCTGGAGTCGGAACACTATGGATTTAGAATTCAGTACATGGTTTCAGAATGCAGCGCACCGGATAAATACATAAAACGTGCAGGTCAGCCGGGAGTTAAGCTAAATGCTGGATTTTTCAAAAAGAAGGGCAATCGCGGATGGATTGCCCGAAATCTGGAATTTCTAGATGTAAAGAATTAGAGGGCGGTTTTACCTCCTTCTTCTATTGTCTGATATTTACAGAAGGACTTGCCGGATATTTTTCCTGATGAAACAAAAACAGCATGAGGCCGTAACACACGCAGACAAATCCAATCTGAACTGCAGTCCCCACAAAAACAGGAATGCCAGAAGGAAGCGGCAATGTCTCAGGAAGAAGATGAAAGATTCCCAGTGCGATCATCAGGCAAAACGCCGGTTTCACAATCACATTCCACACATTAGGGGAAAAAGAAATTAGTTTCTTCAGAGAATTTAAATGTAAGAGCGCCAGCATAATCTCCGACACCAGCATTCCCCAGAGACAGGCATGGATTCCGAAGTGAGGAATTCCAAAGAACACAAACAACAGCCTGACTAGCAGCGATGCTAAATTGTGCAAAAAGGTCACGGTAGTTTTCCCCAGACCATTTAAGATACTGCCCATGGTCGTCGCCAGATACAGAAACGGACAAAGCCATGCCAGAATCGTAATAAATGTTCCGGCATCACGATTCTGAAAGACAGCCATACCGAGTGCATCGCCGAACATGGTAAAAATACCAATGCAAAGAATCCCCATGTACAGACTATACCGAAACGACATGGAAATATTCTTCATAATCCCGGAATCATTGTTCGCTGCCTGCTGCCTGGCAACGGTGGGAAGCAGAACAACCGCCAACGAGTTCACGATGGCTGACGGAAACATAATAAACGGCATCGCCATACCAGTGAGAATACCATAGATGCTGACTGCCTGGGAATTGGTAAGTCCGAATTGCTCCAATTGGTTTGGAATCAAAATTGCCTCCGCACTCTGAAGCACATTCATGACCAATCGATTTGCCATTAGGGGCATTGCCAGAGCCATTAACGGTCGTGCAGTAGATAGAAAGCCTTCCGAAAGCCGACCTGAGCTTCGTCCACCACTCACAAAAAACATAGTCAAAGAAAACAATGCTGACCCGGCTTCGCCTGCAAGAAGTCCCAGCGCCGCAACAAGAGCTGTGACCTCCTTTCCCTGCTGCTGCCAGATATCGGCGACCAAGAACACTGAAAAAATCCGAATGCACTGTTCTACTAACTGTGCGATCGCCGGAACATGAACCTTCTCTCTTCCATAATAATATCCACAGATACAAGCATGAAGAGAGGAAAAAGGAATCGCCAGTGCAAGCGCCGGAAGAAGCGGTGCACACCGCGCCTCCATCAAGATATGTACAGCAATGAACTCCGCCTGGTTCCAGATGACCGCAGCCAGAAGCAGAGAAATAGAAAATGAGATTACAAAACCGGTGAACAGAGTCTTTTTTGCCCGCCCTTGTTCCGCCGCCGTAAATCTGGAAATCGCAGTCTGAATAGATCCGGCGCACAGAGAAAAGCAGATTCCGTAAACCGGAAAGATCATCTGATAAATACCGAGTCCCTCGGCCCCAATGGCACGGGACAAAAAGATCCGATAGAAAAAACCGAGGATCCGCGACAAAAATCCGGCCCCGGTCAGAAAAAGCGTGCCAAAAATCAGCGTATGGTTCTTGATAAAATCGTTCATACGGCCTCCATGGCAGGAATATCTCTACACTATATGTAGGAATCATTCCTAATATTATTATATTTTTCTTAAATCTTCCATCTTTCGGTTGAAATAAGTGGCGTACACATATATAATGTAGGATAGTCCCCACTAATCGGGACATAAAATATATAGTAGATGAGGCTTTTAACCTGTATTTACAGAAAGGCGGATTTATGAAAAAGGTAATTTATCTTGACAATGCGGCCACAACAAAGGTACGCCCAGAGGTTGTGGAGGCGATGCTTCCATATTATACGGAGCATTATGGAAATCCATCTTCCGTGTACGCGTTCTCAACACCGTGCAAGAAGGCAATGGCCCACACAAGAGAAATCATCGCAAATGCTCTCGGAGCAAAAACTGAAGAAATTTACTTCACAAACGGCGGTACAGAGTCCGATAACTGGGCACTGAAGGCCGCAGCAGAAGCTTATGCTTCCAAAGGAAAACACATCATCACAACAAAAATCGAGCACCATGCAATTCTCCACACCGGTGAGTATCTGGAAAAGAACGGATACGATGTGACTTATCTTCCGGTTGATGAGATGGGTGTTGTGGATTTAAAGGCGTTAAAAGAAGCAATTCGCCCGGATACAATCCTGATTTCCGTGATGTTTGCCAATAACGAGATCGGTACGATCCAGCCGATCAAAGAAATCGGTGAAATTGCCAAGGAACATGGAATCCTGTTCCACACAGATGCCGTTCAGGCATTCGGTCACGAACCGATCAACGTAGAAGAACTTCATATCGATATGTTAAGTGCAAGCGCACATAAGCTCCATGGCCCGAAAGGTGTTGGTTTCCTTTACATCAGAAAAGGCCTGAAACTTCGTTCCTTCATCCATGGTGGTGCACAGGAGAGAAAACGTCGTGCCGGTACAGAAAACGTTCCGGGCATCGTTGGTCTTGGAAAGTGCGTGGAAATCGCTGTTGCCTCCATGGACGAGACAAAGAAAAAAGAGACCGAGCTTCGTGATTACCTGATCGGTCGTGTGATGAGCGAAATTCCGTTCACAAGACTCAACGGTCATCCGACTCAGAGACTTTCCAACAACGCAAACTTTGCGTTCCAGTTCATCGAGGGTGAATCCCTTCTTATTATGTTAGACATGGCTGGAATCTGTGGTTCTTCCGGTTCTGCTTGTACATCCGGTTCTCTTGATCCGTCCCATGTACTGCTTGCGATCGGACTCCCGCACGAAATCGCACACGGTTCCCTCCGTCTCACATTAAGCGATGAGACAACAAAGGAAGAAATCGACTACACAGTGGATAATCTGAAAGCAATCGTGGAAAGACTCCGCTCCATGTCCCCGCTTTACGAGGATTTTGTAAAGAGCAGAGAAAAGAAAGAGATTCAGGGATAATTGAGAACAACAACGTGGCCGTCTGCCGGGAAGGCAGAAAGCCCATACATCTGATAGAGAAGGAGACGTGAAATATGTATTCAGAGAAGGTTATGGACCATTTCCAGAATCCGAGAAACGTAGGTGAAATTGAAGGTGCCAGCGGTGTTGGTACTGTAGGTAATGCAAAATGCGGCGATATCATGAGAATTTATCTGGATATCGATGATGAAACACGTATCATCAAGGATTGCAAGTTTAAAACATTCGGCTGCGGCGCAACAGTAGCTACAAGCAGCATGGCAACAGAGCTGGTGATTGGCAAGACGATCGAAGAGGCAATGAAGGTGACAAACAAGGCAGTTATGGAAGCACTCGATGGACTTCCGGCTGTAAAAGTACACTGTTCCCTGCTTGCTGAAGAGGCGATCCATGCAGCACTGTGGGATTACGCAGAGAAGAACGGAATCACAATTGAAGGATTAGAGAAACCGAAGTCTGATATCAGTGAGCACGAAGAGGACGAGGAATATTAATTCTATGGCAAAAAAGGTAGTAGTAGGCATGTCTGGCGGCGTCGATTCATCGGTTGCCGCCTGCCTTTTAAAAGAACAGGGATACGATGTCATCGGTGTCACCATGCAGATCTGGCAGGAGGAAGATCCTGAAGAGGTGGAAGAAAACGGCGGATGCTGTGGCCTTAGCGCTGTGGACGATGCGAGACGGGTGGCCTGGTCATTGGGGATTCCCTACTATGTGATGAACTTCAGAAGAGAGTTCAAAGAGTCGGTCATGGACTATTTTGTTGATGAATATCTCCATGGCCACACGCCGAATCCATGCATCGCATGCAACCGGCATGTAAAATGGGAGGCTTTGCTTGCCCGTAGTCTGGAAATCGGTGCGGATTACATCGCCACCGGCCACTATGCGAGAGTGATGCAGCTTCCAAATGGCAGATATACGATCCAGAATTCTGTCACAGCGGCGAAGGACCAGACCTACGCCCTCTACAATCTGACCCAGGAGCAGCTGAGCCGCACTCTGATGCCGGTCGGCGCCTATACCAAGGATGAGATCCGTCAGATTGCCGAAGACCGCGGCCTGGCAGTTGCAAAGAAGAAGGACAGCATGGAAATCTGCTTTATTCCTGACAATGATTATGCAGGATTTATTGAACGGACGGTGGAAGGTGTTCCGGGTCCGGGAAATTTTGTGGATAAAGACGGAAATATTTTAGGCCGCCACAAAGGTATCACCCACTACACGGTAGGACAGAGAAAGGGACTGAATCTTTCTATGGGCCGCCCGGTATTCGTGACAGAAATCCGTCCGGAGACCGGAGAGGTCGTGATTGGTGATAATGAAGATGTCTTTTCGGATTATCTGGTATGCGGAGACGTGAACTGGATGGCGGTGGACGGACTTCACGGCGAAGAGCGGACTGTTATGGCGAAGATCCGCTACAGCCACAAAGGTGCACCGTGCGTGATCCGCGAACTGGGAGACGGACGTGTGGAATGCCGGTTTGAGACTCCGCAGAGAGCGATCACACCGGGACAGGCGGTTGTATTTTATGAAAACGACTATGTGTTCGGAGGGGGTACGATCCTATGAGCAAGTTTCGATTAGGAGAGAAGCCCCTCCGGCTTCTTATTTTGGCGGCAGTGACCGTGCTTATGCTTGGTGGATGTGCAGGGAGACAGTACGAGCCGGTGGAGCAGGGCGCCGTTTTTGAAACGACTGCAGCTGCTGAGAATACCGAAAGAATGGCATTTACCATCGGTGAGACTACAGAAGCGGCCGTCGGTGCGGACCAGGCAAATGCCGGAGAAGACACCACAGAGGCTTCAGAGACGGAGGCCCGTGTGTACGAAGAAGTCCATGACTGGGTCGTTGTGACTGCGGATGTATTGAATGTGCGAGAGACGGACAGCACGGACGCAAGAATTTACGTTCAGCTAAAGAACGGCGATGTATTAGAGCGGACCGGATACCATGAGGAATGGAGCCGCGTGATCTACGATGATGGAGAGGCATACGTTGCTTCCGATATGATCGAAGTGACCGAAGAACCGGCACCGGAGGAGACCACGGCCGAAGAAACTGCAGAGGCAGCGACAGAAGATGGAGCTGTAGTGGCAGCAGCCGTCGGTGCAGAAGCAAGTGCAGCGTTTCCAGGCGATGGAAGCGGTTCAGAATCCGATGGTAAGTCTGAAATGTCCGGATCGGAATCCGACATCCCGAAATATGAAAAGACGGGTACATCTCAGCAGGAAGTGGCGGCAGTTCCGCTAAACGGCCATGTCGTAGCCATCGATGCAGGCCATCAGGCGAAAGCCAACGCGGAAAAAGAGCCGATCGGTCCTGAATCTTCGACCATGAAAGCCAAAATGCCGGAGGGTGCAGTTGGCACTGCGACCGGTGTGAAAGAATATGAACTGACCCTGACAGTCGCAAAGAAGCTGGAAACAGAATTAAAAGCCCGCGGTTACGAAGTTGTCATGATCCGTACCGGCCATGACGTAAACTTAAGCAATGCGGAACGCTCTGTGATCGCCAACGAAAGTGATGCGGAAATTTTTATCCGTCTTCATGCAAATTCTATGGATAACTCCGGAATCTACGGTGCGCTGGCCATGTGCATGACCGAGTACAACCCGTACAATTCCGAGCTCCACGCGAACAGTTATGATCTCTCGAAAAAGATTATCAACAACATCTGTGCACTGACCGGTACGAAAAACCGCGGTGTCCAGCAGGTCGATAATTCCAGTGCCATCAACTGGTGCGAGATTCCAGTGTCCGTGGTAGAGATGGGCTTCCTCACAAACCCGGATGAGGACCGCTGGCTTCAGAGTGAAGAGTACCAGGGAAAAATTGTAGAAGGAATTGCAAAAGCGATAGACTCCTATTTCGCAGAAGAAAACTAAAACTTTGCCGGCAAGGTATCTTTCCGGCCGGATGGTTTAAAAAAATAAATTTCCTACTACACAAATTAAAAAATTCATGTATAATATAGAATAGTTGCCCGAACGATGCGGGCACTATCCTGGAGACGTAGCGAAGTGGTCATAACGCGGCGCACTCGAAATGCGTTTGCCCGCAAGGGCACGGGGGTTCGAATCCCTTCGTCTCCGCGCGATACTTGTCTGACGTGCAGACATGGTATGAGAAAAGGCTTGCAGACTTACGGGAGGAGGTCTACGAGCCTTTTTTGAATTTAAAAATAGTGTTTCTATTTCTTCTTGTGTTCATTTGTGATACAATACATTTGATGGTCTATGACCATAAAATCTGGGGGATTTAAAGGAGAGTAGTATGAATTCCAAAGCAAAAGAGAAAAAAGGAATGGACATGCATTTGATGATGTTCTATCTTGGCTGTATTATTTTAAACGTGGCAGCCAGCACGGCGCACCCGGTAACCCCGACCCTGTTCACGACTCTCGGTCTCGGAAGCTATATGTTCGGCGTGGCTCTTGCGTCCCAGCTGGTGACAAACTTCCTGTTTTCACCGTTCTGGGGATGGCTCAGTTCTTATGTGTCCAGTAGGACCGTTCTTCTGATCACTTGTATCGGCTATGGCCTCGGCCAGGTATTGTTTGGTCTGGCAAAGACCGAGATGGGCTTTATCGTCGCGAGAGTCCTGACCGGCGTAGTCTGCGGTGGTTGTTTTGTTTGTATGATGACATATGTGGTAAACACAGCGAAGGATGCTGTGAGCCGTGCCCAGCAGCTGGCAGTGACTGCAACGATCCAAATGGTGGGCAGCGCCTTCGGTTATTTCCTGGGCGGCATGCTGGGTGAGGTGTTCACACATCTGGCAATTATTGTTCAGGTCATCATGCTGTTTATTTCCGGCGTGGTATTTTACGTGGGATGTCTGGATGATAAACGATATTCCATCCATGACCTGAAAGGCAAAAATGTGGTTTCAGAGTTCAACCCGTTCCACAGCTTTATTTTAGCAAAAGCATTCCTGACTCCGTTATTTATGGTGCTGTTCATTTCTTGTCTGCTTCAGAATCTGGGATATACCTGCTTCGACCAGACCTTCAACTATTATATCCGTGACCAGTTTAACTTCTCATCCGGATACAATGGAATTTTAAAGGGCATCATGGGCGTGATCACGATGGTGGCAAACAGTACGATCTGCATCTGGCTGGTTCGAAAGACCAATACGAGAAAGTCTGTGATCGGCGTTCTCGGAATCTGTTCCGCAGCGATGTTCGGTGTTATCTGGTTTGAGGAGATCGTTCCGTTCGTTATCGTGTTCGTCATCTTCTTCGCCTTCAACTCCATCAGCCTCCCGCTGTTACAGGATCTGGTGGCCAGCGGCGGCCCGGAAGAACAGAACAGCCTGATCATGGGCTTCTACAATGCCATGAAATCTCTGGGCGGTATCATCGGCGCACTGTTTGCAGGTCTTCTGTATACCGTGAATCCGAAACTTCCGTTTATCTTCGGTTTCGCCTCCTTCGTACTGGCGACCGTGCTTTCAGCGATTTATCATCGTTTCTATAAAGGAAAAGCAGTGGCAAAAGCATAAAACGACATAGAAAAAGACTCGCAGGTCTGATGGTGAAAATCACCGAAGACCGCGAGTCTTTTTTTGCCACTATTTCATCAGCTCTTCCCAAGCTGCCAGATATTCTTCCTTGTTTGCATATACTGGCTTGAAGTTCTTCTTGATCTCAAGCGCTTTTTCTGCACCGTTTGCAAGAAGATCGATCGTAGTCATTGCCATTGCCTTTGCAGCTACGATATAAAGCATTTCTGGATTTTTAATTGCATAGCTGGAACCATGCTCAGTACCGATCGCACCGCCAACGTACGGATGAATACCAGGAACCAGATGCTGGATATCGCCGTAGTCGGAGGAACCTGTGGAGTGCTCAGTATAGGTACAATTTTCAGCACCAATCAGTTCTGCACAGTTTGCTGCGAACAGAGCGTTCATTTCTTTGTTGTTGATTCGCGGCATGTAGCCCGGGATTTCAACGATATCTACCTGTGCACCAACGGCCATAGCGCCTGCCTCGAGAGCACGATTTACTTTTTTAGATGCATCGAGAACGCTAGGCATTGTTTTGCCGCGTACATATGCTTCGATGCGCACGTCTGCCGGCACGATGTTTACGAGGTCGCCGCCTTTTGTGATGATCGGATGAACACGGATGGTGTCTTCATCGCGGAATGTCTCACGGTTGGCATGGATGGCCATGAGGCCGATCTGAGCCGCGTTGAGGGCGTTGATTCCGTTGTGCGGAGCGCCGCCTGCATGAGCTTCTTTACCGGTGTACTTTACAAATTTGCTCACAAAGCCAACGGATGTGCCTGCAGTCTTACAGGTCTCGCCCGGCTGGCTGTGGATCATAAGAGAAAGGTCTACGTTGTCAAGATAGCCAAGTTTGATCATTTCCTGCTTACCGCCGAGGAAAGAGATGGTTCCGTTTGCGCGGAGCTCATTTCTCCATTCGATTTCTACACATTCCTCCGCCGGAACTGCCCAGAATTCGATGTCGCCGTCCAGTTCGTTGATGACGCCGGAGGCTTTGAGGCCGAGGGCTGCACCGAAGGTTGCTGCGATCTGTGCGAAGTGGCCGCAGGAATGTGCTGCGCCTGTCTGCGGATCAGCGTACGGGTGGTCCGGGCATACAACTGCATCCAGCTCGCCCATGAGAGCCAGGTTTACTTTATGATCGCGGCCCGGCATTTTTCCGATGATACCGGTCAGTGCGATCTCGCTCTCGTACGGCATGCCGATCTTCTCATCGATGAATTTTTTTACCTTGGCAGCGGTCTTATATTCTTTGTATCCCAGCTCCGGCTCCTGAAAGATGCTGTCACCGAGGGCCATGATTTCTTCACGATGTTCATCAATGGCCTTACATACGCGCTCTTTTAAAATCTTTGTGTCCATAGTCAAATCCTCCGTTCATATTCTATTAAAGAAAGTATACCATGACGACTATGAAAAATCCATTTTAATCAATGAATTCTGAGGATTTTTTCTGCTTTTTCCAGGGACTCGGAAAGCTGTCCCGGCTCGTAGGTGCAGCTGATCAAAAACAGCGCATCAGAGAGGAACTGGCAGGTCTCCAGGGAGAGTGTTTCCGGTGCAGACACGGCAATTTTTCCAAGGGAAGTGAGCAGACGCAGCTTCGCTTCGCGAAGGGCCTCGGATGCTCCATAGAGCTCTTCCATATCATAATCCGCTGTCCGTCCGCATGGATACTGGCAGGCCGCACAGTCCGGAGCCATCAGTCGTTTTTCAACATGAAGGCGTTCGATCATAGCCCTCACTTCCTCATCAGAAGCAGTCAGAGAGACATCCTGGAAGTGTTCGACATCTTCCACAGAAACATTTTCATGACCGGAAAATGCCATTGCAAGTCCCATAGCCATGGCCTTTCCCGAACTTTCTAACAATTCTTTGCTCTCAGATGCTCTGGAAAGCCCCACCAGAGCACCAAGCAGTTCATTCTTTAACGGATTCATCCCATTACTCCTCAATCTTCACAATACTTCCGTCTGTATCAATGGTTACGATCTTCACCGGGATCTCTTTACCGCACGCAGCGACCGCCTGCAGAACAGCACCGCTCATGCCGCCGCAGCACGGAACAGTCATACGTGTCACAACGATTTCCCTGATCTCGTTCTGGCGGAAAATTTCAGCCAGTTTATCAGCGTAATTTCCAGCATCCAGCTTCGGACATCCAATCAATGTCACATGATCTTTGATGAAATCATTGTGGAAATTTCCGTATGCATAAGC
>JAFUMF010000155.1 GCA_017482945.1 Lachnospiraceae bacterium
GCTGCTCTGCTTGTTTTCATTTTAGGCATTGTAGTTTCCTCCTTAAAATTATCCCTATTTTTTTGCAGTTAAAAACATTACTAAGCTTCTTCCTTCTACTTTGGAAGGCTTATCTACGACTGCGACGTCGGAAAGCTTTTCAGCGAAATCATCCAGAATGTACTTCGTCTGGTTCATGTGAGCGATCTCACGACCACGGAAACGAAGTGTTACTTTAACTTTGTTACCTTTCTCAAGGAACTTTCTTGCAGAACCGATCTTGGTATTTAAGTCATTTGTATCGATGTTCGGGGAAAGACGAACTTCCTTCACCTCGATCACTTTCTGTTTCTTTTTCGCTTCTTTCTCTCTACGGAGCATCTCATATTTGTACTTACCGTAGTCGATAATCTTGCAAACCGGCGGCTTTGCAGTTGGCGCAATCTTTACCAGGTCTAACTCTGCATCCTTTGCCATTTTATAAGCATCCTTTGCAGACATAATTCCCAGCTGCTCTCCATTTTCTCCAATCAAACGAACTTCTTTATCGCGGATCTGTTCGTTAATCATTAACTCGCTAATAGCCGTACACCTCCATACTCATAGTGCTGAACCCATTTGGCAAATCCAATCTAAACGTCCACCGGACCTTTATTTGGATTCAAAGCAACAAAAAAGCCGATAGTAAACTATCCGCTCATTAACTGCATCGGTTTGGCATGCTGCTGCATGATAATAAACCAACGTTTATGAACCCGGGTCACTTACTCGTGCCGAGGTGAGGCGGATAACCTGCTTTCCTGTAATTGTTGTTCTCACAACCTATGTAACTATACTACATCTTGTTATTTTTGTCAACTGTTTTTCAATATTTTTTTCATACGCAGACAGGCCGCAATTTCTGCGGTTCTGTCTGCGTTCTGAATCATATTATCCCCGGTCTCTAAAGCTTGCGCATTCGGTCTGGCCCACTGCTCTCGCACCGTCACCTGCGATCGTGATCCGCTCTGCACGGCACATATGGTCGTCGTTATAAAGACAGTTCATCACATCGCACTCTACCTGCAGTTTCGTCTCCGGAGTTTTGAACAGATTCTTGAAAATACTTCCCCTGTTCTCCTCGAAACTTCCACAGCAAGTATCCACATTGCTTTTCGCCTGAGCGCCTTCTACAAGAATCCCACTTTTACAACAGCAGCGCTCCGCATTGTGGACACAGGTAGAAACCGTACATTCCAGTCTAGTCATCTTCACATACCTCCTTCATAATTTCAGAAGTTAGTATGTACAGATTTCATCCGGCCATTCCTATCTGTCACTCACTTCTTCAATCTTAATACCAAGTTTTTTAAAACGTGCTAAAAGATCGCCGCTTCTTGACATCGTCGGATAAACTTTTACGAGTTCTTCATCGTCCACACCGTGAATTGTGTAGTAGATCAGCGCATCGCCTTTCTTCTTTTTATGAACTTCAATTTTTTTAATATCTGCATAAGGAACTTCTTTCTGTGATCCAAATGCCGGGCGGATCGTAATGCGCTTGTTGTCAGAACTGATTTTCCACATAAGAGCCCAGTAAGTAAAGCCTGCGCCGACAAGAGCAAAAAAGATGTAGAAAATTCTCAGTCCCAACATACCAGATTCCGGCAGTCCAAAGTAAAATCCCAGCATGGTAACAATATCAACAATACCAACAAGCGGCACTGCAAATGTGTATCTTACGTCTAATGCTTTAAATCTCTGATGAGACTGCGTATCTTTCTTAATTTTAATACCCATGATAAATAATCCCCTTTTCTTTAAGCCGTTTTTCTCACCGGCTCCATTTTCTTCCCACTTTTTTCTTCCAGAAACGCTGCCAGTTCCTCCGGCGCTGCATCAATGATCCCTGCTTTTTCCACCGGAATAATGGTCAGCTGGCTTCTAAAGAGCATGAAATACTCCTCTGTCTCTTTTAACCGTTCCAGGCCTTCATAACGGATTTCTGTCATAATTCCCGGACTTTCGATCAGCATGCTCTCCGCTCCGAATGTCACGGTACATGTCTCGCCTTCCTGGCCGGTGGCGGCAAGATCCGATTTTGCATTTCTCTTAAGCGCTGTCTCCGACATATTGGACTCGTCAGAACGACGTCTCATTCTATTTAAGTTCCTGATGATCGTTGTAAACAAAATGACCGCTAAAAGAGATTGGAAAATTCTTGTAGGCATGTCCATTCCTGAGGTCGCAAAATAGTAAAGCCCGAAAGCAACAACGCTCATGAAAAGATCCAGAATCTCAAGGTCGCCCAGCGCCGATTTCTTTTTCGCAACCGCTTTATCATATTTTTTTGCGATCGCACGGTGATAGAACAGATTCTCACCGTATGTGGTCTTTGCAGTAAATATTGCTTCCATCGTTCTTACCCAACGGAGACATGTTCCATTTTTGTCTCACATTTCCTTTCCAGGAAAGCAGCAAACTCTGCTGGATCTCCTTTTTTCACATCCTCTTTCATAAAGAAACGGATCACATCGCCCTTTTCCAGAATAACAAACATACCGGACATGTCGAGGAGGCGACCAATATTTTGGTACTCCAGTCTGGAATACTCGTACTTGCTCTCTACCTCATAATAGTCCTCATGGAACCGGTATTCCCGTTCCAACTCATACTCCGCCTGGTTTTCTTTGTACTTGCGTTTTGTGTCCTGTTTGGACTCTGCCCATCCTTTTGCAAGCCCATAAAAAACGGAAAAACAGATCAGCAGCATCGCTCCGCCTGCAGCCGAAAGGATCAAAACAGCCGTTCCGTCAAAAAAACCTTTGAGCACCAGGCACACCACTGCAGCCACGAAAAAGCCTGTCAGGATTTTTCTTCCGATCCCACCGGCTCCAAGAAGTCTTGTGCCCTTTTCCAGACGCCGGAGACTATCTTCCGTCACATGATGACGCACGGTAAACAATGCATCCTCTTTCACTACCCCCATTTGTACTCCTCTCTAAATCCTAATCCTTCTATTCTCATTCTCTTCTGTCAAAAAAATCACTTAACAGACATTATATCTCAAATGGCCCTATGAATCAATAGTTCATAATCGCCTTTTCCGTCCCTTTTGCTAGACAGCTTAATGAGAAAATGTTATAATTAACTCAATATATTTTCCATGGGAGGGGCTGACATGATGGAGAACGAGAACGTTATGGCTAATGAGACAGAAATGAAAACCGAGAACGAGATTTTAATCAGTGAATGGGAAAAATCCATCAAGGTTTTAGAAAACGAAGTACATCGTCTGCGTGATGAAAACAAGAAACTGGAAGATACTGTTAAATGGATGCATGATCTGATCTGGGAGCTTGTGAAAGAGCGCGAAGATGCCGATGTAGAATTTGAATTATAAGACCAATGATCTCCTTCGTTTGAATGACGAAGGAGATTTTTATTGTTTCTCCCTTTTCAGAATTGTGTGTCTGAGATAAAGGCATGAATAATTCTGCATTCTGGATGTATAAATCTACATCGAGTATAAGTTAAAGGCGATTTTATTTGAAATCGCACCAAAACGATGAAAAATTTGATAAATTTGTTTAGGCTTGTTCCAAAGTTGGAATGAGCCTATTTTTTATGAAAAATTCTTTTTTTTTGCATGAAAATAAGTTATAAGTGTTAATTTTAATAAATTAGCTGATGAAATTTTAAGGAGCGATACATAATGGAAAACAAAAAGACAAAGAAAGAAAAAGACAATACTATCTGGAAATTGGTAACAATTCTATTATTGATAATAATTATCATACTGCTTTTACTAAGGTCATGCGGAACAAACTCCCTTTTCGGAATTGTGTGTCTGAGTGAAATGCATGAATATTCATACAACAAAGATAAATAAATCTACATTCAAACAATTATAAAAGCGGTTCGTTTTGTAGTTGCTCCAAATCAATATAAAATTTGATAGATTAGATTAGGCTTGTTCCAAGGACTGGAATAAGCCTATTTTTCTGCATTAAGATATATAATAGTAAATTTTAATATAAAGATTTTCTGAAGTATATTTCCAATGATACTTCAGCATGGTAAAATGAAGATAACAAAGAAGCAGTTTTTATGAACGGAGGTACATACCATGAAGAAATATGTTTATTTGGCAATCAGTATCATCATGTTAATATTAGCAATAGTATCTGTTGTATGTGCAGTCACAGTAACTGGAAGTGGATTCTTAGATTTGAGTAACATTGCAAGAGGTGTATTTATAGTAATTGCAATTATTTGTATTTTAATTGCATGGTTAATCTTTTCAAAATTCAAAAAATCATAGAGGAGTGTTCGATTATGAAAAAATTAATAACATTAGTTTTAGCATTGGTCTGTGTGCTTGGCTTGGTTGGATGTAACAGCAAGAGCATGAACTACATTATTGAAAACAAACCAAGCGTAACAGGAATTGTTGAAGAAGTGCATGACGATTATATCATAGTATATTCTGAAACGGCAAACGGTTATCCAAACGGTTCAAACTGGTCAATTTCTTTAAATGTAGAGAACAAGGACAGCTATACAGATGTTGTAATCGGTGATGAAATTGTATTTTATTATGACGGAATGGCTATGGAGACAGATCCATTACAAGTAAGCACAGTATATGCCATTACGTTGAAAACTCCTGCAGATAGAACTCTAAGCGAAACAATCGAAGAAACAGAATATTCTGAAGAAATCGTTGTTGGCGGTGATTTAATTCCAATGGTCATGGTAAATGGTGAATTATACATGGATACGGGGCATGAAAGCATAGTAGA
>JAFUMF010000156.1 GCA_017482945.1 Lachnospiraceae bacterium
AGCGCCTCCGGCGGACATTTCCAGATCTCTAACATGACCTCGTTGATTTTCTCAACGGCCGCTTTCTTTGTTTCTTCGTCCTTAGGAAAACATTTGATTGCGATATATGGCATATGTAACCTCCTTATAACCATAAAATGTTATTGCTGCTTAATTATATTTTATCGAAGTACTGTAGTATAGTCAAGCTGTGTCTGCAATTTCAAGCCAGTGACCAATAAAAAGATTCAATTGGACAAGGTCTTCCTTGAATGGTAAAATGGAATTAGCGATGATAGTGAACGTCAGGAGAAATACATATGGAGAAAGAATTACTGAGACAACTGATAATCGAACATATAAAAAAACACCCAGCCAATATGATTTCTGAGGAACAATCTGGCGGCAACGGTGTGGCCGGCATGAAATTATACGATGAACCGTTGGTTGGTTTTGCATCAGCCGGAGATGAATTGTTTGAGAAATATAAAAATACTGGCATCATCGGACCATGGTACATGGGACCTGGGGAGTGGCTGGATGGCGCAAAGACAGTGATCTCCATTTTCTTCCCATATTCCCAGAGAGTTCGCGAGAGCAATCGCGGCGAAAAGACGGAGACATCCATTGAATGGCTCTTTGGACGTGTGGAAGGACAGATGTTCATTGAAACTGTGATGAAAGAACTGGATGAAATACTCCAAAAAGAGGGAATGAAAACATGTATCCCGTCCTCAGATTCCAGATTTGCCCAGAATTCGGGAGGAAAAGGATTTGCAGGTTTTGAGGATATCAGCGAGGGCGTGTTCGCAAGCAACTGGTCGGAACGTCATGCCGGATTCGCCTGCGGACTTGGAATGTTCGGACTTTCCAAAGGCCTGATCACAAAGCGCGGCATGGCCGGTCGGTTTGGAAGTATTATCATTGATGCTGAGTTGGCCCCGGACGTTCGTCCATACACAGATGTTTATGAATACTGCAGCAGATGTGGTGCATGCATCAAACGATGCCCGGTGGAGGCTATTTCTCTTGAGAACGGAAAGGATCATGTGCCGTGCAAGAAATGGATGGGCGTCACAAGAGAAAAATATGCACCGAGATATGGCTGTGGTAAGTGTCAGATCAAAGTGCCATGTGAAGACAGGATTCCGGTGACGAGCAGATAGACAATCCACAAAATTCCCCGAAAGACTTGACTTTTTGACCTTCCGTGGGTAATATAATAAACAGCGATTATATGAAAAGGCATGGAAGGTGCACGAGGTACCTGTTTTCCGACAGAGAGGGAGCGTCAGCGGCTGGAAGCGATCCCGGGTTCAGACAGATTACCGAATTTCACACCGGAGCCGCGTGGTTGAAAACGAAGCTGTGATCTCGCCCAATGTGATGAAAATATCTGGGACTCAGGCAAACTTCGAAAAGTAGGCTGCGACGTCATTTGCACGTTACGCAAAATGAGGTGCCTGCCAAACGGCGGGACTCAGGGTGGTACCGCGGATATTTCGTCCCTATTACGTTTTTGACGTAGTAGGGATTTTTTATTTCAAAAATCCGTCCCTGTTTTCGCAACAGGAAAACCAAAAAAGGAGAAATGAAGAGATGAACATGAACGAAATTAGAGCCTCTTATCAGGCAGATCTTGAGCTTGTAAAAGATGCAAAAGAACTGGCAGCGTTCTGGACAAAATACCTCAGCAAAACAGGCCAGATCCAGGGCTTAATGGCTGGTATTAAGAGCGTTCCGAAGGAAGAGAAAAAAGCTTATGGCCAGGCTGTCAATGAGATCAAGACCTGGGCACAGGAATTATATGATGTGAAGAAGGAAGCTGTTGATAAGGCAGCAATGGCAGCTCGTTACGAGGATGAGAAAGTGGATGTAACACTTCCGGTAAAAATGAGACCGGCTGGAAACCTTCACCCGTTAACATCCATCCGCAACGAGATCATCGATGTATTCGCCGGTATGGGCTTCGAGATTTTCGAAGGTCCGGAAATCGAAGATGATGACCACAACTTCACAAGATTAAACGTATTAAAGGACCATCCGTCCAGAGATATGCAGGATACATTCTGGTTGACAGAAGACCTCCTTCTCCGCACCCACACATCACCGGGCCAGATCCGTGTGATGGACTCCCAGGAACCGCCGATCAAGGTTCTTGTACCGGGTAAAGTATTCCGTTCCGACAGTGACGCGACACATTCCCCGATGTTCTCCCAGATGGAAGGTCTCGTTGTAGATAACCACATCACACTCTGCGACCTCCAGGGTATGTTAGACCAGTTCGTAAAAGCGCTGTTCTCCGCTGAAGTTAAGACAAGACTCCGTCCGTCCTACTTCCCGTTCACAGAGCCGTCTGTAGAGGTAGACGTAAGCTGCTTCAAGTGCGGCGGCAAAGGCTGTTCTTTATGTAAAGGTACAGGCTGGATCGAGGTTCTCGGCGGCGGTATCGTTAACAACAAAGTTCTGGAAAACTGCGGCGTAGATTCCACAAAATACTCCGGCCTTGCATTTGGTATCGGTATGGAGCGTATCGCAATGTTAAAATACGGAATCAACCACATGGGCAAACTGTTCGAAAACGATGTGGAATTCTTAAAACAGTTCAAGGCGTAATCGGAGGAGAGAGAAATGAAAGTTTTATATAGCTGGTTAAAAGAATATGTAGACATCGATATCTCCCACAAAGAACTGGAGACAAAGCTGTTCTCCGCTGGTTTCGAGGTTGAAGGTATCGAATACTTAGGCGAAGGTATCGAGAAGATCGTTGTTGGTGAGATCACATCCATGGAGCACTATGAGGGTACTCACTTACAGATCTGCCATGTAAACTGCGGCGCTATGGGCGAGGATCATCTGATCTTAACAGGCGCAAACAACGTATTCGTTGGCGCGAAAGTTCCGGCTGCTTTAGTAGGCGCAAAACTTCCGGGTGGTTTTGAGATCCAGCCGAGAAAGATGGTAGACATGATGTCCTACGGCATGCTCTGCTCCGGCGCTGAGTTAAACCTCAACAAAGACTGGTATCCGGGTGCTGATGTAAACGGTATCATGATCTTAGCGGAAGATGCTCCAATCGGTATGGACATCAAGGAATATTTAGAATTAGATGACTATTTATTCGACATCTCCGTAACAGCAAACCGTCCGGACTGTCAGTCTGTTCTTGGTATCGCAAGAGAGGTTGCAGCATTCTTACACAAACCGTTAAAGAACCCGGATATGAGCTATGTGGAAGATGGCACAACAAATGCTGACATCAGCGTGACTGTTATCGATAAAGACGTATGCCCGAGATACCTCGGCCACTACATCTACGATGTAAAATACATGGAGTCTCCGTTATGGATGAAGAGAAGACTCATCGCAGTTGGTCACAATGCGATCAATGCAATGGTTGATATCACAAACTACGTTCTCGTTGAGATCGGTCAGCCGATGCATGCATTCGACTTAAGCACACTGGCTGGTTCCTCCATCGTTGTAAGAAGAGCAAAAGAGAACGAGGAATTAATCACATTAGACGAGAAGCTTCGTGTATTAAATCCGAACAATCTGTTGATCTGCGATAAAGAAAAGGCAGTTGGCCTCGCAGGTGTTATGGGTGGTTTAAACAGTGAGATCACCGAGAATACAAAAGAAGTATTATTCGAGTCCGCGAAGTTCTTAAAAGACAGCGTTCGTAAGACATCCAGAAGCTTAGGTCTTCGTTCCGACGCTGCTGCAAGATTCGAAAAAGGTATTGATGAATACACAGTAGAGTGCGGTATGGCACGTGCACTGAACCTGGCCCAGACTCTCGGCGTTGCAAAAATCAGCTCCAGCCACTTCGATGAGACTGCAGGCGCTTCCACAGAGAAGAGAGTGATCAAGGTTGAAACTTCCAGAGTGAACGATGTATTAGGTATTGAAGTTCCGGAAGAAGAGATGGTGAAGATCTTAGAGGCTCTGCAGTTTGAGGTAGAGCTGGCTGACGGCGTTCTTACACTGGCTGTTCCGAGATACCGTGATGATATCGAGACATACCAAGATATCGCGGAGGAAGTGATCCGTGAGTACGGTTACGATAAAGTTGTTCCGACATTCCTTGATGCCGCACAGGTTACAAACGGCGGTCTCAATGCAGCACAGAAGAAAGAGCTTTCTGTGAAAGAATACCTCTGCACACAGGGTTACTATGAAGTTCAGACCATCGCAATGGTTGCAAAGAACGAGTTTGACATGTTCTTAATGCCGGAAGATGCAAAGGAGCGTCAGGTCATCGAGTTATTAAACCCGATCACAGAGAACTTAAGCATCATGAGAACACTTATGGCTCCGTCCATGGTTCGCGTGATCGAGAACAATATCAAGAACGGTAATGAGGAAGTTCGTTTCTTTGAATTAGCAAACGTTTATATTCCGAAGGCACTTCCGCTTACAGAGCAGCCGATTGAGAAGAAGATCCTCTGCCTTGGTACATTAGGCGTAAACGAAGATTTCTTCGCAATGAAGGAAACTCTTGAGGCATTTGCTTCCGACAACGATCTGTCCTTCACATACAAGAGAGGCACCGTTCCGTATCTCCATCCGGGCAGAACAGCAGAAGTTTACTGCAAGGGCGTGAAGATCGGTCACTTCGGCCAGCTCCGCTACGAGATCATCGACCAGATGAACATCGCAGGCGGTAAGAAGGCAGATACAAAGATCTTCATCGCAGAGATCGACTACAGCACATTAAAAGATCTCTTCAAAGCAGCAATCAATTATGTTCCGGAATCCGGCTTTGCGAAGAACAGCAGAGATATCTCTGTTGTGATCGGTAAAGACGTTGAGTGCGGTACAATTATTGATGCAATCGCAGCTTGCGATGAGATGATCGTGAAGGTGGACCTCTTTGATATCTTCGAGAGCGAGAAGCTCGGTTTAGATAAGAAGAGCATGGCATTCAAAATCAAACTTGCATCCAAAGATGGCGATGTAACAGACGCAATGAC
>JAFUMF010000157.1 GCA_017482945.1 Lachnospiraceae bacterium
AAACCAGATGGCTTAAATTTCCTTTTTCCAGAATTTCCATCAGGATATCCAGGACAATTTCACGGCTATTTGTATCAATCATCACGTCTTCTTCCTCCGTATAGGATGATCAGTCTTAAAAGCTGTAAAATAGAGGATGCGGCTGCAGCCACGTAAGTGAGGGCCGCTGCGCTTAATACTTTTCTTGTTCCGCTCACTTCTTCTCCCGCCAGGATTCCCTGGGAGTCAAGAAGCTTTACAGCTCTGTTTGAGGCGTTGAACTCCACCGGAAGTGTCACGAGCTGGAATAAAACAGCCAGTGTGAACATCAAAATTCCGATCTGAACAAGCGGAGAACCGAGGCCTCCGAAGATCACACCCATCAAAATCAGCGGCCAGGAAATTTTAGAACCGAAGTTTGCGACCGGAACCAGCGCACTTCTGAAACGAAGCGGTGCATAGCCTTCATCATGCTGCATGGCGTGTCCGCACTCATGGGCAGCAACACCGATCGCAGCAACGGTCGTCGAACCATAAACAGACTGGGACAGATTCACCGTCTTTGTCCTCGGGTCATAGTGGTCCGTGAGATTTCCTGATACCTGACGCACCGTCACATCGTAGATTCCCTGTGACTGAAGCAGTCTCTTCGCAGCCTCCGCGCCGGTCATACCTGTGCGGCTTCTTACCTTTGAATATTTATTGAAGGTAGAAGTCACGCGGCTCTGAGCCCACAAAGATAAAACAACACCAATTAGAACCAGGATCATGGTCGGATCAAAATATCCGTAACCTAAACCATAACCATAGCCCATTCCATAACCGTACATAAGTATTTCTCCTTTCGGTAAACCTTTTTACGGCCTTATTCAAACTCACTCTGGTCTTCCACGGTAAATCCGCGCAAGAACGCAGCTGTCTCCATGCGTTTTTTACCTTCCAGCTGGAGCTCTGTAATGGAAAGAAATCCCTCTCCTGTCTCCACCAGAAGTTTATCTTTTGTCACAGTGACACGTCCCGGATTTCCGGTCGTCTGGCCCTCTTCCACTTTGGCAGCCCAGATTTTCACAGTCTTCCCCTTTAGACTTGTGTAGGCACTCGGCCACGGATTCAGACCGCGGATCAGGCGCTCGATCTTTACTGCCTCCATGGACCAGTCGATCTTACCCATGGACTTCTGTAACATTTTTGCATAGGAAGTAACGGATTCTCCCTGCGGAGTCCGTGTGATCGTTCCATCCTCAATTTTCTCCAGAGTCGATAAAATTAATTCTCCTCCGAGTGTGCTAAGTTTATCAAACAGACTTCCGCCTGTCTCATTTTCATCCAGAACATACTCGATCTTCTCCAGCATATCGCCGGTATCCAATCCTTCATCCATGAGCATGGTCGTAACACCACTCTTTTCCTCGCCGTCGATCACAGCCCACTGGATCGGAGCCGCTCCGCGGTATTTCGGGAGCAGGGACGCATGGACATTGATACAGCCGTATTTCGGGATGTCTAAAACTGCCTTTGGAAGAATCTGGCCAAATGCAACGACAACGATGCAATCCGGGTTCATTTCTTCTAAAAGTGCGATGAATTCCGGATCGCGCGCCTTCACCGGCTGGTACACCGGGATATCGTATTCCAGCGCTTTTTCTTTTACCGGAGTCATAAGGACTGCCTTTCCGCGTCCCTTCGGCTTATCCGGCTGTGTCACAGCCGCGATGACCTCATGGCCTCCCTTCATGAGGGATTCCAGAGTCGGGACCGCAAAGTCTGGTGTTCCCATAAAAACGATCTTCATATTATTCTTCGTCCTCGTCCTCATCCACTTCTTTGTCAACCAGCTCACCCTCTACCTTGGAAACGTAGAGAATGCCGTCTAAGTGGTCACACTCGTGCTGGATGCATCTTGCAAGAAGTTCTTCGCCTTCGATGATGATTTCTTCCATGTTCTCGTTGAGCGCTTTTACTTTTGCATAGTTGGCTCTTGTAACCTGGCCGCGTTTGCCCGGTACGCTTAAGCAGCCTTCCATACCAGTCTGCTCACCGGAGAGCTCGATGATTTCCGGATTGATCATTACATACTGGTTGCCATAGCCAACGTCCATACATACGATGCGCTTTAATACGCCTACCTGCGGTACTGCGATACCAACACCGTTTGTCTCGTACATGGTCTCGAAC
>JAFUMF010000016.1 GCA_017482945.1 Lachnospiraceae bacterium
ATTCCCAGGATGTAAATGCTGTTTCCATCACAGAATCTTTACTCTTCTGAGCTGTTGCAATCTGATTTGTCAGATCCTCTGCAGTTAATTTGCTGAATTCAGTAATATAGTTTTCAGCAAGCATCTGCATATTGGAAACTACTGCAGCATCAATTTCTGTCTGAGCGTCATCAGCGTTAGAACAGCCAACTAGAGCAAACAGACATACCATCATGCAAAGAGCAACCCAGAGTCTCTTAATATTCTGTTTCATATATCTGCCACCTCGTATTAGATTGTGCCGTGCTTCTTGGACGGACGATCCTCTCTCTTTGTGAACAGCATTTCGAATGCTGCGATTACGCGCTGTCTTGTCTCAGCTGCCTTGATGATATCGTCAACATATCCTCTTCTTGCTGCTGCCATAGCGCTTGCCTGCATTGCTGTGTACTCAGCTGCCTTCTCTTTGATCAGAGCTGCTGCGTTCTGGGACTCAGCGATTTCTTTTGCGTACATGATCTTAACTGCCGGTGTAGCATCCATCATACCGATAGAAGCTTTCTCCCAAGCGTAAACGATATCAGCGCCGATGGATTTGCTGTTCATAGCAAGTCCTGCTGTACCGAATGCTGTACCGCAAACAACAGTTACTTTCGGAACACTTGCGTTAGCAAATGCATGTGTTAATTTTGCTGCTGCCTTCGCGATCTTCTTCTCGTTCATCGGGCAGTTCTTGTAGCCGTTAACATTAACAAGTGTAAGTACCGGGATTTCGAAAGCGTCACAGAAGTTAACGAAATCTGCTGCCTTTTCACATGCCATAGCTGTTACACCGCTGTCATAAGTAGCAACCTTCTCACCGCCAACGTAGGACTCTGTGCGATTAGCTACGCAGCCAACTGTTGCGCCGTTTAAACGGATGAATGCTGTAACCATGCTCGGAGCATAGTCTTTCTTCATTTCGATGATGAAGTTGTTATCGGAGATCATTGCAAGTGCAAGAGCTGTGTCACCTGTGTAAGCCTCGATACCTTCTACCATTCTGTTGAGATCGTCTGCACACTCATCGTAGGACATATCATCCTCGTTGTTTGCCGGAAGAATGGAAACGAGTGTGTGGATCTGGGAAAGGATCTCTTCCTCTGTGCCTGTAGCACAAACATTGCCGGACTCCTCTGCCTGATATTTGGCTGTGGAGTTGTCTGCTTTATTCTCTACAATTACAGTCGGAGCGTTTACGAATAATTTTGCATTGTCTTCCATGTATGTGAAGTCTGCCATTGCAGAAGCCACTGCCATACCGCCGCCGCAGTTACCGAAAACTGCCTGAATCTGCGGGATAACGCCGGAAGCCATAGTCTGGCAAGCATAAAGTTTGCCGAAACCATCAAGAGCATCCATACCTTCCTGAAGTCTTAAACCTGCACAGTCAATAAGACCGATCACCGGAGCGCCCATCTTCATGGCCATTGCATAGATGTTCTCGATTTTCTTTGCGTGCATTTCACCTACAGAACCACCCATAACTGCTGCGTTCTGGCTATAAACATATACAAGAGCTCCCTCAATTGTACCGTAACCAGTAACAACGCCATCTGCAGGAGTTTCCTGAGCCTGCATATTGAAGTCTGTGCTTCTGGCAGTCATATACGCACCAACCTCAACAAAGCTGCTGTCATCAAGCAATAAGTTGATTCTGTTCATTGCTGAATTAGTCATTTTTGCTGTCCTCCATTATTATAAAATTGACGAAAACCAAATTTCTGCCTTATATAATCATACTCTGTAAAGTATCAAATTTCAAGTCATTTTTGGCTGAAAAAGGAAAAATTGTACAGATTTAAATACAAAAAGGCTGCGAGTTTTTTTTCTTTCGCAGCCCATAGTTATTTCTTTATTTTGTTAAGTTGTCGCAAAGTTGTGTCTATTCGTACTTCTTTGTGAGTGTAAAACCACGTCCGCGAACCTCTCCGATCTGGTTTACGATCATGAATGCGCTCTCATCAATTTCCATGACGATATCATTGATTTTGGACAGTTCACGACCGGATACAATAGAAAGGATCGCCATGGATTTCTTTCTGGAATGTCCGCCTTCCATATTGAGAAGTGTGGTACCGCGGTCCATTTTTTCCTGGATCGCCTTGCTGATTTCCTCATATTTCTCACTGAAGATCTTCACCTGGATCTGTTTGGAACCCATCATGAGCACCTTATCCAGCACCATGGTGTAGATCATGACCATGATCAGTGCATAAAGGATACGCTCTTTATCACCGAACGGCATCTGTGCAACAAGAATTACCGCATCGAAGAAATACATCGTCGCAGATACCGGAATTCCAAAACGCTTTTTCAACACAAGCGGCGGAATGTCCATACCACCGGTGGAAGCGCCTGCCTTGATTACGATACCAAGTGAGAAACCGATCAAAAGACCCGCAAAGATCGCACTAAGCATTGGGTCTGTTGTAATGACCATGTCACCGACCACTGCGATCGCCACATCCAGCATGACCGGATAGTAGAACGTCGCTACCAAGGTTGTCAACGCAAACGTTTTTCCAAGTTCCAGCCAGCCAAGGCCGAACATCAAAATATTGAAGGCACCGACAAATGTGGAAATCGGAATCCCCCACAGTCTCTGTGCAAGAAGCGCCATACCGGTCGTTCCTGCCGCGATCATATCAAGCGGAAGTACGAACATCGCTACACCAAACGCATAAATTGTAAGTCCGAATACAATAATCAGCACCTGCTTGATCAGCTTGCTGACATTCTTATCTTTTGCTGCCATTGCTCCCATTTCTTTGTTTACCGGCCTTCGGGTAAGACCGGCACTCCTTTCCTTTTGTTATTTTGCTACTCTAGCTTTGTGCTACTGCTTTAACATAAAAAAGAACATACAAAAAGGGCGGATTCACCGCCCTTCCTGAATCGATTGAGATTATAGCTCGCATTCTTTCGAATGTCAATCAGTCAATCTGAGAATTTTTTTACGTTAATCTTTTTTCTTAATATTAATTCCCGAACATCATATCTCTATCCTGCATACGGAACATCTCCAAAACAGTCATACTCACTGACACCATTAATATAGAAGATATACTCATCTTCTCCTCGTTCCACATGGATGTCGCAGCGTCTTCCGTCCTCCAGTTCCATCTCGACCACAGTCTCACCGTCTGTTCTTCTCGGTCTGAACTTCGTGCCCTTCGGAAGCTTCTCTTCCACCTTCTCCTCGCTTCCATCCACATGCATCATAACGGTAATTTCCCGCTTGGAGGTCAGCGCGTACTCCCAGTCGAAATACAGATTCACAATCTCATACATCTCATCATCGGATACCGGCATTCCGTCTTCGCCCACCGCGTAATTCTTATATGCCATGTATGTTCCGAGAATATCGATTCTGTCATACAGTGCGAACTGACCAGGATCAGAAATATAATGGCCATATACCGCTGTACCGACTCCGCCAATATTATTAAAGCTATG
>JAFUMF010000158.1 GCA_017482945.1 Lachnospiraceae bacterium
CCAGTAAGTTAAACGCTAACACGACCAACATGATCGCCAGGCCTGGGAAGAACGTCATATAGCTATAGCCACGAATATAATCTCGGCCCTGAGAAAGCATGGAGCCCCACTCCGGAGCCGGTGCCGGAACGCCAAGGCCCAGGAAACTTAAGGTAGACGCACTGGCAACCGCATTACCGATCTTCATTGTTACCTGAACAATGATCGGAGAAAGACAGTTCGGCAGTACATGTAAGAAGATGATTCGCATCTCAGATAATCCAAGGGCTCTGGCCGCCTGTACATATTCATTATTACAAGTTGTCATCACTGCTGCTCGCGTTACCTTCGCAAATCCCGGTGCGCTGGCAAGACCTACCGCCAGCATTAAGTTCAATGTACTTTGTCCCAATGCGGAAACAATTACGACACCTAACAAAATCGTAGGAACCGCATCAAAAATATCGAGACAGCGCATGATCAGAATATCTGTCTGTCCGCCAATGTAGCCGGCAAATGCGCCAAGAACAACACCAACTCCTAAACTGATTAAAACGGCTACAAATCCAACTGCCAGTGAGTAACGGGAACCATAAATCAGTCTTAAAAAGATATCTCGACCAAATTTATCGGTACCCATCCAGTGATTGGCATTTGGATGCTGCATTGCTTCTTTTCCGTTGACTGCAATTACCTGAGTTTCATAGTCGATCCAAAGATCTGCTGTCACTGCAACGATCACCAATATGATGATAAATGCAAGTCCGAGCATTGCTCCTTTATTTTGTGATAATCGATGCCATAATTCCCGGAATCGATTTACCTTTTGATACTGTTTTGATACAAGAGTCTTTTCATTCATGCTTTTTTCTTCCCCCTTGTAGATTGTGCTTTAATTCTAGGATCCACATAAGCATAGAGGACATCGACTACCAGCTGAATCAAACATTTCAGAATCGTTGTCATTAAAATACAACCGGTCGCCAATTGTACATCTCGCTGATTGATCGCTTCAATTAACAGACGGCCAACTCCCGGCCATGCAAAAACGGTCTCTGTTACGATCGAACCACCTAAGGTACCTCCAAGCTGCATACCCGAAACTGTAAGGATCGGTATCAGCGCATTCTTTAGCGCATGCTTTATAATTACAATTTTTTCAGAAACGCCCTTTACTCTTGCAGTATGCAGATAATCCTGATGAATGATATCGATCAAACTGGAACGTGTTGTTCGAGTAAGTGAAGCTGTACAATCCAGTCCCAGAGTGATCGCAGGAAGGATCAAACTTTTGATTCCTGCTGTATTACCATAGGATGGCAGCCACCCAAGGCCTAGCGAAAACATAAGGATCAATAGCAATCCTGCCCAGAAGTTCGGCATGGAAACACCGACCAGTGCAACAGCCAGACTGCAGTTATCGATTACGGTACCACGTTTTACCGCTGAAATAATACCAAGCGGGATAGCGATCAGATGTCCAAAAATAACTGCCGTCACTGCCAGCTGGATCGTATTCGGAAGTGCTGTCATGTATAACTCCAGTACAGGCTTATTCATACTAATGGAAGTTCCCAGATCACCCCGTAAGAAATTTGAGATATACAAAAAGTATCGATAAAATACAGATTTGTCGTATCCATATTTAATCTTCAAAGCTTCATATGCTTCTCCCGTTGCATCCGGCGCGATCATTGAAATTGGATCACCGGCCGCCAGTTCCATACATCCGTAGATCAGAAATGATACACCAAGCGTGACAGGGATCAGCATCAGTAAACGTTTCAATATATATCGAAGCATGTTTACCCTCCTTTTGCAAAAAGGGCCACCACGAGTGGCGGCCCAAAAAACATTATTTTACAGGAACACGGATATAACTAAAGTCATACATACCAATCGGATCCCAGTTAATTCCATCTACATCATCTTTTGTCGCCATTTTTGATGCGCTATAGTAAAGCGGAATATAATAAGCCTGTTCATGGTTGATTGCCTGAATCTTATGATACATCTCGATTCGCTTTGTTTCGTCAAATTCTTCTTTCGCAGAATCCACTAATTCCATAATTTCTTCATTATAGATGCGCGCTTTGTTTACGTTACTGTCTTTATAGAACGGAGAACGACAGTCATCACCGAATACGCCCCATCCATAATTGTAAAGCATTGCTTCATGCTCATGAACTGCATATTTAGACATTGCAGTCAGCGCTGCTGCTTCTACTTCATTGATATTCACGGTTAAACCGATTTCACTCATCTGATCCTGAATAACAGTCGCTACATCTGCGAAGTTACTTCTGCAGGAGATTGTGATTTCGCTGATACCAGATGCTGCCAGATGCTCTTTCGCCTTCTCTGGATTATAGCCATAGTCTTCCATGTCGGCGTCAAGACCATATGTATATTTACCCCAGTTGGATACTGCAACCTCTCCAAGGCCCATCTTTGCGATATCAATAATCTCCTGTTTATCAAGACCATATGCAAATGCAAGTCTCAGATCCTGATTGTCTCCAGGTGCCTCGGAACTATCGAATGCCAGGTAGTTACATGTGCCTACGGAAATTCCAACATACTCAAGATTCTCATTGTTTTTTACATATTCGATATCTGTATCAGAAATATTCATCGCCACATCGATTTCTCCTGTTTCAAGAGCAACAAGACGAGATGCGTCCTCCGGAATATATGTCAGCTTCAGATTCTTTGCTGTCGGAACCTCTCCCCAGTAATTTTCATTTACTTTTACTGTGGTGTAATCATTGGCAACATACTCATTAAGAACCCATGGACCTGTTCCGCATGCCGGGCCATTTACATTGTCCGCTTCTACAGCTTCACGGTTCATGATAATGCAAGTATTGTATGCAAGAATATCCAGCCAGTCTACATTGACTTCTTTTAATTTCATGATAATCTCGTAGTCATTCACTACTTCAATGCTGTCAAGAGCTGCTGCTTTTGTAGCTGCTGTGCTGCCTTCGTGTGCTTTGATACGATCAAATGTAAATACAACGTCATCTGCTGTAAATTTCTCACCGTTGTGGAATACAGCATCCTCTCTCAATTTGAGCTTTAATTCTGTGTCGCTGATCCATTCCCATTCAGATGCAAGAGCCGGGGAAAATTCATGTGTCAGAGAGTCAACAGTCATAAGTTTATCATGTGTCATCTCAACAAGGTAGAAAATACCGGTTGTTGCTGTCTCATGAATATCAATCGCAGTAACAGACGTGGACATACCAACCACTACATCTTCCTGATATGTAACTTCGGCAGCAGCGGCTGTTGTTTCTGCCGCAGCAGTTGTTGCCTGCTCTACACTGGCTGCTGTTGTTTCTGCTGCAGCGGTTGTTGTCTCAGTTGTCTGGCTTGAACCACAGGCTGTCATTGAAAGTGCCATTGTAGCTGTAAGCAGAACTGCTAACATTTTTTTCTTCATATTTCTTCCTCCTCAATCGTTATATAGTATTTTATTTATAGCTCATTCCGAGCAATAAATCTTTGGAATATTTTACCAAAGTGAATACATTGGTTTCTCCCCGCGCGCCACCCGGATAATCGACTCCGCGCAGATAATTCCGCCATTGTAATTTGTCTCATAAGTCAAAGCAGATACATGAGGCGCAAGCACGTTATTTTCCAGTTTAAACAACGCATTGTCCTCCGTAACCGGCTCTTTCTCATATACATCAAGTCCGGCGCCAGCAAGCTTTCCACTTACTAAAGCCTCATACAGAGCCTTTTCATCTACCAGTGTTCCACGAGACGTGTTGATCAGATAAGCGCCATCTTTCATTTTGCTTATCGTCTCAGCGTTGATCAGATGTACATTCTCCTTCGTAGACGGAAGGTGAAGTGATACGACATCCGACTTCTGTAACAATTCATCGAGACTGACTGGTGTCACGTTCCTCTCCTTTGCGGCCTCGTCGTTCATATACGGATCATAAGCAAGAATCGTCATGCCAAAACCGGTGAGCAGTTCCGCCAGTCGGCGTCCGATCCTGCCAAATCCTACAATTCCTACCGTTTTACCGCTCAGTTCACGCATCGGGAACCGGCTCCACTTTCCCTGTCGTACCACACAGTCATAACGCGGCAGATTCTTCATAGCTGTAAGAATCAGAGTTAAAGTAAATTCTGCAACGGCATTATGATTGGCAATGACTCCGACCTGAATCCCCATCTCTTTCATGGCCTGAAGGTCAAAATTATCTGTGCCAACGCCGAAGCGAGTCACAACTTTAAGCTGATCACAGCCCGTCAGCATCTCTCTGTCATATTTCTCCGTACCTGCAATGATGGCATAGGCATCGCGGATCAATTCCTTTTGCTCCTCACGAGAAAGAATGCGGCCCGTGTCGTTGCTGACAATCTCGAATCCCGCGTCAAGCAGCATGTTTCTAGCCTCATCACAGATCAGAGACGCATGATGGCGTGTCATTTATGCGACTTTTTTCTTCATGATTATCCTTTTCCTCCTACGGTTGCAGAATTTCCTGAATTTGATGGATCAGGTCATCCGTGTCCAGCCGTTCTGGGTATGTAGCATCTACGTCAATACGACAGATACCATTTACATGGAACTCGTTCATGCCCAGTTTTTCAAACTTTTCCGCAAATTCCTCTCGCGTCATCGTGTGTTCCAGAGCATCGCCGGGATGAGGCGGATAATGTTCCTGCAAAACATGACCAAGATGGCGTAAATGTAAATTGTCACGCTCAACATATCGTTTATAAAACACATCGCCATCACCGCCAAAAAAGACAAACACACATCGGCAGTGGTGTTTTTCCAGCAGCTTTTCCACATCCTGTTCTGCATCTTTGCGGAAGTTATTCACAAGAATCAGGGACTGTCCACTCTCTAACAGGGCATCTGCACTTCGAAGCAGAACTGCAGTAGCAGCGGTATCCATCCGCCTTTTCTCGTCATAATTCTCGAATCCAATGACATCAAAAAGCTCTTCTTTGATCGCATCCTTCTCCAGAACCGGATATCCCAATACGGCACTGAGTTTCAGGGAAAAGGTTGTTTTTCCTGATGCGGGCATCCCCGCAAGGATCACAAGCTCCATAGGTTCCTCCTTTCTTCTATACTACGATATAATACAATTCTATTACAAATATCAGACAATGTAAAATATGGAATTTGGTATATTGCCATATTATCCAATATATGATATGGTAGTATTAATTTACCAGAGGGGGAGATCGTATGGAGCTTTTACAACTTCGTTATTTCTATACCGTAGCAAAATGTGGGAGCATCACAAAAGCTGCCCAACATCACCAGATCCCGCAGCCGGCAATGTCCCAGACAATCGCGCGTCTTGAAAAGGAACTGGGAAATATCAAATTATTCGACCGCCAGAACGGACGCATCTACTTAAACGCCAATGGCCAGATATTTTTAAATCATGTGGAAATTGCCCTGAATGCCTTAGACAATGGTGTCAAGATCATAACGGAAGACCAAAATAAAATTGCGGGCCAGATCAGTCTTCTTGTCTTAGAAAACCGTAGATTTGTTCTGAGCTGCGTTTCAAAGTTTTCCAGTATGTATCCGGATGTGAATTTTTCCATCTCTCACAGTTACTATACCGGACAGGAAAAGAATTATGATTTATGCATTTCTTCCGAACAGCACTACAGGCAAATGCTTTCCTTTAAGCCGCTAATCAAAGAAGAAATCATCGTTGCACTGCATGAGAGCCATCCTCTTGCAAACAAGGAAACGCTGTGTCTGGAAGACTTACAGGGAGAAAAATTTATCGCCGCATCTCCTCAGTCGGCGCAGCACAATATTACCCAGACGCAATGTCGCATCTGTGGATTTGAACCAAATATTCCGTACATCTGCGATGACGAATACTTTGTCCGAAAATATATTTCTGAAAATATGGGAATTGCCCTGGCTCCTGCCCTCTCCTGGGCCGGTCGTTTCCGTCCCAATACGAAGGTCATTCCTCTTGTGAGTCCTTCGCTAAAGACAACATCCTATGTTCTGTGGGATGAAAACAAATACATATCTCCGGCATTGCGATTGTTCCGAGATTATTTATTAGAGCAAGCCGCAGAGCTCCCGGACAATCTGCTATATCAATAGCTTAAATCTAAATTTGAAAGAGCATGACCAAAACTCATCTGGTCATGCTCTTTTTCTAACTTATTTCTGCTTCATGATGTCGCGCGTCGTCACATATGATTACAATTTTTCTACAAACGTGCGTGTTGCATCGGTAATACGGTCCCATTCTCCTGCTTTGACCCAGTCTTTCTTAAACAGACAGCCTGCCACGCCTACGCCGACAGCTCCGGCCGCAAAATAATCTGCCACATTGCTGCCATCAACGCCACCAACAGCGAGCATGCGCACATGACTCAGTGGTGCAGTTACATTTTTAATATAGGAAACGCCAAGATTTGATACCGGGAACACCTTTACAAAATCAGCGCCAAATCGATGTGCCTGCGCAATTTCTGTTGGAGTCAATGCGCCCGGAATTGATACCATATGATTCTTCAAAGTCGCTTTAATTACATCTTCATTCGTATCCGGTGAAATAATGAACTGGGCACCGGCTTCCTTTGCCATTTCTACCATCTCTACGGTTGTCACTGTTCCGGCACCAAATGCCATTGTATCGCCTAAGGTCTCCACCAGCATACGGATGGTACTTACAGTCCGAAGGCGTTCTTCATGGCTCTTTTGGTCGAAGGTGACTTCCAGAAGGTTCACGCCGCCCTCATGCAACGCTTTCGCCAGATTCAGGCACTCTTCATCATAAATGCCGCGAACGATTGCGATTGCCGACTCATCTATTTATCATTTTATAGAGGAAGGTTGATTATTTGTAAAATATGTGTTATGGTATGTTTCCATATTTCCAAATATATGAAATATGGAATTTTTCGTTCCTTTCACTTTCTGATAGAACTTTACTTGATTCCTTTTGCCTTAAGCGCAGCTTCTTCTCTCTGTCTGCACACCTCGGCCCAGCTCGGCATGGTCTTGATCATCTCCGCGAAGTCCTTCATCGCCTTCGGAATATCGATCATCTGCGGGCAGCTCTTTGCACATTTTCCACAACCGATACATGCAGACGGCTGTTTATCCTCCGGAATTGCTTCCACGCGCATGCTGATATTCAAACTCGGCGCGAAACGTGCCTCGTTGTACAACGACAGTAACATCGGAATATCCAGGCCCATTGGACATCCCTCGCAACAATAACGACAGGCTGTACACGGAATCGAATTCTTCATTCCATCTGCAATATCAAACAACAGATCTTTCTCTTCTTCTGTAAGGGACTTCATTTCGGAGAATGTCTTCACAATATCTTCCATCTGCGCCAGATTGGACATGCCGCTGAGCACCATGGTCACATTCGGAAGGTCCATCAGGAAACGGAAGCCCCAGGATGCTACGGATTCCTCCGGACGAAGGGCTTTTAATTTGGCGGTATCTTCATCAGAGAGCGCCGCAAGTTTTCCTCCGCGCACCGGCTCCATGACCCAGACCGGGATGCCACGCTCTGTCAGCAGCTCGTACTTCGTCTTCGCATCCTGCAATGTCCAGTCAAGATAGTTCAGCTGAATCTGACAGAATTCCATGTCATCGCCACAGTAATCTAAAAATTCCTTCAGGTTATCGATCCGTCCATGGCTGGAAAAACCGAGATGCTTGATTCTTCCAAGGCGCTTCTGCTCCCTAAAATACTCCACCATCTTCCACTGCGGATCTTTGTAATTGCGGATCGAATTCTCATTGACATTATGTAATAAGTAGAAATCAAAATAGTCCACGCCGCATTTTTGGAG
>JAFUMF010000159.1 GCA_017482945.1 Lachnospiraceae bacterium
GAGAAAATGGAGAGCAGCTGGGAATTATGTCTGCAAAGGATGCTTATAAAATGGCAAAGGATGCAGAGTTAGACCTGGTGAAGATTGCGCCGACAGCAAAGCCGCCGGTTTGCAAGATTATCGACTACGGTAAGTACAAATACGAGATGCTCCGTAGAGAGAAAGAAGCGAAAAAGAAACAGAAAGTGATCGAGGTTAAAGAAGTTCGTCTTTCCCCGAACATCGATGTTACCGACTTAAATACTAAGATTGGTTCCGCAAGAAAGTTCCTTGAAAAAGGAAACAAAGTTAAAGTAACTCTTCGTTTCCGTGGACGTGAGATTGCTCACATGAACCAGACTAAGTACATTCTCGATGATTTCGCTGAGAAGCTTTCCGACGTCGCAGTCGTAGATAAGCCTTCCAAGGTAGAAGGAAGAAGCTTAGTAATGTTTTTAACTGCAAAAAAATAGGGATAATTTTAAGGAGGAAACTACAATGCCTAAAATGAAAACAAGCAGAGCAGCTGCAAAGCGTTTCAAAAAAACTGGAACAGGTAAGTTAGTAAGAAGCAAAGCTTATAAGTCTCATATCTTAACTAAGAAGTCTACAAAACGTAAGAGAAATCTTAGAAAAGACATCGTTACTGATGCAACAAACGCAAAAGTAATGAAGAAGATTTTACCGTACTTATAATTCGGGAAGAAGAATAGGAGGAAATAAGCGATGGCAAGAATTAAAGGTGGCTTAGGTGCCAAAAAGAGACATAACAGAGTTCTGAAACTGGCTAAAGGTTACAGAGGCGCTCGTTCCAAACAGTATAGAGTAGCAAAACAGTCCGTAATGAGAGCATTAACAAGCTCCTACGTTGGCAGAAAAGAGAGAAAGAGACAGTTCAGACAGCTCTGGATCGCTCGTATCAACGCTGCAGCTAGAATCAACGGTCTTTCCTACAGCAAGTTCATGTTCGGCTTAAAGAACGCTGGTGTTGTTATGAACCGTAAGGTATTATCCGATATGGCTATCAACGACGCTGAAGGTTTCGCTAAATTAGCTGAGCTTGCAAAGGCTAACCTTAAGTAATTTAAGAATGATAAAAATACGCTGTTCTGATTTCGGTGTCATGCCGGAAACGGAACAGCGTTTTTGTTTTTCTATGGAAACTTGTATGGAAATAAAAAAAGAGAAGCTGTATTTCAGCTTCTCTCATTCGTGCAGAAGATGGGACTTGAACCCACACAGTATTGCTACCATACGGACCTGAACCGTACGCGTCTGCCAATTCCGCCACTTCTGCATCTCATTGATTTGTTATCAACTTGTAATATTATAGTATGGAAACGTTCATTTGTCAACTGTTAAAAAATGTGGAATGAACTGGTAAATTTTAGTCCGCCATTGTCAAAAGGGATATTCTATGCTATAATTAACATGTTAGTTGATTTTGAACTGAAAAAATCACAATAAGGAGGATTTCATATGCCAATGCAAATGGGTTTCCGCTGGTATGGCGAAGGCAACGATAAGATCAGCCTTTCCGATATCAAACAGATTCCTGGAGTTACCAGCATTGTCTGGGCGCTTCACAACAAAATGCCGGGCGAAGTCTGGGAAGTAGAAGAAATCGCAGAAGTGCAGAAACAGCTTGAACCGTACGGTTTCAATATGGATGTTGTAGAGTCCGTGAACGTTCATGACGACATTAAGATCGGTCTTCCGACTCGCGACAAATATATCGAGAACTACATCCAGACAATCCGCAACCTGTCCAAATTCGGCGTTAAAGTTATCTGCTACAACTTCATGCCGATCTTCGACTGGACACGTACTGATCTGTTCCACCCGGTAGGAGATGGTTCTACAGCACTTTTCTATGAGAAGAGCCGTATCCACAACGATCCGAAGGAAATGGCAGATTATATCTTAAACAACCTCGGCGGACTTACATTCCCAGGTTGGGAGCCGGAGCGTATGGCGAAGCTTGACGAATTATTCGCAGCTTATGCACCGGTGACAAAAGAAGTATTATGGGAGAACCTGAAATATTTCCTCGAGGCAATTATGCCGACATGTAAAGAGTGTGATATCAAGATGGCGATCCACATGGACGATCCGCCATGGGATATCTTCGGACTTCCGCGTCTCCTTGTAGATGCAGAGAGCATCGATCGCTTCGTTTCTATGGTAGACGATCCGTACAACTGTCTGACACTGTGCTCCGGAAGCTTAGGCGCAAATCCGAAGAACAATGTTGCTGAGATCGTTCGCAAGCACTGCGACCGTATCGCATTTGCTCATATCCGTAACGTAAAACACTTCGAGAATGGTGACTTCTCTGAGGCAAGCCACCGTGACTGCGATGGTGACACAGGTATCCTTGATATCCTGAAAGCATACCATGACTGCGGTTTCGAAGGTTATATCCGTCCGGACCATGGCCGCCACCTCTGGAATGAGGGACCGGGAAGCGTTCGTCCGGGTTATGGTCTCTATGACCGTGCACTTGGCGTTATGTATATGCTTGGTGTTTGGGACATGCTGGACAAGCTGGAAGGCAAATAATTCTAATGGGATCATTCGCGGCTGTAGAAATGCAGCCGCGAAAAAATGAATTTTTTTAAAAAAAAAGTGTTGACGAATCCGGAATGTGATGTTATAATCTGTTTTGTTGTTGAGGAAACGAAACAACGGTACGCGGAAGTGTCGGAATTGGCAGACGAGCAAGACTAAGGATCTTGTGGGTGTATTCTCGTGTGGGTTCAAGTCCCATCTTCCGCACGAAAAGCTCAAGTCGAAAGACTTGAGCTTTTTTTGCATTCATCTTGGTGAAGAAAAAGCAGATGGGAAGAGAATAGGAAACGAATGATCTGTGAAAAAATCATGACCACCGGCTTAGCCGGTGGTTTGCTCTGCGGCTATAAGCCTGGGATACCAGCTAAGCCTAAAGGCTTATCGATAAAAATCTGCCATTTGCACTCTTTGCTTCGCCATTCTTCGAATTTAATGCTTCTTTCTACCATAGTTCAAATTGTAAATTGTATTATTCTATAATATAATACTTATATCCTTTTATGGATACACTCCCGTAGTCCGTTGTATGGTTGGCGAACCTTTACATACTTCTTGCGGGAGTTTTTCTTTGAGCTAAAGCTTTCTGGGAACTCACCTGCATAGCAGGTGGTTTATTTGTATGTCATACAAAAAGAGGCACCTGACGGGTTATCCCGCAGGTGCCTTTCTCTGTCTCTTTTTCGTA